>NZ_JBBPHP010000008.1:0-257878 GCF_038039535.1 Catalinimonas locisalis | reverse complement strand
AGATAGCAATACTTAAAATACTAAAGTTGCCGCCTAAAGGCGTGGGATTTCACCCATCCCAATAAATAGAGATTAATTCACAAACATTATCAATATAGAAACAGGGAACTATCTATCCAACCACATCTTCTACCCAGAACGATACTTTTTTTGCACATAAACTCTATTTTTTGCTGTAAATGCATAAAAAGCTCAGATTAATACGTAAATTTTGTAGCAATTATAATTTCCCTGCAAAATTATACTACACATGAAAGCTGAGTTGATAAGTCGCTCTGTCCACCAAAACAGTTCCTTCTCTTTAGAAAATCACTGCTACAATAGCTTCCTGAAAAAGTGGCACTACCATCCTGAACTTGAACTTGTCATTATCGCAAAAAGTACCGGTACCCGCTTTGTAGGGGACAGTATTGAAAAATTTTCTCCGGGAGAAATTGTATTGCTTGGCCAGAACCTTCCTCATCTCTGGCTGAATGATAAAGCTTATTTTGCTGAAAATTCCGAATTACGTGCCCATGCTCATGTAGTCCATTTTAGTGAAAACTTTGCCGGCGGGCTGTTCAATATTCCTGAGTTTTCCAGCATCAAGCATCTGTTTGAACGCGCCCGCCGGGGTATTAAGTTTGAAGGTCCGGAAAATGAAAAAATCACTATCAGGCTTCAGGAAATGTATAAATTGGAGGGTTTTGATAAAGTGATGAGCTTGCTGGAAATTCTTCATGAGTTGTCTGTCTGCCAACATGCTACTTTGCTTTCCAGTGCGGGTTTTGTAGATAACTTTAAGAGCAAGCAACATAACAAACTTATTGTGGTGTACGAGTATATCATGAATAATTTTAAGCAGGAAATTACTTTGGATAAAGTAGCTGAACTGGCCAATATGAACCCTTCCGCTTTCAGCCGTTATTTTAAGAGTATTAATAAGAAGACTTTTACGCAGTATCTTAATGAAGTCAGGATTGGCTACGCCTGCAAATTGCTACAAGAACACCGTTACAATATTGCCGAAGTCTGCTTTGAATCGGGGTATAACAATATTTCCAATTTCAACCGCCAGTTTAAATCCCTGAAAAAGATGTCGCCCACTGCTTATGTAAAAATGTATGCCCAGCTAGAGTATAATTAGTTCTAGTGTTATGGCCGTCACGGAGTGATGTTATGGTGTTTTACTTCCATTTTGCAAGAATGTTGTTTTCAGAAAAATAAGACCACATTTTCTTTTACTTAAGAATATGGAAATAAAGCTACAGACTAAAACTATAACACTATCACCCTTTCGTACTATAACACTATTCATAATTCCAGATGTTTTGAGGTGACGGTATGCCCTAAAAAGATTGCCGCCTTATTGTCAAAATCCTGTGTTGACTCGGTAGTATAAAAAGCAATCTGCCCATTTTTACTGCACCGTTCTTCCAGATCCGGATGGTGATCCAGATAGCTTAACAAACTATGCGTAACAATCTCGCCCTGAGTAAGCAGTTTGATATGCGCTGGTATAAACTGGCTAATTTTTTTACTCAGTAATGGATAATGAGTACAGGCCAACGCTATCGTATCAATCTGAGAGGACTGGGCCAGCAACTGATCCAGATGCTTTTGTATAAAATAATCCGCTCCTCCCGACTCATATTCATTGTTTTCTACCAAAGGCACCCACATCGGGCAGGCTTCTTGAAAAACCTTAACCTGAGGAAAAAACTTATTGATCTCAATGACATAAGACTCAGACTTAACTGTTCCGACTGTTGCCAGTATACCTACATGACCACTTTGGGAAAGCGTGCCTATGATCTCAGTTGTCGGACGAATTACACCCAGCACCCGGCGGTAAGGGTCCATCAAAGGCAGATCACGCTGCTGGATAGTACGTAGCGCTTTGGCAGAAGCCGTGTTACAGGCAAGGATTACCAGACGGCACCCCATGGCAAACAGATGGCGAACACATTCCAGCGTATAGCGGTACACGGTTTCATAGGAACGGATACCATAGGGTACCCGCGCATTATCCCCCAGATAAATGTAATCGTACTGGGGTAAAGCTTTAACGATTTCACGAAAGATGGTAAGCCCTCCGTAACCGGAGTCAAATATGCCAATGGGGCCGTGGGTCTGTGTTTGCGGAATCAAGCTGAATAATTGTGGTTTGCGTTAAATTCACCTTCTGTTTAACAATTATCAAACCAATACTACTGAAAATAAAAAGGATTATTTCAGGGGCAGGTTGCTTAACGCTCTCTAAGGACAACGGCCGATGTAGCGGACGGCGAAGGGCTTCATCCGAAGCATGCCCGCTGAGCGATGTTGCTGGCAGTTTTATTTAAGTTGACCAATCGGTCATTGATACTAATACCCACTGCCCATTATTTTTAACAAAACTGTATTTGAAGTGTATCCCATTATCAATGCCCCGAAATTCAATTACTGCTGTATCTTTTAATACTTGTATTTTCTGAGTGTATGCATCTACCTCTCTTTGTTTATATTCTTCCTTATATTCTAAATTAATGGTCTTCCATTCCTCTTTAATTATCTGTTTTTTTATAGAAATATCCTCACCATTATTACCTAACTCAAACGATTCTATTGTAAATGGAAACCTGATACTCTTTACTTGAAAGGCGGAATCCTCATTAAACTTAGTCAAAAATTCATTGAAATTTTCAGAATCAGAAGAATCAATCTGGGCATGATTCGGGGTTTTGGTTTCCCTATTATATGAACATCCTGTGATTAGTAGAAAAGTAATGATTAAGATTTTCTTCATTATTTCTTCAATTGCCAGCAACATAGAGATAGCGCAAATATGCGTTCCACGCGGGGCGGCTATTTTCAATATACAAGCTTCAATGTATGCTATTTTCCAGCTTGTTGAGGGTTAATGTATGAAAAAAATAAGTTTCTCACTTATCTATGCCTAAGCGCTTAAAATCGTTTGTTAATGGCAGTGTTTGAGCCACGAAAAATAGGTGTAGCATCAGTTGTGTCAATACACAAACCCGCTTTGAGCAGGCATTACAATAATACGCTGTGACCTCATTTTTCAGGATTATCCTGCTATTTCACCCTATTACACATAGATTTTACGGATTTCTAGTACTATATCCTCATGATAAAATCTAAGATTTCCGGCTCATGAGGCTGAGTTACTCCAATTTAGTCCAATAATCTCCACTCAAGGCACTGAATTGCTCCAATACAGTCCGAAAATCCCGGCTCAGGCTACTGTTTTATAGCGTTGATGTAATGAATTCCCCGAATTCGTCACTGTTTCACTACTATACAGTGACCAGATCCACGGCTCACCTCACTGTTTTGCTACGTTCATGTAATGAATCCCGAGAATTTTGTAGTGTGTACCTACATCTATGTAATACCCCCCCCGAATCACTAATTTTTATCTTACATGGCCCCCTCCTTAAGAAGATTTTCTGACTGTTATCAGAGGGTTTAAGCATTAATTGATATTGATCAGCCTGAGGAAATGAGATGAACACATGCCCAGCCTCAAGGCGAGCAGTTTTTTTAGTAAAATTTCCTGGCAGATTCTGCCTCAGCATGCGGCACCCGGTATGCGATACCCGGTATGCTGTACAAATGGATACAGAGCTTTTTACTTACTACAAATATTAATTTTTCAATATATTATTCCGATAATTAATAAAAAATTAGAATTTAATTTGCTAAATAATTCATTAGCCTTAACTTTAGCGTCTCATTGGTAAAAAGACAGCCAAAATTTTACCATCTCTATAACCTCTTACTTACAGCCAACAAGTTTTTTTTCATCGGATGACTTCATAAAAAAAGCGAAAGTGCTGCAACACCTTCGCTCTTAAGATTTCCCCCCCTTAATACATATGCCTGCAAGCATATAAGGGGATCATTGTTCATTATAAACATGGTAATTTATGAAATTTTCTCTACCTAAGCTTCCTCCCGCCGGATTTTTTATCCTGTTGGGAATCTTTCTGCTTACTTCCCAAAATCCACTCCTGGCACAGAGTAGCCGGTCCGTCAGTGGAACTGTAACGGATAGCGAAGGTGACCCTATTCCGGGAGTAAATGTTCTGGTCAAGGATACCGAAAAAGGGACGATCACCAACATCAATGGGGCATATAAACTATCGGTCACCCAGGAAAACCCTACGCTGATCTTCTCCTTTATTGGTTACCTCTCCAAAGAAGTGGCTCTCGGAAATAAGTCAGAACTGAATGTTAGCCTCTCTTCTGATACCAAACAACTCTCCGAGGTCATCGTATCTGCTCTGGGTTTTGAGGAGGATGCCGACATACAGGGCTCTACCCAATCTGTGGTGGAAGGAGAACAACTTGCCTCATCTGGGGAGACTGGGTTGATCAATGCTATCTCAGGTAAAGCCTCCGGGGTACAGATCACCCAGCAAAGCTCCGACCCGGGCGCGGGTTCATTCATACAGATCAGGGGTATGAGTACCATTGCCGGTAACACTCAACCGCTGATCGTTGTAGATGGCATTCCCATCAGCAATACCCTGGAAGGCAGTAGTTCCGGCGGTGGTGGGGTGAAACAGCAATCCCGCCTCAACGACATCAATCCCAACGACATTGCCTCCATGACGATACTGAAGGGAGCCGCAGCAGCAGCGCTCTGGGGGTCAAGAGCTGCCAATGGAGTGATCAACATCACCACCAAGCAGGGCAAAAAGAGTGATAAAATCAACATCAGCTACAGCACTACTTTTTCGCTTGACAGAATAAATAAATTCCACCCCCGTCAGAATAAGTTCGGACAGGGAAGCAATGGAGAATACGACCCCAACGACTCCCGTTCTTACGGTGACAAAATCTCGGAAAGACCCGGTGGAGCAGATGTGGTTGATGAAAGTGGTGAATTCTTTGAAGCCCTGGATGGCACACGCTACTACCCTATCCTGGAAAGAAACGCTCAGGAAGAATTTGTAGAAGACAATTTTGACGCGGTATTCGGTGATGGCTACTACTTTGACAATAACCTGAATGTAAGCGGGGGAGATGATAAAACCACCTATTTTTTCAGTCTGGGCAATTTTAAGCAGAAAGGAATACAACAGGGCAACAGTGAATACCGCCGTACTACTGTACGCTCAAACCTTCAGCATACTTTTAATCCGGTTGTAGAAATCCAAAGCAATACTACTTACATCAATAGCCTTGCAGACCGGATTCAGCAGGGAAATAATACTTCTGGTTCCATGCTGGGTTTACTCAGAAACCCAGCTGACTTTAATGTGCGTGACTACAAAGGCTACTACTATGCCAACGAAAACGCCAGTCCTATCCTCCGCCAGAGATCATACAGAAGGTATCTGGGAGATGATCCCTACCCAATTTACAATAACCCGCTCTGGCCGATCAATGAGCAGGAAAATTCCACGCTGGTCAATCGCTTTATCAACAGCACTCAATTTAAAATCACTCCTCTGGACTGGTTTCATATCATTGCCCGGGGAGGTATTGACAGCTATACCGATGAGAAGATCAATTACTTCCCTATCAATGACTCAGCCAATCGGGGTAATGGTACTTTTACTGAACAGATTACCAAAGAAAGTGAGCTGAACCTGGATTTGATCGGTAGGTTTTTCCAAACTATCGGGACGAACTTCGGAGCCACGTATACAGTGGGTTTCAATATCAACAGCAGAAATTATTACAATACTGCTACTGAGATCAATAACTTTTTGATAGATGATGGTCCCATCAACTTCTCCAATGCGGTAGTATCCGATCGTTTTCCTTCTAATGAGAAAAGAGAAATCCGTACCTCCCGACTATATGCTACTGCCAACTTCTCTGCTTTTGACGCACTTTATCTGAACTTGTCGGGAGCAGCCGAAACTTCTTCCACTTTCGGAGACGAGTCTGACAAAACTTTCTATTATCCTTCGGCTGATCTGGCCTGGCAGTTTACCGAGCTTAACGCCCTGGATGACCTGAGCTTTTTATCGTTTGGGAAATTGAGACTGTCTTACGGAATTGTGGGTATTCAACCTCTTCCTTATCGTACCACTACCGTCTTTGTACCAGCTACTTTTTCTAACGCTCCTTTTGGAGATAACCTGAACGGAGCCCAATTTGGCGAAGGTGCATTTCTGAGAAGTACCGAGCAGGGTGACAGCGAGCTGAAACCGGAAAGAAAAACCGAATATGAAATTGGTACCGACTTAAGGTTCTTCAATGACAGATTAACTACCAGCTTTACCTATTACCAGAACAAGGTAGTGGATATGCTCATACCGGTTACGCTGGCCCCTTCGGTAGGTTTTGCGACCCAGTACACCAATGCCGCTTCGCTGGAGAATAAAGGTATTGAGTTAGATGTCAATATGGATATCATAAGCACACCACAACTGCTGTGGAGTGTGAACGCCAACTTCAACCGCAACCGAAACAAAGTATTGAGCCTGGCAGGAACAGAATCTCTTTTCCTGGAAGGTCGTGAAGGCAGAGCCGACTCCCGCGCGGTAGTAGGGGAACCACTAGGAGTAATCTGGGGAGGTAAGTTTGCCGAGGACGAAGAAGGCAACCTGATTCTGGATGAGAACAACTTCCCGACAGTAGCCACACAAAGTGGCGTAATTGGTGATCCTAATCCTGACTGGCGGGGAGGCTTGGGAAGTACGCTTTCCTTCAGGAACTTCACCCTGGATTTCTTATTTGAAACCAATCAGGGCGCAGATTTCCACAATGGAACCCGTGGGGTAATGTATAATTTTGGAACGCATGCCGATACCGGAAATGAAGTAACTTTAGCTCAAGATCTGCAAAATTATGCGGGAGAAACCATTCCGGCAGGAAGCACTGTCAGAGGGAATATCACGGACTGGGGAGGCGGACCGGTATTACTGGACCAAAGCTTCTATACCGACCTGGGTAGTGGTTTCGGACCGGTCAACCAACAGTTTATTTCTGATGGTAGCTGGACCAGGTTGCGAAAACTATCCCTCAGCTATCGTTTGCAGACACCAGGCTTTCAGGAGGCAACCAAACTGCGATCTGTAGAGATATCGCTCACGGGAAGAAACCTGTTTCTGTGGACAGACGTGGTGGGCATTGACCCTGATACCAACCTGGGAGGAAGTTTCTTTACCAAAAACATGGACTACTTTAATACACCGGGCTCTAAGTCCTACCTCGTTTCTCTTATCATTAATTACTAAGCACCTTTCAACAGAACAAGATGATGAACAGACTATATAAAACCCTCAGCATACTGCTCAGCTTTATTGTCATTACTGCCTGTGAAGACATCGTGGAAGGCATAAATGATAATCCTAACAATCCTACTGATGCCTCTATCTCTCTTATGCTCACCGGTATTGAAGTAGCCAATATCGCGGTACAATCAGGGCATCCGGCCCGGGTAGCCAGCATCTGGTCGGGCTATCTGCGCGGCGCTGACCGTCAGCACTCAGCCATCAACTCCTATATCATTGACGGAGACTCTTTTGACCAGACCTGGGAAAAAATTTATGCCAATATTATAGGCAATGGTAATCTGATCATTGATAAAGCGGCGGCGATTGACAACCGTCTGGTGATGGGCATTACCAAGGTAATTCAGGCCAATATTTTAGGGACTGCCACTGCGGTTTTTGGAGATATTCCTTTCTCACAAGCTGACAATACCAGTGAATTTCCTAACCCTGCCTTTGATGCACAAACGGATGTCTATACTGGATTACAAAACCTTCTGGATGATGCCATACTGGACCTGGAAACAGGTAGAGGCTCTATTGATGTCGCTGAGATTTATTTTGGCGGAGATGGCGCAAAATGGCTGGAAGTGGCACACACCCTGAAAGCCCGCTATTATCTGGAGTCCAGACAATATCAGCTTGCTTATGATGAGGCTTTGATGGGAATCAGCAGTTTGGAAAATTCGCTGATGGCTCCTCATGGTAGCACTGCCGGCCAGAATGAGAACCTTTATCATGCCTTTCTTGAAGGCGGTCGCTCCGGGGATATTGACGCCAGCGGTACGTACATTACCCAAATTCTTGATTCCACCAATCCTTTGTATCGTGGTAATGCCAAAACCGATGAAGAGGCTCGTTTTAACTATTATTTCAAAAACATAGATGATCCGGCTAACATTACTCCCAATACTGAAGGGACTAATGCTTTTGGAGGCGTTTTCGCCGTAGATGCTTCTTATCCGCTGGTAACTTATCAGGAGAACCTGCTTATCCTGGCTGAGTCAGCACTCAGAGCGCAGGGCTTGACTGCCGGTTTGGAGGCATTGAACGATTATCGTAGTTTTATGAATGAAGGGGGCTACCTTAATCCTGCCTATCAGACTGAAGCATATAGCGCTGTGTATTTACCTTATGAAAATGCTGACCTTCAGGCTGGAGGTATGCTCAATGCTGATGGCAGTAGCCCCGAAGAAGCACTGTTGAACGACATTCTTATGGAGCGATACATTGTTTTCTTCGGACAAATCAATGGCTTCAACGACATCCGCAGGAGCAGAGCGGAAGGCCTGGGGGTACAGCCTCCACCCAATGCGGGTAGTGAGTTGCCGGAACGCTTTATCTACAGCCAGGCAGAGATTAACTCCAATACCAATGCTCCTGATGATATACCCGGCATTTTTGTCAAGACACCTATTAACAATCTTTAATATACATCCAATGACTTTTAGCAAACACTACCTAAGCCTGACCTTATGTTTTACCATCACCCTATTTGCTTTTTCTGAAATCCTGGCGCAAAGAAGCGTAGGTGAAGCCTGGACTACCCGCTCAGAAACCATAGCTCAAAACGGAATGGCCGCTACCAGCCAGCCCCTGGCTGCGCAGGTCGCCATAGATATTCTGAAACAGGGAGGAAATGCGGTAGATGCTGCCATTGCCGCCAATGCGGTGATGGGATTGGTAGAACCTACGGGTAACGGCATCGGCGGAGACCTCTTTGCCATCATCTGGGATGCGGAGAATGAAGAGCTTTATGGCCTTAATGGTAGTGGCCGTTCTCCCAAAAGTCTGAAGCTTTCTTACTTTCAGGAAAAAGGCCTGGACTTTGTACCCTATCTTGGTCCCCTGCCTGTTTCTGTGCCTGGCTGTGTGGATGGCTGGTTCACCATGCACGAACGTATGGGCAGCATGCCTATGGAAGAGATTCTTCAACCGGCGATTAATTATGCGAAGCAGGGCTATCCGGTTACGGAGATCATCGCTGCCCGCTGGGCCAGGGAAGTACCTCGCCGCATTGAGTATCCAGGCTTTAAAGAGACATTTACCATAGACGGCAGAGCGCCTCGCAAAGGAGAAATTTTCAAAAACCCTGATCTGGCTAACACTTTAGAAAAAATAGCCGAAGGCGGCCGTGACGCATTCTACAAAGGTGAGATCGCCCGTACCATAGATAAGTACATGAAAGAGAATGGTGGTTTCCTTTCTTACGAAGACCTCAGAGATCATACCTCCGAGTGGATTGATCCAGTCTCTACCAACTATCGTGGATACGATGTGTGGGAACTACCCCCTAACGGACAGGGCATAGCAGCACTTCAGATCCTGAACCTGTTGGAACCCTACGACATCAAAGGAATGGGCTTCGGCAGTGCCGACTATATGCATCATTTTGTTGAGGCAAAAAAGCTGGCCTACGAAGACCGGGCGAAGTACTACGCTGACCCTGACTTCAATGAGATTCCGGTAGAGCAACTTATCTCCAAAGCCTATGCTGATGAAAGAAGAAAGCTGATTGATCCTGACAAAGCAGCGGAGAAACTGGATGCCGGAGAGCTCAACCAAAGCCACACCATCTACCTTACAGTAGCCGATAAAGATGGCAATATGGTTTCGTTAATCCAGAGTAATTATGCCGGAATGGGCAGCGGCATGGTACCTACCGGACTAGGCTTTGGCCTGCAAAACCGCGGACAGCTTTTCAATGTTCAGGATGAAGATCATTTTAATGTGTACGCGCCCAACAAGCGTCCTTTCCATACCATTATTCCGGCCTTTGTGACCAAGGATGGAAAGCCTTTCATGAGCTTCGGACTTATGGGAGGTGCTATTCAACCCCAGGGCCATGCCCAGATTCTGGTCAATATGATTGACTTTGGGATGAACATACAGGAGGCGGGTGACGCGCCCCGTATCAATCATTCCGGTTCATCATCACCTACCGGTGCTATCATGACAGACGGAGGTACGGTCTACATAGAGGAAGGCTTCTCTCCTATGGTGGTGCGTGCGCTGATCAAGAAAGGACATGATGTACAGTACGGCCGGCCCGATGGCTTCGGAGGTTATCAGTCCATCATGTACGATGCTGAAAACGATGTCTACTACGGAGCCTCAGAAAGCCGAAAAGACGGACATGCCGTAGGTTACTAAAGATTCCCTGATGCCATAATTTCACCGCCCGATAAAGTCTTTTCGGGCGGGATTTTTTTTATTTCTTCTTTGCCTTTTCTTCTGCTTTCTCCTGATTCTCTTTTAGCCGGTAAGCAACAATTTCGCTGATCAAATCATAGGGCAAAGCACGACTTAAGGGGAATTGTACCGAACCTTTGGCAGATTTATAGTCCCGAAGCTTTCTTTTAAAGGCCTCAATACCGGAAGCCCCCGGATAAAAGCCGATATGATTTTTATAGGCAGAAAAATGGACCAGATTCTTACCGTTCATTTTAAAAGTAGGTATCTGGTAAGAGATGGCTTCCTCTGCTTCGGGTGCTGCCTTATGAATTGTCATTCTTACCTTCTCCAAAATCTCTTTCACCTCCTGAGGAAAATCAGCAATGTATTCGTCAATAGTTTCGGGCTTGGTTTTTTCACTTTTCATAGGCAGTTTAGATAGTTTGGTTTGTTGTTATATGCTTATGCCACCTATCAATTTAGAAGATTTTGATGAGAATAGCGAATGCAAACTCACCACTGTACTAATGTGAGTTTGCACTAAGTCAAAATTAGGCACCCATGTCTACTCATCAATTGTTTCACCTTTGCTAACCATATAAGGCTGGCCAGCTAATCTGCGGTTAAGACACTATGGCATACACGCCAAACCAGTACAAAAGGCCCAGGTAAGTGACAGGATGAATCTTTCTTCGGCTCATAAAGTCGTATGCAAACATGGATAACCAAAGAAGCAGCCAGATGATGGGTGCCATTGTAGCAGGATTATTACCGGTATTGCCCGCCACCCTTGAAAGTATAGGCTCCATGATGAATAACATCCCTACAAAGATAAGATGCTTATGCAATACAGGCTTATCTCGTTTCAGATAAGCGACTACGAGCATGACTGCAAATGTCGCGGTAAATATTCTGTTCGCCTTTCCAAAGTAAGGAAGGTCGCTCCAGGGTGCTCCTCTTATCAATTCCGTAAAGCCAATACTCAGTATCATCATTACTCCGATGATAAAACCTATCCATCCAAAGGCGATATGCGCTTTAGTGTTGAGCGTACGAATACGGTTGGTCTGAATAACCAGCACGACTATCCAAGTGTACATGATCAAACCATGGATGATAAAAACAGGATCGGCATTACTTTCCTGCCCTACATCCGTAATCAGGTTATCAGAAAAGGCGATCAGGCCCAGGGCCAGTATGAGCAGACTTAAGATGAAGAAATAGTTTTTGGCAAAAGGGTTTACTGAGGTCATGATATTATGGGTGTTGGTTAATTGACATAGTTTGTGCGCATCCTCCCCTCTACTCTATCTGGGGGGAAGTGTTTTCATGCTTGCCTAAGCCTTCTATGCTGTTAACGATTTTTAATAAGCTTTTCCAGACTTAACTTCAATGGAGGAATATAGTCCTGAATGATTCTCTTAAGCCAATCGTCTCGCCTAGACATACACTAAATCCTGCTTGATGTAATCAAATAATCGTTGGCGCACCGCATTAATTGTCACAATATCTATGGGATAGTGCAAGGCCTTTTCCAGTTCCATCGTAAGGTCAACGATTTCCATCCCTATAGGCTTGGTGAAATCTACCAGAATATCTATATCACTGTTTTCAGTAGCTTCTTCACGGGCATACGAACCAAAAAGCCCAAGCTTATCCACATGGTACTTTTGGGCAAGTATAGATTTTTGTTGACTCAGTATATGCAGTATTTCTGTTTTGCTGGGTTTCATATTTTTGTAAGCAAAGCCTTATCATCACCCTTCATGACGTCTCCCTCAATTTAAAAGGTTTTACTGAAAACTACGAATTTCATTCAATAAGATAGAGTAGTTTGAATTTTAACCTTCAGTGTAAAGCCACTTCTACACTTCTTTAATTTATGGCAAAGAAAGAGCATCAAGCTTATTGAATGCAGGCAGAAGGCTATCCAAGCCCCAGGGTACGAGGACTATTAAGGTAATTCCAAGCATTGATATCCCCCAGGCCTTCCTCCTTAATCCTTTATACTTTTCTGAAGACATATGCTTATCCATTGGATATTTTGCCATCTTCCTGAAGAGGAACTGAAAAGTATAGTAATAGGGAGCAAAAATGAATATGCCTACAATAAGTTGAATGAAGATATTTTCTTTTATGAAAGGGGATACAGCGATGCCTGCTTTGTATTGCAGTACCGCAATGATGAGTAAAAAAGCCACGTAGTAGCTGGAGAATACAAGCATGAGCATGGTCCGGTAATTCTTTTTTGCATAGGCTGCTCCATTTCGTTTGCTAAGCATGTTAAAGAAAAAATCTCTCAAATCTATCAGTTGCTGCAAAACCATATGTTTGTTCTTTGTTGGTCACAAGCCATACCTCTTATTCCATACTCTCCCTACCGCAAGTTTAGCGCAGCGTAACTTGTGGTTATCCCCCCCTCCTCCAAGTTGCGCTTCGCTAAACTTGAAAGAGAAAGACGGTAATGTTAACCTTTTTCAATACTCATTTACCTGATCTAACAAATAAACAGTTAAATCTTCATCCTCCAATTCTGATATCAGTTCAGCCATTTTATATTTTCTTTTCCAAATTGCTGTAGCTGATAATACACTAGCTGCCAATACAGAATCCCACATTTGATTTTTTACCAGATCAATCAATTGGGGAAGCTGATCCAGGGCTGTTTGATATTCATCTTTAAATTCAGGTGGAATACTAACAGCACCATTAACTCTTGATAATTCTACAGCCGTGATGAAAGCAAATACTTGATAGTTTGCTCTATTTTTTATTTTATAAATTCTGATGAGTTGAGGAATGGTAAGTAAAGAAGCAGTTCCTATATCTCCCTGATGATACAACTCTTGCCAAAGCTCTTCCCATATCAAGTCTTCATCTTTTTCATTATCCACTCTTTCAAGTTTTTTTAATGCAATTGAAGGATCATAAAATATTTGATACCCCCCTGTCAGATTTCTCCAGATTGAATCATCTAAGTTTCTCATTTTATAGTGCTTACTAATTGTCCCCACATTTTACTTCCTGTTTATTCTCTACACGTACTCTTTATAACCAAAAAGATACAGCAATTTCAAAATTTTACCAATCCCGGCAAAAGCGCATTTTTAGCGTAGCTCATTTTTCTGCTTTGCGCCTTTTTTGGGGGCGTAAGAAGGAGGTGATTTTCCTTTCATCGGGTAGGAAAAATGGCAAAACGCTGCTGCATGTCCATTGAAATGACTGATTCAGTCAGGATGCGGTGCTACATGTCCACTGAACTTACATATTCAGTACACCCGCAGCGTCGTTTGTCCACTGATCCAGGTGGATTGGTGCTCTTGCAGCACTGTTTCTCCACTGATCCAGGTGGATCAATGGACTTGCAGCACTACATCACTACTCATCCAGGTGTTTCAGTGGGTTTGCAGCACTGCATTGCCTTTAAAAGGAGTCATTCAGTCCATGTGCAGCATTACATGGACAGTGATTTTCTGTAAAGGTAAGTTTTGCGGCTTTCCGGAGCGTAAAAAATTAAAAGTATTGATCGTCAGCCTTTAAATAAGATTACAGATCTGGCAAATCTTAGTATGTGATTAGCGCCTTATTATGTCATTGGTAGGAATCTTTTTAAATCTGGCATTGATATATTTTATTTGAGATCAAAGCGCTAAATTGAATAACGCTAAATACGTTTCTTATCCAACAATCAACAAGTTTCTTCCTGAATGAGCAATATATAGCACGTTTACCTACGCTAATCACATACAAATCTTTGAGATTTGCCAGATCTCAGTCTACATCACATAAGTATCCCAGACGGAGCCGGCGAAGAGCTTGCCGAATTTGGCTACGGCAGCGGTAGCGTCCAATGCACTCTTAGGATGCAGGGCTTTCATGGTGGTCATCTGTTTAGCGAAGTCTTTTGGCTTGATTTTTAGCATGCCTTTGCCTGCTAATACTCCCTTTTCATCTCCTCCTTCATACACACTGATGTAAAGCACAGTAGTATCTTTCCATACATCAAATCCTTTGTCATCGTGTATGTCTTTGTAGCCCCGGAAGTAATAGGTTTTACCCTCCCGGCTGTGCATCCGCATGCGGTAGTCCATCTTCTTACGGTCTTTGTCCTCCGGATCGGTTATGAAGAGGTTAAACCTTCCCTTACTAACAGTCAGCGGATGCTCGCTAAGGGCAGGCGCGTTTACGGTGCCCATCATTCCGGCTTCATGCGCTGCCTCTTCTACAAACCGGTCAATATCATCGCTTTGTATGGTCAGGGTAAAGTCAAAAGGTGAACCAGATCTTTCTCCGGTCGCATAAGCCTTTTGATAATCCCCTATCTCTTCGGTAGAGAAGAATCCTGTCATCTTTTCGGTAAACTGTATGCCAGTAGTAGGCTCTTCTTTCGGCTTATCGGCAATCTCGGGGAAGGCATAATCCAGCTGGCAGCCCATTTCTTTGGCAATAAGCTGGCAATTGCGCTCCGCCAGTCCTGAAATGGTGAGCAAAGGGTTGGTACCTACGGAACGGGGAATGATGGCACCATCCATGACGTACAAACCTTGATGTAAAGCTTTGCCCTGCTTGCCGGAGAAGACCTCTCCTTTGTGGTCTACCACACCCGTTTCTGCGCTTTCGCCCATCACACAGCCTCCCAACGGGTGTACGGTGACAAGGTCATAATCCATAAGCTTAGTGAAAGTTGGATTTCTGACGTATGAACCTCCCAAAGCTTTGGTAGCCTGGTGTAGCTTCTCTCCTACCTGATTGAATATCTTCTGTTTCCCCACGCCTTTCCAACTGATTTCAATATGGTCCCCTTGCAGGGACATTTTGCCGCTGGAATCGTCATGGGCCATCACTAAATACACCTGTGTATTGTTCAAGGCTCCGGAATATGGCCCCATCACCATGCTTTGCAGTTCGCGCCACTTCTCTTTGAAGAAGTCCGAGAGATTGCGGTCGGTATCCTTGCCAAAGATACGGGTAAAGTGCACGATGGAAGACAAAACGACTTTGCCAATGGCTCCGGGGATGCTTCCTTCTTCCACCGTCATGCCTTCTTCCAGCTTTTCTTTATTGCGTATGTCAATGACGCTGGTGATGCAGGGGCCCACATCGCCCATCTCTTCTTTTTTCAGGATTTTGCCTATACCTCTGACAGGCGCATCACAGTTGTAGCCAAAGCCCAGCACATCCCCATTGCCGGTAAAGCGCTCTCCCAGCATATCCGAGACTGAAAGTCCCTGTTTGGCCGAACGAAGGAGAATCTCGGTACTTCCCAAAGCACCTGCACCCAGGAATACCTTTTGCGCACGAACAAATAGGGCCGGAGCATCAAACTTTTCTCTTCCGCTGCCCAGCACGTCAAAGTGTACCAGCCAGGAATCACCTTGTTTTTCAACATATTTGACCGCCACTTCGGTAAATATCTCCGCCCCGTGGTTCTTGGCATCGGGCAGATAGTTCATCTGCGTTGTATTTTTGGCAGTATGATTACAGCCACTCACACAGTCGCCACAATTGTTGCAGCTTTTCTGATGCACACCTACATGGTTTACCTGCTCTTTGAAGTTAACATTGATGTCTAAGAGCCGGAACTCCTCATTCATAGCTTTGGCAGAAGTACGCATACCTTCGGTCTTGGCCAGAACCTTATAACCATTCTCTCCTTCCGGATAAGGGTTAGGTTTCAGCATATCACGGGCACGGGCAATGCCAAAGTCCAGCGAAAGTTTGTCTTTACGCAGCGCTTCCGGCCACTTGGGATCATCAAACACCCTGTCTTCTGCCTCTATGGAGACATTGGCGTTGATCAGTGAGGTGCCTCCCAGTCCACAGCCCTTGAGTACGCTGATATCTTTACCTACCACAAAATCAAAGAGGCCGTTTTCGGTACCAATGTGTCTTTTACCTTTTGCGATATGCATTTCTTTGGCCGCATCTGTCATAGAAGAAGGAAATTCTCCCGGCAAAAACTCCTTTCCTTTCTCCAGCAGGCAGACAGATTTGCCACAGCGGGCCATTCGTGAAGCGGCAATGCTTCCTCCGTATCCTGATCCTACGACTACGACATCATATTCGGGTTTTAAGTTGCTCAGTAGACTTGACAAGCGTTTCATGGCGGTTGAATTTTATGTGTATAGGCTTTTCTATAAGTTCATATTTGATAGGCTTCCCTTCAAAGCGTGGCTTTTCTCTTGTCCCCCTGTTTTTCCAATGACGAATAACTCTTCTCACGCCTATGGGATAAATGGTCACCCCTTGTGCGGTGATGTGGAAGCGTAGAAAGTTCTTGTAAGATGTGCCTCTGAAGGATGAAAAAGATTCGGTAGGATGGGACTGAAAGATCAATGAGCTGATCAGTAGGTAAACTCCGAAGATGAAACCCGCGGATAGCGCGCCGATGGTCAGCATCTCAGTCACAAAGAGTAAAGTATAGAGCAGTGAGGCAATTCTCCATTCATGCATCTGGTTATAGATTTCTCCAAACGATTCACCGGTAAGCAAAAGGGAGTTGACACGGGAAAAGAGCCAAAGCAATACGTACAGATTGACCATATGCGCCACCCCGTGGAATACACCGGCTATCCAGTTCCACTTACCGCGCCCAAAAGAGGTATCGGTAAAGCCCAGCACTCCCACGATGAGGATGAGGTTCATGATAATGCCAAAAGGGTTGAGTACCAGCGCATCATTGACGATAAGAAACACTTCTCCCAGATTTTCTAAGCGGTATGGTACTTTTGAAAGCTGGCTGGTGATGGTAGTATCAGACATGCTTTGCAGAAACCAGATGATAAAGAGGTAGATAAAACTCAGCGTCATAGACATCTCCCGGTTCATAAATGGGAACAGCAGGTTTTTGAAAGCCATTTTCCGGGATTCTGTCCTTGAGGGATAAGTTCTCTTGAGTACTGCATGATGTTCATCGGCAGTGATCAGGTCATCTTTGAGGATATGCGTGGGATGCATGAAAGCACCGCCTCCCCCGGCAGTGATCAGGTGCCCTCCCCCCTGATCTTCCAGAACTTCATAGCGGGAGTAGTGATGCAAATCACCGGAAATGGTTGCCAGTAGTTTAAGCTTTTTATCTGGGCAATTTTTACGCTTTTTATCCTTCAGCAGTATATGTCTTTCAATGAAAAACTTGAGGTTATCGTAGGTATCGTTGCTCTTGTCAATGGAATCAAAGATCCAGGCGGGTTCGGCAGTACAGAGGATAATGGTATCTCCGTCTTCCATCTCATCATTCACGATTTCGGTAAAGTATTCGCGCTGCGGACGGTCAATATCAGCATGCAGTTGTACGTCTATGCCCCACAGCCAGCAGCGATGTGGCAGCTTGATGGCGAAGTAGCTCCGTTTCTGCCGGGTAAGCCAGTTACCAATGGCTCTGTCCTGACAAAAGAGCTTGATAAAATTGGTCAGCCCATCATACCAGTCGTGGTTGCCGGGAATAGCATAGAGGTGCGGACGGTCTTCATCATCTTGTTGCCAGGGAAAAGCCGCGTTATATGGCCCCTGCATACGGTTTTTATATTCAATGACTTCAGGTGTCGGATAAACTTCATCACCTCCCATGATAAGGATTTCTCCTCTTTGAATTGCTTTGCCTTCTACGTTGAGAGAAGGTTGGGCGAGTAGGTGTGCCATAGTGTAGGTGGCATCAAAGCCATCACCGATATCAGCGATATAATCTACCCAGATATCTTCTTTGTCAGAATAATCATAGGATTCGTTGGCACTCAGGGCCGCCTGTATTTCCCTTTTGTCGGCAAAGTTTCCGAAGAGAGAAGAAACCACTGTTTTGAGGCCGGTAGCGGCCAGAAGTCTCACATTGTACCAGCGAACCATGGGTTGACGATCAAATTTCATAGATTAGGGGTTAAGCGTATAGTTTTTTTACCATCTGATATTTTTCTTTCCAGCGGATTCCCCCCTGTCCATTGTTCGTCAGCTTATTATTCAGTAGCTGTTTGATTCTGTTACCGGCAGCCTGTCGGAGAAAACCTTCGCTCAACATTTCCTGCCGATCATCAAAGAGTTTTAGCTTTACCTTCTTAAACTCAAGCCCCAGCAGCCAATTGGTCACTGAATGCATTTGAATGCTGGCCTTGAGCGTATAGTGCTTCTCACGATGGACAAAAGCGGAATCTATCTCAAGATAAGAAGCTTTGTCCTTTTTTATAATCCTGACTTTATTTTCTTTGGTGCAAATCTCCCTGCCGAAGGCTTCAACGGAAATACTGGAAACGGCGTAGATGGACAGCTTTTCGTCAATTTCCCTGACTGTAAAAGAAGGGTGATAAGCCATTGTACTTGTTTTTTCCTCAAATTTCAGACTGCCTTCATAGGCTTGACGAAAAGTAAACTGTCTGCCCGGCTCTTTCATGCGGGTGCTGTTGGCATCAAAAGCTACTCCCTCCGTTGGCATGCTTTCCAGATACTGCAAAGCATCCACATAGCCCATATTGATAAGGGTAGTGGTATCAATTTTGTTGAAGAAAAGGTCGGGATCCAGAGGCAGCGGATATTCCGGTTTGATGACATGCAGACGGATAGGTTTTCGTTTTCCGTAGGGAGAATCTCCGGCAGCTATTCTTTCATTCAAAGCTTTGATCTGGGCATACTCTTCCAGCAACCCTCCGTTGGCACTCATCTCAATCATGTGGACGTACTGATTGAAGAATCCGGGCAGATATTCCCGTGTATTGCCGATAGCCCAGACCAGCCATATCTCCTCTGCTCCTCTCCGCACTGCTTCCATCAGGTTGGCATCCTTGATCCAGACCGCATCGCTATACCAGTCATTTTTGATTTTGATGGCAGGCATAAAGATGGGTAGCGACACTCCGGCAATCAGGTGATCTTCAGTCACTTCCTGATGAGGAATGGCTTCAATGGTTTTGTGACTGAAATTACAGACATTGAAAGTAGCACAGACTTTATTATTCTCTCTGATTTTTTTCAAATTAATGCCCAGATGCGGGAACACTTTTTTTCGTATGCCATCTGCATCACCAAAGGCCGCCATACTGGCCAGCTTGAGGTAATTTTTGGCTGGACGCAGTGACATAAAACCGCTGATATCCAAACTACGCCAACGTTTACACATCTCATCCGCTTCCAAGCCTGAGGCTAACATTCCTGCATTGAAAATACCTCCTGAAGTACCATCCACATGCTGAAACTGCAAGCTATTCTCCTGCAAAGCCTGTAACACTCCTGCCTGATAGGCCAACCTCACTCCTCCTCCGGCGAGTATCAGCGATCTTTTCGGCTGATTATGATCATGTTGCAGTTGTATGAGCTTAGGCAGTGACATAGGCTTGTATGCTTTGACGACTGTACAGATAAATGAAAATAAATCCAATGATTTCGTAAACCATAAAGAAGTACATCATCCAGTTGGGTGAGCCTTCATAAACCAATGATGCTACTCTGGCAAGTATACCCGAAGCCATGATGATCAGGAACAAGCTGTTGAACTTCTTTTGTGTGAAAATCTCTTTGGTAAACAGTAGGGCAAATAAGCCAAAGCCAAACTCTAATGCTCTCAGGAAACGGTACTGACTTAGTAAGTTATTTCGTACATCTTCTGATAAACTACTGATATCCAGCCCCATCAGCAGAGAAAAATCCAGATGTGCGTTGAAGAACGCACCCCAGATACCTGCCAGGCATACCAGCCCGATATAGGTGTAAAAGAAAAAGTAACTAATGAATTTCACGGCTACGCAGATTTCTTAGATAGTATAAAAAAAGCAGGCCCGAAAAAAGATCAAAAATGGCTACTCCGGCAGCAATGGGAGAAAATATCTCAGAAAAGACGCCCAAACTTACTGCTGCGAATGCTCCGATCTTCTGAAACGCTGCCCATAATATGGCCACATCGTTGGGATAAGCACTGTAGATCGCATGCAGCACCATGCCGCCAAAGAGCGCCATAAACATGCCTACAATCGCAAAGAAGTGCATAGATGTAACCGTTACACTTGCTCCGATAAACCGTAGCACAAATTCAGGAGCAACTACTTGCGTGAGTCCTGAAATTACAGTTATCACAGAGATAAGAATAACAAGAAGGCTAATGTACTTTTTCATACACTAAGCCGCCTCATAAGATACCTCACGCTGCTGTGGCTGCTGGTTTTTCTGCCGGGCTTTGGCGATAAAGAAATACATGGTAATGCACCACATAATTGTAAGGATCACCCAGCGTACATCATTAAGAAACATCCACTCAGTAAGGAGTGAGCCGAGTTCCTGTGGATCAGTTACTCCTGCTTTAAACTTATCATTCACTCTTTCAATAAACAATTGCTGCACAATGACTGGCGCCAGCAGGCCAACGATCCAGGCCAGCGGTACCCAACGGAATTTCGTCTTCCACTCACTGATCAGCATGATCACAATGGCCACTGCCATGATCGGAATGGTAATAAAGAAAAATTGTGTGGCTGTATCCGTGATGGGAATGATTGCGTCATAATAATTATCTACATTTAAGGTAGAGGGATAATTTGGAAACCAGAAGAAATGTAGTGACCAGAAAAGCCCTAAATAGATAGATGCGCAAAAAAAGATGTAGGCGTTGTTGATGTCTAGCAGTGTTCTTTTCATTTTTTTAGAGATTAAAGATTACAAACGGTCGCCGTGCGATTTGAAATTGCAGATTATTCATCCATTCATCATCACTCATTAAGCATTAATCATTAAACCTTACTCATCACTTCTTTTTTCCGTTCTGCCCCTATCCGGTACTGCTCATAATCTGTAAATGCAGGAGCGGGCAGCCATTCTTCACTCAGTCCCAGATCAAAAACGGTTTCAAAACCTTCCGTCATTTGTGCAGGCGGTTCATCATAGGTCATGAACCAGCACTGAAAATGATCATCCAGTACACCATTAGCTTCGGGCATGAACATGGTGAAGAAAGGGTCAGGCGTGATCTCCAAATCTCTGAGGTAAGAGACATTGGGATGGTCACCGATGTAAAGCCTCGCATTGGCTTTGCTGAATAAGTTAATGCCTACCTTAGATTCAAAGTAGATATAGGAAGCCATCAGCATGTTACGATAACGACAGTAGTTGGTCGTACCTACATTGATCTTAAAGCTGGGCGACTTGGGTCGGTCAATTTCAATACGAAAAGCAAACTGACCATCTTTCTCATACTGGCTGGAAACCATTTCATCGCTAATGATAAAATCCAGATTCGCCTGATGTTTGGGCATGCCCCAAATCCCTTTACCTCCTTTGACCGATACTTCCGAACTTACCGGCAGGTCTAGTATGTATTGGCCGGTACCGAAAGTCTTCATCATCATCGCAGGCAATAAGGGCGGTGCGGGTTTACGTCCGTGTGTACAGGCAATGGCAATGCTATATTCTATATACTTACCAATGCTGGTATCCAGATAATTGATTACCGTGATGAGCAGCACTGCTTTGCCATTGGGTAACTTCATCGCATGCAGTTCATTACCGGGCAGCAGGGCGTTTGCTTTCTCATAGTCACAGGAGAAGCCTGCCATCAGAGATGGAGAGTTTTTGGCATAAATAGGCATCTTATAAGGAATACCATCTACGAGTGCGTACCGGTCCCGGTACCGCTTGATTCTTTTGGGGATGGCCATGATTGTGTTTGTTTAGGTTGTAGTTCTTGCTTGAGTTCTTTGAGCATGATAGGGAATACATCACGATGGGCATTTTTACCGAAAAATACATCCAGGTGACTATAGCCTTTCAGAATATATAGCTTATGGATTCCCGGCTGTATACTTTCCAGGTAGTCATAAGTTTTCTGCTGGCTCTCCGGTAGGAAGCACCGATTCTTTTCTCCTCCGAAAAGGACTACCCTGGCATGAAGCTTAGGGGGTTGAGATAAATAGGTCCTCATTATCTCATCCTGATTGTCAGCGGAGGCTAAAACTCCTCTTCTCACACATTTCCTGATGTGGTCAAAAAAGCTTAAGGGGACCTCTGCAAATTCATGCTGTATCCAGTCCTTGGTAGTTTCATCCAGATTTTCAAGTCTCCATAATGCCGGAAAGCCCGCGCCATAAGTGAAACTTACAAATTTGCCTACAAGGGTATCATCTTCCCGATGGCTTAGCTTTACCAGAAAGCGCAGTATCTTAGATTTGAGATCAGGTGCATATATACCCCACTGTGGATTAAGGTATTTGAACATCAACTTCACAATAGGCACGAAAACATTCAACTTGAAAACCGAATAGCGAGGTACTACCGGGTGAAGGGAAACGGCATTACTAATAATCACTTTGACTTCAGGAATCAAGCCTAGTACGGCAGAAATCATAAAGCTGGTACTTCCCTGACAATGGATGATGGCTGTGATCTCTTTTGCTCCGCTTTCCTCCAGCACTTTCTTTACTGCCGCAGGATGGTCATAAAGTGCAGCCTGGTCAAGATCCCATTCATTGGGCAATAGATCAATGCTGGCCCGCCAGTTTTCCAGCCACACATCGTAGCCTTCTTCTATCAGCATATGAATGAGGTTCTTTTCGGTCGGCGGATTGAAAATATCAGCTCTTACACCGGCTCCGTGGACTAAAAGAATTGGCGTTCGCACTCGCTGTGAAGCTTGATCGTCATACGAGCTATCTACAACATGTTTCAGGTTGCAGAAAAACCCGTCACGACTAGTAAAGGGCACAGTTTCAAACTGTATAGACATAATCTTTGTGGTTAGGCATGATTAAGTTACTGATTTCATCAACTAAATTCAATGGCATAGCCTTGACTTCATTTTCTAGTCCGTTCTTATGATCACAGTTTGTTGTCATACTGCACTGCTCAGTTTACTTTTACCGCTGATTGAGCTAAACAAACCACTAAAGCGTAACAAATATGGAATAGCAGTAGCAAGACCTGCCAGCAATGCTACAAACTGACTGATGATCTCTTTCTGCGACAAGGATACGAATACAATCAGGCTAACCAGCAGTATCAGGAAGATGGAACTGTACAAACTCCAGTTTCCGGAACGTCTCAGTTCTTTTTCCATCGCCAGTGACTCAGTCTCTTTGATGGTAGAGAGGATGAAGTTTCTAAAGCTTTCGTTCATCAGCATCAATGACTCCTGATAGTAAATCAATCCTTTTTCCAGCAGCTTCTTAAGCCCTCTTTCATTATTGGTATTGACAAAGCCATCCATCGCCAGGTCATACAGCAGGTACTTTTCTTCTTTGGAACAGGTATTCCAAAGCGAGTAATAGAAAGGTTGAGCCATGCTCTGTATTTTCAGTATAATTTCTTCCTTTACATCCCGGTGTTTGATTGGATCACTTTCTTTTTCCTGCTCAACTTTTTCCAGAGCAGGAGTAAGTACGACCTTATCCTCATCCCACTGCTGGGTAAACGCTTTCCTGATCCTTTTGAAGTACTGCTCGTTTACTCTAAACTCATAAGTTAATAGTTCTTTAATGCTAAAATCTTCAGCATATTTCTGATGCAATGTGTTTTCGTGTAGCAAAGAATAAAAAACCTTCACAAAACCTGCCAGTATGTCTTTCCATTTTGACATCTGTACCTCAAGCTCGGCCTTTTGCCCTTCATCCTCCATCTTTCCGATGCGCTCTTCGTAATGGTCAATAATCTGCGAGGGCGACAGGCGCGATACGATAATGATATTGTTTTGATTTCTGAGCAATCGCTCCACGATATCCAGTATCTGCTTATTGGCCTGCATATCTTCAATCACATAGCTGAAATGTTCAAGCACCACCTGGCTGTTCTTAATCTTAAGTACTTTGGCACATTCTTTTTCATCCAGCAGTTGAGGCACATCAAAGACTTGCAGATGCTTTTTGTTGTATAGCTGATGGGTACCCGCAAAAGGAAGGGCCACTACAAAGAGGTGCTTATGCCCTTCTTCTTTCACACTGTCGCTAAAATAATTGTCCAGGTAAGCATCATCAATTTCCATGGTCTGTAAATTGTTGAACAGTTTCATGGCAAAAAACTTATTGGTAGCAAAACGGATGACATAATAAACCGTCACCAAAAATGCTACCCAAATCAGGAGCAGCCAAAAGGTATTTTCCTCCAGATTTTCCCAGAGATAAGGAAAGTCAAATGCTCCACTTACCCCTGCCAGTACTTCATTCTTTTCGGATGCCTGATTTACACTATTATAATGCATACGAATGCCGTGTGTTTCACAAAGCTCAGTGCACCACTCCACTCCTCCTTTGGTAAATATAAAGCCATTGGAAGCCACAAACATATTGGTGAAAAACGGACGTCCGCGATGAAGTAAACTATCCCAACGGGGACGCAATTTAGTCTCTATTATCTTACACTCTTTACTGCATGCTTTAAAATTGAGCGTATCATAATAGTTACCTTCCCGAATGGCCAGCTTATAAATACTGTCCTGTTGATTATTACCTTCATTCACTATTATCTTATCCTTATACAATGTTTGCAGGGCCGCATTCCTGTTTTCTCTCGCTTTGCTGATCTCATAGAGTTCGTATTTGGTCCATATCTCCTGCTCCTGTACATAAGCTGAACTGTATAGAAAAAAGGCGGGAAGTATGCTGCTGATCAACAGATAGGTAGATAACATTCCCCAATAGGCATTCCTGAATCCCAGCTTAGTAGAAGGTAAAGTTAACTTCTTGTCTGTGCTCAGTGGATAATATAGAGGAAATGAAATCAATGCCACCAGCAATAAAACGATAAGGTTTTCTCCCCAAGCCTCAGTAATAAGACTGGTTACCACATAGAGGATGAGAGCCACAGCATATGTGACTGCCAGAATGATTTTACCTCGCTGTACTTTCTGCCTGGAATCCTCTTCCAGCATTACCCATCCACTGCAATTGCTAAAAATAACTGCGTATAAAAAGGAAGTTAATACCTGCAAGACTGTGAGATCAAAGTGGATATGGTATATCCATAATGCTATGGCCAGTATAATATTATACAGCATGATACTGAAGTAGCTTTCTTTATTCTCCATCACAGGCCACAGCCAGTCATAGTAAAACTCCTGCTTTTTAAGCTTAGAGGGCTTATGATCAAAGAGAGAAATAAGGTATAACTGAAAGAATGCGGTCGCACCTATGAGCAGAATGCAGAGAACACACAAGCTGATAAGCTGTAAGTAAGGGGATTCTATGTAAGCCTTGTCGTATTCTGTAACCAGCATCCAGGGGGTATGCTTCAGCGGCCTCATATGGATGATTCGGCTGTTTACTCCGGCATTGACTTGGGCATAAATACTATTCTTGCCGAAGATTGCAGAGCGCACTCCGCTGTGTTCGTCAATTTCTGCCAGAAAGTTTTCCTGCAGATTCTTCTCTTTGTCCGAATGAAAAAGCACATCTCCTTCCTGGTTGATCACGCAGTAGCTAAAGGCGGGCGGAAGCAAGGGGTCCATGAGCGCATGCAGGCGAATAGATGCCGCCATCACCTTTATATTTTCCAGGGTATCATGCTCCAGGATAATTTTGTCATGGGTAGAAGGCACAGAGATTACTGCCAGCTTCTCGGAGTTCAGCCAGGAGGTAATGGACTGTACATAAAAGGCTTTATGCGCTTTGATTGCATCCGAATGCCAGCCATTCTTATTGGCTATTTCATAAAAGTAGGGCCTTTCCTCAAAGTTTTTGGTTTCTATCGCTTTACTGATGTCTGTCTCGGTAGAAATCTGGTATCTCCACGTCCCCTTATCATCCATCCAGTAAAGATTTCTTAAAAATGCGTAGCTGTTGAGCTTCTGATGGAGCTTTTCGTACGCATAAAGATTAAGATGGGTAAAATCATGATTGCCTGACTCAGCATTTGCCACTTCTCCTAATTCTGCCATGAGTTGGCTGATACTTAGAAGCTCCTGCTCAAACTTTCCGTCTATATTATTTGATAAATCTTTCAACTGTACTTCTATATGCTTCAGGTCGGCCCGATAAGATGTCCCGAAGAGCATGAATAAAGACAGCAAAGAGGTACAAATGACAAATGAAGAAGTGGATAGTACCACGTCTATCCGGTGCAGACGCTCTATCGGGCTGATCAGAGAGAGCTTGATCAGTGGCAAAGCGAATATTAGAATCAATAATAGCACGGCAATCACGATGACGACCATATAAGGGATCATTTTGATATCCGCTTCAAAATTTTCAGCATTTACCAGGGCATAAATGGTCCAGACCTCATCGTTACTGTCCTGTAGGTTGGTAGAAAACAACTTATACTTAACCGCTGATAGCTGCATATTAAGTCCCGGCTCATATATTTCCGGGATCTTCTCCAACTGATCCAGTTTCAGCTTTACTTTTTGCTCTTCACCTCCATTGAGCAAACTATCTATATGAAAGTTACTACCGGAAGACCGGGCAGAGAGTTGTAAGAGTTCACCATCTACGGTATTATATGCCAGCGCATTCCCTTTAAAGAGCAGATAGTCGTCAAAGCGACGGGTTTTTTGGAAGGGTGCAAAGAAAGCGTCCACCGAAGCGGCCAGTTCTACACCACAGGTCCTGACATCTTCTTTGGAGTTTTCAGATGTATAAGGATACACGATATCTTTTGCCTCCTTGAAGGCGCTGTCAATGAAACGAAGGTTGGGATTGCCGGAAGCCTTGTCTAATTCCGCACTCAGCAGCTCAATCAGTCCTTTTCTGTCCGAAGTATCTTTACAATTTTCAAATATACTCCTGATACTATCCCTGACATAAATAGAATTGGCAGTCTTACGGTATACTTTGTCTTTCTCTTTGAAGTTTCTGGCAATCTGCTGCAGGTCCCTCACCCGTTTGGCAATCTGTTGCTCTTCTCTTGAAGGAAGATATACCCAAAAGTAATAAGCAAACAATGCCGCCAGCACCATGAGGGTGCCAAGAATAATGTACGAACGACGAGGCAGGTTAGAAAACAGTTTCATACTTAGGAACTTTGATTGAATCGCCTGTTTGCTTCTTTCAATAAATATATTCCGCTTTATGAATTAGTAGACTAACAATCTCTAATGTAACCCACTCAATCCAGAAACTTGGATAACTGCAATATCATAGCCCATATACTGTATTATTCCATGTATAAAGTGCTAAAATGACAGCCTGATCTCAGACTAGTTAAAAGCACTTAGCTGAATGTACGTAATTCAGCAGCCAATTTCAACTGATTAGTATTTACCATATTGCTTTATTTATTCCTATAAAGCCAATGCCTCTTCTTTGGAAGTGTTTATCATAGCAGAAGAAAGGTAAAACCAGCCTACCTCTCCTTATATCCAGACTTTACTCAGCCTGCAAGATGAGATGAGAAAGGCAAAAAGGAGTTTTAGTCTTCTACTTCACGTAGGGCTGTTACGGTCCGAAGCACTTCGTCCACAAACGCATGCAGATATTTGGGGATGGCATCTTTGTTGGTATCTATATAGTATTTGTGCATCGTGTTGCGGTGCACCGTTTCCACATAAATACCTCCCTGATCCATCACATCCGGCTCTCCGATTACCAGGCTGGTTTCGGCAAAGAGGTTTTCCGGTATATGCCTGATGAGGTCTTTGGCCAGTGCATATTGCTGCTCTGATACCGTGACAAAATGAATACCATAGGGAAAATCATTCACTTGGTAGGTGGGATATTGGGGCTCACTTGCTATATACAACTGTTTTTCATCAGGTCTCAGGCTGTAAATACTGACGCAATTGTCTGCACATTCTCCATAGTAAGTGCCAAAGGTCAGGTAATTTTCTATAGTAAGCCCACTGGCAGTCTCCTCTTCGCTACAAGCGCTCAACAGGATTACACTAAGCAGCAGAAAGCAGCACATCCATCTATTTTTCATTTTACTGAGATTATTTTTCACTTTAGACACGCTAAGTGTGGCTAAGGTTGGAAACAAAAAGGGAATAATTTGATTTCTTTTTCTCAAATTTCTTCTCCCCTGTCATCTCGCAGCAAAGTGCCTACCGTGGATCGGAGAGATCTTATTCGGCATGAAGATAAGTATTTGAAATTTCCAGGGGGTAAGGATGGCCTGAAACTCTTTCCCTTTTGATCATCCAAGCCTTTTTATTCCTCAATTCTTATAAGTATCGGTACATTTCTATATAACAAAACTTAAATATTACACGCTTCAAGATAAGTGTTATCTCAAATTAGGGGAATGCTGCCGGATCAGTATATTATAAATTTTTCAACAGATAAGGTATTTCATTAAATTTGATCACTTGAAATCCCAGAATTCATGCCATTTTAATGTTTAAATGCTTTTAATTCTACCCGATTCGTGGTATTTGAATGCTCAAATGCTTTGCTCACGTCAGAATTTGCTTCATTTGAGTATTCAAATGCGTTAATTCCTCAGCAAATCATTCCATTTGAACACCCAAATGCTCTTCTTTCCCTTGTTTTGGTAGCATTTGAACACCTCACTGCTTTTCTCTATTTCCTGAAATGCCCAATTGTCCACCTGAGTAACTGGCTCTTTTAGAAATTCCTCACATCACTCAATGTTAAATAAAAATAGTACAGTTATATATTAATAATATACTAAATTGTGTTGTATTTAAATTTATTCTTATATGACTGAATCTAATTTATTGTTTCTGGTGCCGCGTAGCATTTATGCCCTGCGCCAGGAAGCCGAGATCATGAAGCGGATGAACCAGCATGGCTGTGATGCCCGATTCATCAACGAAGGAGAAAAGATGCATCAGCTGGTGCAAAGCCTGGGCGAGCAGCAGGAAGATGCCCAGCGGAAGGCAAAGGAGGCTACCCAAACGCTCTGGGACACCCGCCAGTATATCCATGATCGTTATATGCTGCACCTGAAGCTGTCCAGGGTAGCCTTGAAAGATGATGCGGCCGCAGCCGAAAAGTTAGGCTTTAAAGGGATTCGCAAAACCAGGCTGAATGAATGGCTGCGGCAGACCAATCAGTTTTATCGTCACGCGCTGGAGTATGCTGATACCCTGGAGAAGTACAATATTCCCCGCCATGAGCTGGAAGAGAGTAAAACCCTCCTGGGCCAGTTAATAGCACTATCGGCTTTGCAGCAGAAAGCACAAAGTCAGGCGCAGCTCCTTACCCAGAAGAAGCAGGAGGAACTGACCCAGCTAGAGCGCTGGTACCGCAGGCTCATCCGGGTAGCACACATCGCCCTGGAAGATGAACCCCAGCAATTGGAAGCCCTGGGAGTGGTGGTCTGAGTTCCCATGCCACCGCACACCCTTTTATCCCTGAAGGGATTCAGCGCGCATTGACTTCTTCAGCATTTGATGGTGCGTAGGCTCCCCTCCCAGGGGATAAAGGGGTGTGCGAGGGGCAAAACTGATAAGCATCATGAATTTATTTAGCGCATTATGCAAAGAAAAATGTTTTACGGTGCCGGTCCTGAAATCTTTGCCAGAGCCAAAAAGCTCAGAGCGACATGCACTCCGGCAGAAATAGAAATGTGGAAGCATCTACGTGAAAGCCAATTGGGCTTAAAGTTTAGAAGACAGCATCCATTAGCCAATTACATTGCTGATTTTTATTGTCATAAGGTTAAGCTGGTGGTTGAGATAGATGGCTCCATTCATAAACTTCAACATATCAAAGCATACGATGAAGGTCGCACTTATGCGATAGAGCAGCTAGGCATCAAAGTATTGCGCTTTAGCAATGAGGAAGTATTTTCTGATATTGAAACAGTAATAGAGAAAATCAAAAATATAATGTCTGATCTCAGGCAAGAACCGGGCTAAGCTAAGCTGTTATTTTGAAGCTTAGAATCAGCGCTATTGATAGTATAGGAAGATAGCTACCCGTATATAAGACTGAAATACAAAAAAAGGTCTGCCGCAGCTATAAAGCCTTGACAAACCTTCATCATTAAACATCTATCGTTGATCTATTACATTGGCATTCTGCCGCCGGTAACTCCCATCACCTCACCGGTGATATAACTTCCTTCCTGAGAAGCCAGTAATACGTAAACGGGGGCAATCTCCGCGGGCTGTCCGGGACGTCCTAATGACGAAACCAAGCCAAAATTCTCAATCTTATCCTGGGGCTGTCCGCCGCTGGGCTGCAGGGGCGTCCAGAATGGACCGGGAGCCACCGCATTGACGCGGATTCCTTTTTCTGCTACCTGCTTAGATAGGGCTTTGGTAAAAGCCACAATAGAAGCTTTGGTTGGCGCATAATCCAACAGGTTGTCCGAAGGCTGATAAGCCTGAATGGAGGTAGTATTGATGATGGATGAGCCGGCATCAAGATGTGGCATGGCTGCCTTACATATCCAGAACAGGGAATACACATTTACCTTGAAGGTATTGTCAAACTGCTCGGTAGTCAGCTCATCAATAGACATCTGAGACGTCTGTCGTCCTGCATTATTGACCAATATATCCAGTCCACCCAGCTCATGCACTGCATCTTCTACCAACTGCTTGCAGAAGCTTTCATCAGCAAGATCGCCGGGTAGTGGAATCGCCTTTTTACCTTCCGCTTCCACCAGTTTGATTACTTCCTGCGCGTTTTCTTCTTCACTGGGCAGGTAGTTAATGGCAATGTCTGCCCCTTCGCGGGCAAAGGCGATCACCGTAGCACGGCCGATGCCCGAATCCCCTCCGGTGACCAGTGCTTTTCTGCCTTTCAGGCGGCCAAAGCCCTGATAACTACCCTCACCATGATCGGGCATGGGGTCCATTTTGTTGACTGAACCCGGAATAGGCTGCGGCTGGCGGGGGAAAGGAGGTTTGGGATATTGATCTACAGGATTTTGCTTCTCGTATTGGTTTTTTACTTTAGTATCACTCATCTTAAAAAATATATTTATGTTCAAAAAATAGCTGCATGCCTCATAGGACAGGTCAGCAAACTAATTTGTATAATACGATAGGACGATAATTGTTATCAGCATTTTCAAAAAAGGATGTATGTTTTTAAAATACATGTAAACGGCTGGCCTGATAATTCATTTTTCTCTATTTTGAGCCTATGAAAAGTAAAAAATTAGCACTCCCTGTCTTCAAAATATGCTTAAGTCTGATCTGCTGTATTTTTATCACCATTCCCATGCAAGCACAAACCTATGATGTATTGATTCGCAACGCCCGCATCATTGACGGGACCGGCAATGCCTGGTACGAAGGCGACATTGCCATTAAAAAGGACAAAATTGTCAAGCTGGGCGCATTGGGAGACCGCAAAGCCAAAAAGACAATTGATGCCAGCGGCTTGTATGCCGCTCCCGGCTTTATAGATGTGCATACCCATGTGGAAGAGAGCCTGCCGGAACGTCCTACTGCTGAAAATTTCCTATACGATGGGGTTACCTCCATCATCACCGGCAATTGCGGGGGTTCGGAAGAAGATCTGGGTGAATTTTTCCAGAAGATGAAGCAAAAAGGCATCTCGGTAAATCTCGCCTCCCTGGTCGGACATAATACGGTACGCAATGCGGTGCTGGGCTCTTCCAATCGTGCCCCTAGCGCCAAAGAATTAGGGCAAATGGAAGCTTTGGTAGCCAAAGCGATGGAAGATGGGGCGGTGGGGCTTTCTACCGGACTCATTTATGTGCCCGGCACCTATGCCGAGACTGATGAGGTAGTCGCATTGGCAAGGGTAGCTGCCAGATATCAGGGTACCTATGCCTCCCACATCCGCAATGAGGCCAATGAAGTATTTGAAGCCGTAGATGAAGCTGTGCATATTGGCAAAGAGGCTAATATTCCGGTAGAAATCTCCCATATCAAGATATCCAGTAAAAAAGCCTGGGGCAGAACTGACGAGCTGCTGCAAAAAATAGAAGATTATCGTGCTCAGGGCATAGATGTAACCGTAGACCAGTATCCTTATACCGCCAGTAGCACGCGATTAGGCGTATTGCTCCCTTCATGGGTCTTTTCGGGCGGTACCGATTCTTTGAGAGCACGACTGGCCGATGCTGAAATGCGCAAAAAGATCAAAGCAGAGATGCTGGAAACCTTGCAAAGTGTTGGCTTTGAAGATTACAGCTATGCCGTAGTGGCTAACTGCCCCTGGGAGGAGAAATACAGTGGCAAGAGCATAGCGGAGGTCAATCAGATGCTGGGCAATACTGCCGGAGCAGCAAATGAGGCAGAGACCATTATGGATATGATGGCTAAAGTAGAAGAAGGAGACCGGGTGCAGATGGTCTATCATAAGATGGACGAAAATGATGTGCAATACCTGATGCAATATCCCTTTACCATGATTGCCCGCGACGCTGGTGTGCCGGAAATGGGCAAAGGCGCACCCCATCCCCGTGCCTATGGTTCCTGCTCCCGAGTATTGGCCCATTATGTACATGAATTGGGTGTGGTAAGTCTGGAAGATGCCATTCGCAAGATGACTTCTTTGCCCGCCCAGCGTTTCCAGCTAAGAGACCGAGGCTTATTGCAGGAGGGCAAGGCCGCTGATATCGTACTCTTTGATCCGGAGAAGATCAAAAGCCCCTCTACCTTTGAAAGTCCGCATGCTTATACTGAGGGTATGGAGTATGTGATCGTCAATGGCAAGCCAGCGGTAGAAAAAGGCAAATACAATGGAGAAAGACCTGGCCAGATACTCAAAGGTCAAGGAGCTAAATAGTAAAACAGGGCTTATCAGAAAGATTTTAGGGTTTGGCTAAAGCGTAATCTTCTCTCTTTGCCATTTCTTTCTGTACTAATGCCTTAAGTTCCTGTTCACTCAGTGCTCCGGCATTTCTTTTTACCTCCTTTCCCTGATGAAATACAAGGATTTGCGGCAAGCCTTTAATTTTATAGCGTTTGATCAAATCTGCATTTTGGTCAGCATCTATTTTTCCTACAGCAATATGAGAGTTTTGTTGTGCGAAACTTTTCAAGGCAGGCTCCATCATCATGCAGGGACCGCACCAGGCTGCCCAGAAGTCTAAAACCACCCATTCATTCTCCTGCAAAGCCTGCTTGATATTTTGTGTATTGATCTGTAGCACCGTTTTGTCTTCCGCAGACACTTGGGAAGATGGCAGAAGCTTTTTCAACAACAGAAAGGGCAGCCGAAAGGCTGCCAGAAAAGTAGATAGAAAAAAAGTAAGATAGGCTATGCTCAACTTAAAGAAGTTTGGCAGGTTCTTTCGCGCCTGAAAGCGCTGTTCGGAAGTATTCTGGAAGTGTATGATTTTATCTCTAAACGAATTTGCCGTATACATGCTTGATTTTTTGGTTTCCAATCGTTTTCTTCTACCCTATTTGTATATAAAAAGGCTCAATTATTTCATAACAAATGGTTTTTTTTGAAAAACTCTTACAAAAGTCCACCGGTCACCAGCAAAGCTACAATTGTAGCTCTTGAAGATTATAGCGAATCTCTTTCACTTCCACTTTGTACCAATGGTAGTCGCCCTCCTTTAGTTTCCAATGGATACTTGCCCGGGCAGGCACAGCGACCCCCTCACATTCTTTAACTCCTTCCAGATGAATCACCCACCTTTCCAGGCTTGAACCACCTTTCTGATGGTAATAACGATCAGCTTCCACCCGAACTACATCCCCTTGTTCATTAAAAAAGAACAAAGCTTCGGCTGTGTTTTCTCCATAGTGCATGATGGCTTTGGCGGTCGTGGCATTTATACCTTCCCACGCAATATAATCACTCAGGGCAGCGGTAGGATACCATACCAGCTCACCCAGATAGCGCAACATAGCTCCCTGATCTATTTCTCCACCCTTCGCATCTTCAATTGGTACAAGTGAGAGTAACTTGATAAGCATATTTCCCTTCCCACTCGTATAATTATCCCGTGCGGCGATGGTCATTCCCATGGGCGCCTGCACTTCAGCCAGCCAGATAAAGCCTGCATCCTCTGTTCTGGTCCACTGCTTAGCTTCAAAGGGCGTCCATTTTCCCTCAGGACTTATGCGCATCTCCCCTGACTGCACAAAATAGGCTGATGTAATTGGATTTTTACCCAGCAGATGACTTCTTCTCAGCCATTTTTCCACAACCGGAGGTACATTGGCCAGCTGTTCGGCAGTAATCTTGCCTGTCTGCTCTGTTACCAGCGGAAAGAACCCTTTGACTTCCCTTTTGACAGAAGCATTAAACTGCCAATGGCTAAAACTCAGGACAATCCCAATCAGCAAAATGATATTCGCTACTGTTCCGAACTTGGCGTCTGACCAATAAAGGATGATGAGAACCTGAGAAAGTAAGAGAGCAAGTATACCAATCATCCACCACCATTCTTTTTTGAGCAGAAAAGCAATGGAAGTGACAATCAGGATTACCGCCGCCAATAGCCATGCGACTCCGGCAGCTCTGGAGATGTTCATACTCAGCTGACTGACTTCGGCAAGCTTAAAAGCTTTGACAAATCCCATCAGGTGGATCAATCCATGCAGTATCAATATGATGGCAAAAATGAGTCTCATAGCAGCAGAGTCTTTTACTTTCTTCTACGAAGCTACGGTATCAGAAAGAAGAAAAAAATGATATTCGTCAACCCTGCCTATGACATTTTGCTAGCCTTGTACCGTTCTAATACCCTGAGCAGATGCCCAGAGCCCCATATCCTGTTTTTGTAAAGCTGCCGCCATCAGGTCAGGAAACAAATCAGGGGAGCAGGCAAAAGCCGGAATACCGTGCTGTGCCAGAAATGCTGCATTTTGATGATCATAATAAGGTTTTCCATCATCATTCAAGGCCAGCAGAACCACTAACTGTACCCCAGCACCAGCCAGGGAAAGTACTTTCTTACGCATCTCCGTAGTATTACCACCTTCATACAAGTCAGTGATCAGCACCAGCACCGTATCGGCAGGACGTGTGGTAATCTGCTGGCAATAGCCGAGGGCAAGATTAATATCGGTACCTCCACCGAGTTGTACACCAAACAGCAGGTCAACCGGGTCCTGTAAATCTTCTGTCAGGTCCACAACGGCTGTATCAAACACCACCATTTTGGTACTGACCGCTGGCAAAGAAGCCATTACCGCACCAAAAATTCCTGAATATACGACGGAAGTTGCCATAGAACCACTCTGGTCTACACAAAGAATGATGTCTTTCATGGAAGAACGCCGCTTACGGCCGTAGCCAATCCTTACTTCCGGGATAATGGTTTTATACTCTTTCTGTAATGCTTTAGATTTTTGAGAATGGTAGCGTTCCAGTCAATTTCTGCATGGCGAGGTCTTCTGTTGCGTGCCGCACGGTTCAGGCTACCTGTGACAGCCTGTTGCATGGGTTGCGCCAGTTTCTGCATCAGTTGCTCCACTACTTTGCGTACTACTTCACGGGCAGTATCTTTGGTTTTCTCAGGGATCATCCGGCTCAGAGAAAGCAGGTTGGCGACCATGTGCACATCCGGTTCCACCAATTCCAACATCTCAGGCTCCATGAGAATACTTTTGAGGTTGAGTCTTTTGAAGGCATCCTGCTGCATCACCTGCACTACTGACTTGGGGAAATAGGTACGGATATCACCCAGCCAGCGGCTTACTTTGGGTGCAGAAGAACCCAGCCCACCGCTGCGTTCTCCTTCATACAGTGCTGCCAGCACCTGATCCATCTGCTGCAGATCGCCGCTCAGCTTGACATCTGTTCCATCGGCCTGATCACCACCCAGCATGAGGCGCCATCTTTCTAAATTTTTATCTTCCATCGTTTGATTTCATTAGCTGATGTTATTTCAATCCTAGCAGTTGTGCTACGGCTTGCATCGCCTGCTTTCCCCTCTGTTCATCTATGGCAATAACCTGCTCTACTTTAGCACTACTTCCTGCTGATCCGTGATGCTTGGCTTTCTCTCCCAGTTTTCTTCGCTCTATGGTAGAGAAAGTAGAGAAGTTTCTTCGCAACAGCGGCAGCAGTTCAATAAAAACTTCATCTTCCAAAGTGGATACCCAGTTATTGAGGATATTCCAAAGCCCTTCGTCCAGCAACAGAATGGTTCCGCTACCTTTGAGAAAGCCTTCCAGCCAGGCCGCCGTGAACCGGGGCTCCTGGGCTACCGAAAGCGCCATGCTGAATTTTCTTGCCACCTCATCTTCACTGTAATATTGTGCATCGTGCAGCAAGCGACAGGCTTTACCGGCAATGAGTGCATTGGTCTGGCTGCCTTCTGCAAGTTGGATCAGCGTCTGCTGCCAGTCTTTTTGTATTTCCTCTAACTGAAGGAGTTGAATGCTTTCATGTACGGCTGTCAGCTGACTGTACATCTCTTCTGCAGCCTCATCGTCCAGAGAAGAACAGGCGTTGGGTAAGCTGATACATATTCTGCTGACCATACTTTCTACAATTTGGCTCAACAATGACAGGTCTGATTGGCGCACGTTGCCATAACGGCTTACCTGTGCCAGGGGCGTAGTAGCTTTCATCAGCTCCAGCACATCTCCTGACACAGCCGCAGCCTCGTTGATGCTGTCCATCAGTTGGAGAATCACTTCAGGAAGTTCTGCGGGAATGGCTTCTTCCAGCAAAGCAGATAGTTCTGAAAGGGTGGTAGCTTTCTTCATCCGGTCTACCAGATAAGCGGAAGCGGCCAGTTCTACTGTATTGCCCCATACGCCCATCTCAATCAACCGTATCATCATCTCGGGAAACCAGCGAAGGCGCCACTGTTCTTTGAAGGTACCTTTGCCTGACACATATTCCTGCCTCCCCCACTCAATGTTTAGAAGACGCAAACGATGCAGTAGCATACTGCGCTCCAGGTCATTGGGTTTACGTAGATCAAGCACGTATACTTTGTCTTCGTCCTGAGCGGGGAGACGCAAGCTCTTTTGCTGTTTCTGAAAATCATGTTGCAGAGGAACGGCAGGCGATTCAGCAGGCACCTGTCCTATTCTGTTACTTACGATCAGCTCTTTCTGAATCAAAGCCAGCAGCTTTTCATCGCCAAAGCAGAGTACAGACACAGTGGCTTCATTGAGTTCCTGCAGGCCCGGATGAGGCAAATTACGAAGACTCGCCATCATCTCACTTAACCTTACGGCTTCAATCACGTGGGATACGGAGATGTCCAAACCTTCTTTGCGAAATACACGGGCCACTTTACTCAGCCAGCTTTCAGTGATGTCCTGCTGCTTTTTCCATAAATGATGGTACCATCCCGGAGAAGCCACTCCTGCACCATAACCACTGGCAAAGTCAGGCGGCTGTAGGTCCAGGGAATCCAGGTACAGTCTACTTTTACTTTGGCCAATCCTTTCAGCAAAAGTTTGTCTTCTCTCTGGGCAGTGGATTGCTGAAGGGCAGGAACATGCCATGCCCCACAGATGACCGCTATATTTTGAAAGCCCTCTTTCTCAGCCTCACGGATAGCCAGTCGCATATAGGCTTCGCGATACAGATCATTTTTACGGGTTTCCGGAAAAGCTTCGCGTAAAGCAGTGATTGCTTCGTTGACCGCGTCAAAACTATCACCAGCCTCCATCCTTCTTTCAAAGGTAGTCTCCCACCAGATTTCTGTATCCGAATAGCCCGCAGCTTCTGCCAGATAAGCGATAGGATGCTCGGCCACAACAGATTCTTCCTGAGCCGGTTCGGGCTGAATAGGTAGTTCATTCTCTTCTTCTGTTTTATCGGAGAATGTCAGTTTGTGAACCATCGGAAGATCTATAAACCTGAAAGGCAAGCCCTGTTGCTGTGCAAAGAGAATGGCCTGCCACTCCGGGGAATATTCCGCAAAAGGATGAAAAACTGCATGCTGAGGATTATCCTGCACATAGGTGAGCAGCGCTACCGGAGGTTTCATGGCAGGATCAGTAGCCAGCTTTAAAAGTGATTCGGCTTCAGGAGGGCCTTCTACCAGCAAAATATCCGGCTGATGGGTCACCAGAAAATCCCTGAGGCTACGTGCTGAGCCCGGTCCGTGGTGTCGTATGCCTAAATATGAAATGCTCATTTAAATCTGGTCTCGACAGGCACGATAGATATCTTTCCAACCCTCCCGGCCTTTCACTACGGTTTCCAAGTATTCCTTCCAGACCACCGCATCCTGCACCGGATCTTTGACTATTGCGCCAATGAGACTGGAAGCCACATCTTCCGCATTCAAACTCCCATCCCCAAAATAAGCTGATAAGGCTACACCACTATTGACCACAGAAATGGCTTCAGCTGTACTCATGGTGCCGGAGGGAGATTTGATTTTGGTTTTCCCATCCATGGTGATGCCTGCCCGGAGTTCTCTGAAGATGGTCACAATTCTGCGAATTTCTTCCAATGCCGGTGGCTCGGCAGGCAGTTCCAGCACTTTGCCCAGACTTTCTACCCGCTGTTTGACGATGGCTACTTCCTCATCCATACTAGCCGGTACCGGCAGGATTACCGTATTGAAACGACGTTTCAGAGCACTGGAAAGGTCATTTACCCCTTTGTCGCGGTTATTGGCGGTTGCAATTAGGTTAAAGCCTCTTTGTGCCTGGATCTCTTTGCCCAGTTCAGGAACGGGCAATGTTTTTTCTGACAAAATGGTAATCAATGTATCCTGCACATCTGCTGAGATTCGCGTTAGCTCCTCTACCCTGGCAATTTTTCCGGTCTGCATGGCCTTCATCAGCGGAGTAGGCACCACGGCAGCGTCAGAAGGACCTTCTGCCAAAAGCTTGGCATAATTCCAACCGTAGCGTATCGCTTCTTCCCCTGTTCCTGCCGTACCCTGGATCATCAGCGTAGAATTGCCACTGATGGCTGCTGCCAGATGCTCGGCTACCCACGACTTGGCGGTACCCGGCAAACCGTACAACAATAGCGCTCTATCTGTGGTGAGGGTAGCCACTGCGATCTCCATCAGCCGGCGTTCGCCTATGTATTTAGGCATAACCTGAAAACCATTTTTCAGTTTGCCTCCTATCAGATAGGTGACTACCGCCCAGGGAGACATATCCCAGTTGGGTGGCGCCTGCTGCTGATCCTGTTTTTTTATTTCTTCCAGTTCTTCGGCAAACTGTTGTTCGGCATGTTCTCTGAGTAATGTTGTCATATAAATTTGATCAATAGGGAGTTAAATTTTAAAAGCATTGTGGATAGAAGTACGCAGTTCCAGCGTACCGAAAAGTAATTCAATGGCTTCACGCCAGCTGGCTTTCCGTACCTGATCGGGGGGAAGAAAGCTGTTTTTTTCTTTCAGAATCTCGGGATGCAGGTACTTATGTAAAGCAGCCATTTTATCCCTTTCATAAGGATTGATACCACTTTCCATGTACTGACGATATAGCTGCTGTAAAGCTTTTCGGCTAAAGTCGGCTGTCCATGAAAAATCGCACAGCCGCAGATATTCCAGCAGGGATAAACCTGACCAGGAGGCAGGAAAATACCGTATCTTCTCCTGTTCGGTTAACACTCTGATGATTTCCTGAGACAGATACTGTTTGTCTTTGGGTAGGGTAATTTTGTTTTTTTGTAGATGCTCTGCAAATATGTTTGCCCAATGGGTATTCCTGTGCAAAACACTAGCTTCCATAAGGACAGGAATGAACTTGGTCAGCTTTTCTTCTTTCTGAAATGCCTGTAGGAGGGCTGAAGCTTCCATTTGAAAATGATTTTCCCAGTGGGCAGGATTAATCACCTCAATCAGCTCATAGGTATAATATTCTTCGTTGCTAAAATTTTTATCCAGGCTTTCCAGATTCACTCCGTATTCAGCCAGCTGACGATCCATAGATGTAGGTCTAAATGCTATAGCAGGACCTTTGAACCCAAAAAGTGATTTACTCTTTTTCACTTCCAGCATGGCCGAAGCCGCATGGAAAATCTTTTGAACGATGAAGGAGTCTTTCTGAAGCAGCAGCAAATTGAGTGCGGTGGATTTCACCTTTTTGCTTTTATCCAGCAGTGTTTCTTCCAAAAATGGTAAGTCATTGGCATTTAAGTTAATTTCCAGTAAAGTCAGAAACTCTGCCCGAAGGTCGGCACTTTCGCTTTTCCAGCTGGATTGTAAAAGGGATAATGCGGCCTGAGGATCTTTTTCCCTTAGGTTTTGAAGCAGGTATTTTCTTTCTTCTGTTTTGCCCTCCTCCCAGATTTGTTTATCGGTAGACAGTATATACGCCCAAGCGGGATTCATCTGAGCCAGCCACTTTCCTCGCTCACCCATCACCGCTTGTACAGATTGTCTTAGAGATAATTGATTTTTTCCCAGATTCAGGAGGCTGGGTAAGTGCTGAGGATATACAATATGCTGGCTTGCCATACAGGCTTCTAACCAATGCTGTACGAGGTCTGTAGATTTATCCTGTAATATGCGTTGCAAGAGCTGAGAAGCCAGTTTAGAACAGTATGCTCGTTGCTCTTCAGGGGCTGCTTTTATTGGCGTAGAGGAATGAGGAAATGTTTGTCCAGCTTCCTGAAAGCTGAACAGCAGTGCAGCGCTTTGAAGTAAAAAAGATTCAGCATCTTCTTTAGTAAACTTCTGAAGCTGTTCACTCACAGGCTGAGGCCAGTCAATACTATCTGTAGATGCCCTGCTGGTACCCAAAAGAGCTGTTTTAATCAGTTGGTCTAATGCTTTCATGCGTGGTTCAAGACTAAAAATTCATCATCCTGCCAGATCCCCAGGGGCAGCAAACTTCCCTCCTGATACATGCCTGCGATTTGTAAAGGCTTGCCTCCACTGAGCGCCATCAATAACCAGGCATGCTGGAAAGCAATTGATATGGGAAGCATTTTATGCGCTTTATCCAGCAGGAAAAACTGCTCATTCTGCTGGTAAGGAGTCATACCTTCCAGTAAAACAGGAAGCTGGGTTGTCCAGGGAAATGCAGTAAACTGATCGGTGATATGTTGTTCTAAGGCTGTCAATGAAGCTAATGCTCCCGGCCAAGTTTTGGTAGTCTGCGGATGCTGCTCCTTAACCAGCGCTCTCAAAGATTGTCTTCCCGGATAAAATACCAATGTAGCATCATACGTCATCCCTGACATCCAGGCTAAATCCGGCAGTTGCCCAGGTGCATAAAAGTTGATGATGAGTGCATATTTTTTATTTTGCTGGCTGTACAGCCAGGTACGCTGGATTGTCAGCCTATCTTCTATTTCCGTTTCCTGAGCCAGTACAAACCACTGATCGCGCAGACCTTCCTGCTGCTTAAGTTCATCTTTTTGTACAGACCAGCCAATCATGGACCGGATATCTTCCTGTAAATCCTGAGGAAGCTGTTCCAGGTTTTTAAATCCTTGTATCAGCAGGTAAATTTTAGATAAGCGTTTGAGCAATGTTTCCTGCCAATCGTGACCATAATAGTTGATCTGATCCAACGCCCTGAGCATATTGGCTATACCGGCCGCCTGTGCATCTACCATGCGTGCAGCGGGGGCTTGCCAGAAAGTATCAGCTTTTTCAGGAACATTTGCTAATCCCTGTCTGATAAGGTCCTGTAGCCAAAGCGAAACTTCTTCCAGGCCGGCGTGGACTTTTTCCAGGCGAGCTTCTGCACGTTTCGCCTGTGCTTTCTCGTCAACAGGTTTATCTTTCTTTTCTTTTTTCTGCTCTTCTTTTTGTTCGCGTTTGCTCAACCATTGTTCTACCCAATCGGGAGCCTCTTTGGATTGAAATTTTTCGGAAGAACGGGCATGGACAAGTGCCAGTCCCAAGCCATGTTTGCAGGGAAATTTCCGACTGGGACAGGAGCATTTGAAAGCAATCTGAGTAGTGTCAATAACTGCCTGATAGGGATTTTTTCCACTCCCTTTGATTTCGCCCCAGATTGCCTTTTCATTGTAATGCAGTGACAACCACTTTTCGACTTTCGCCTGGGCTTTACCTGCAGTGACAGAGGCCTGATCCGGAGCCATGGCCAATACCTGATCTTCGGTCCAATTCATACCTCTAAAATAGGGTGGACAACAAAAGTAAGGCGGCTAATAAATCTCTTTTTCTTATGTTGTAAGTGAGATGCTATTTAAACATAAAAAAGCCTGTCACCATTTGATAAAAACGAAGACAGGCTTGCAAAGTAAGAGTAACAAAATCTTAGACCTTATCTTTGGCGATCTCTACGCCTATTCCTTTTCCTTTGTGCGTTGCATGCTGTAGCGCATCCAGCACATCTTTTTCGTAGCTGCGGTCTACCTCAAAAAAAGAGAAATTATTCAAAATTTCTATCTGACCAATTTTTACATCATCGTCAGGCATATGTTTATTGACCATACCGATGATAACTTTGGGAGACATCTTATCTTTCTTACCCATGTTCATAAAGAAGCGGGAAAAAGTAGACCCATTGGTCTTAGCACCTTTTTTAGGCTTACGATCACGCTTTTCTTTGCGGTCTTTTTTTCCTTTTTCTGCGGAGAATGAAGCATTCAGGTCAGGAGAATTTTTATAATGCTCAAGCATCTGGTTGAATTCCATAGAAACGAAGTGCTTGATCAGATCATCTTTATCCAGCCAGGAAAGCTTGCTGATGATGGCAGGGAGAAACTGCTCTATCTCAGGGTTTACATCCACTTTCTCTACTTTATCAATAAGTGTAAAGAGCTGCTTTTCGCAAATATCTTTACCACTAGGTACTGCCTTCTGCTCAAATTTCTTATTGACCGTTCTCTCTATCTGTTTAAGCTTACCTTTATCTCTGCCATGTACCAATGTCAAGCAGATACCACTTCTGCCTGCTCTACCCGTACGACCACTACGGTGTACGTACACTTCCGGATCGTCAGGAAGGCTATGGTTGATCACATGTGTCAGATCATTAACATCCAGACCGCGAGCAGCTACATCAGTAGCAATAAGGAGCTGTAAGTTCTTCATGCGGAAGCGGTTCATTACTACATCACGCTGCGCCTGAGAGAGGTCGCCATGTAGAGCATCGGCATTATAACCGTCTTTCATCAGGTGGTCTGCAATCTCACGCGTATCATTACGAGTACGACAAAATACTATGCCATACATATTTGGATTGATATCCACAATACGCTTCAGCACCTCATAACGGTCTTTGGCATGTACTGGAATAAACTGATGCTGTACATTATCTGCACCGGCATTACGCTTGCCCACGCTAATTTCTTCCGGCTGATGCATATACTTTTCAGCAATTGCCATCATTTCTCTAGGCATGGTTGCTGAAAACAATAATGTCTGCTTATCCTGAGGCGTATTGCCTAAAATAGCATCCAATTCATCTTTGAAACCCATAGACAACATCTCATCGGCCTCATCCAGAACCAGGCGATTGATATTTTCTACCTTAAGCTTTTTACGCTTGATCAAGTCCAGCACACGTCCTGGTGTTCCTACCACAATCTGTGCACCGTCCTTTAGTTGTTTCATTTGCTTGGCGATGTCTACACCTCCATATACCGGCACCACATTGAGCCGCTTTAGGTATTTGGAGAAAGTAGCCAGGTCATTAGAAATCTGCAAGCACAGCTCGCGTGTGGGAGATAGTATCAGAGCCTGGGTTTGATCGCTATGCTCATCAATCAGTTGGATAATCGGTAGGCCAAATGCGGCAGTTTTACCGGTACCAGTCTGTGCAAAAGCAATCAGATCATTTTCAGAATTTAATACGAATGGAATGGCTTGTTCCTGTATGGGGGTGGGTTGTTCAAATTTTAATTCACTGAGTGATTGTAAAATTTCTTCGCGCAAACCCAGCGCTTCAAATCTTGTCATCAAAAGATAGTATGAGTGTGAACAGGCGCAAAAGTAGGCAAAAGAATCCGTCTTTTACGCACCACTGCACCTAAATATATCTCGTAGAAACGTAATACACTAGCATGCAGTTCCTGTAAGCTCTTTTATTTCCTAAAAACTATTGTCAATGAAGTCTGTTGGGATTATTGTATAGCAAAACATTTTTTCAACTTTCCAGAGCTACTTTTTATGCAGCAAAAGAATATACTGATCATTGGTTATAATGAATTCAACTTAGAGGAACTTAATACTATTGAAAATGCTGAGATCTACCATTTTATCCCTCTGTTTAAGTCTGGTATCCAGAAAAGTGAGGATATTCAGATAGAGAAATTAGTCAATGAGGCCCGGGAGGAATTAGAAAAAGATGATACCCCTATTGACGCTATCATCAGCTTTTTTGATTTTCCTTTCACTCTCATTGCCTTTTTACTCTGCGAAGAATATGGCTTAAAAGGACCAACACTTGTTCAGGGGCTTAAATGCGAACATAAATACTGGAGCAGGCAGGAGCAACAGAAAGCTATTCCTGAAAATATTCCAGCTTTTGATGCAGTCAATCCTTTTGAACCTACTCCATTTGAAGAACTTAATGTACACGCTCCTTTCTGGATCAAACCTGTTAAAGCCTTTAGTTCGCAGCTAGGCTTTAAAATTGAGGGTGAGTCTGATTACGAAAACTGTATGCCTACTTTCAGAGAAGAAATCGGAAGGCTGGCAGAACCTTTCAACTATTTTCTGGAAAGGGCGGGCCTACCTGAAGATATTCGCCAAGTGGATGGTAATTATTGCCTGGCAGAAGGACTTATTGGCGGACATCAATGCACTATATCCGGCTATGTATACGATCATGAAGTGTATAACTATGGCCTGATTGACTCGGTGAGATATCCTGATTCTCCTTCATTCTTTTATTACCTGCTACCAAGCACGCTCCCCGCACAGGTGCAAAAGAGAATGGTAGAGATTACAAGAAAGGTGATGCAACAGATAGGCTTTAATAATTCAGCCTTCAACATAGAATATTTTTATGATGAAGAAGATGACCAAATCTATCTGCTGGAGATTAATCCCCGCATGTCGCAGTCGCATAGTGATATGTATGGTAAGACCAGAGGACATTCTAACCATCAGGTGCTGGTCAAACTGGCATTGGGCAAAAAGCCACACTTTAAAGAACTGGAAGGTAAATATGCATATGCTGCCAAGTTTCAGTACAGGGTTTTTGAAGATGGAGTAGTTGAAAGTATTCCTGACAAAAAGAAAATCAGACAAATAGAGGAGCAGTACGATGATACGATCATCAAAATAGATGTACAGGAAGGCCAACGCTTATCAGAACTTCCTCTTCAGGATAGCTTTAGCTATGCTTTGGGTGCGGTGATGACCGGTGCTCAGACGAAAAAAGCACTACTTGAAAAGTATCATCATATCATAGAAACAATTGACATCAAAATAAAATAATCAGATTATGCAGGAAGTGAATGAATTCCCTTATGCATTTGAAGAAATAGAAAATACCTGGATTCCCATGCCCGACGGCACCCGTTTAGCCGCCCGTATGTGGATACCCGAAAAAGCTCATGAGCAGCCAGTACCCGCTATTTTTGAGTACATACCTTACCGAAAAAGAGATTTTAAGAGAATCAGAGACGAGATCAACCACCAGTACTTTGCAGGTTGTGGATATGCCTGTATCCGCGTAGACATTCGCGGCAGCGGAGATTCTGAAGGAGTACTTACCGATGAGTACCTGGAGGAGGAATTGTCGGATGGAGAAAATATTATTCAATGGCTAAGTGAGCAAAGCTGGTGCAATGGCAATGTAGGGATGATCGGCATCTCCTGGGGTGGTTTTAACGGATTACAGATTGCAGCGCGCCAACCTGAAGCGCTCAAAGCTATCATCACTGTCTGTTCTACCGACGACCGCTACAAAGATGATGTGCACTACATGGGAGGGTGTATGTTGGGGGATAATCTCTCCTGGGCATCAGTCATGTTTGCCAAAAACAGCCTTCCTCCTGACCCGGAAATTGTAGGTGACCGATGGAAAGCAATGTGGATGCAGCGGCTGGAAGGAAGTGGGCTATGGCTGGAGCAATGGCTTCGCCATCAGACAAGGGACGAATACTGGAAGCATGGCTCAATCTGTGAAGATTATAGCGATATAAAAATCCCCGTACTGGCGGCCAGTGGTTGGGCAGATGGTTATACCAATGCCGTCTTTCGTCTTATGCAAAACTTAAAGGTACCTCGCATGGGTTTAGTAGGTCCCTGGAGTCATAAGTATCCCAATATGGGTGTACCCGGCCCAGCGATTGGTTTTTTACAGGAAAGCATCCGCTGGTGGGATCAGTGGCTGAAAGGCGATGAAACGGGGATCATGGACGAACCTATGCTTAGGGTATGGATGCAGGAAAGCATGCCGCCCAGTACGCAATATAAAAACCGACCCGGATATTGGGTCGGAATGAATGAGTGGCCCTCTCCTATCATTGAAAACAAAAATTTTACCTTAAGCCAAGACCATCTTTTGCTGGAGCAGCATGAAGAAAAAGAAGAGCAGCCAGTTTCAGCTCCCATGAGCATCAGGTCTCCTTTGCGATTGGGGCTTTTCGCGGGTAAATGGTGTTCTTACAATGCACCACCGGATTTGCCCAGCGACCAAAGGGAAGAAGATGGAGGAGCTTTGGTATTTCAGAGCGAAGTATTTTCTCAGGATTTTGAAGTATTGGGAGCCACATCTCTTAATCTTAGCTTAGAAGCTGATGTGCCGGTTGCTTATGTGGCAGTGCGCCTCTCTGATGTAGCGCCTGACGGCAAAGCCACCCGGGTAACCTATGGTCTTAAGAACCTGGCACATCGCCATAGTCATGAAAATCCGGAACTCCTGGAGCCGGGAGAAAAGTATAATGTTAGTTTACAGTTGAACGAATGTGCTCATGTGTTTCCCAAGGGCCATCGTTTTCGTATTTCCATTTCCACTTCCTACTGGCCATTAGCCTGGACTCCTCCTGAAATCACCACTGTCAAGCTGCATGCTGAGGAAAGCCGTATTCAATTACCGGTAAAAATGAAAAGTGGCATTACTGAGCTTAAATTCCCTGAACCTCAAGGGGCTAAGCCTTCCTCAACTGTAAAATTGCTCCGCAATGGTGATGAAAAATGGCAGATTATCAGGGATTTAGTAGATGATAAGTCTACGCTCTGGGTCCTTAAAGACAATGGTACGCAAAGGATAGAAGAAATTGATCTGGATATGTCAGATTTTAGTGAAGAGAAGTACAGTATTGTCAATGATGATTTATCTACCGTACGTGGGGAAACACGTAGTCAAACCCTGTTAGAAAGGAAAGAATGGAAAGTTCGTACTAAGACTCATACCATACTCACTTCTGACAAAGATCACTTTTACATTCAGGCTACTTTAGATGCTTATGAAGGTGAGGATCGGGTATTTTCTAAGAACTGGCATGAAAAGATACCTAGAAAATTTCTTTAAAAGAGTCTCAGTAAATATTGTTAGAACTCCTAAGATGCAAATGAAAAAGGCTATCCGAAGATAGCCTTTTATGTAGGTTATGTAGTGTAAAATCTTAGGCGTAGTTGTTAAGCATCACCGGCATTACCAGCATCAGTATATCTTCGTCCGCCTCTGCATCCTTAGGAACAATCAGCCCGGCACGATTAGGCGCTGAGAGTTTCAGAATTACTTCGTCTGAATCCAGGTTATTCAGCATTTCTATAAGGAAGCGGGCGTTAAAGCCAATCTCAATGTCTTCTCCATCATGTTCACAATTCAATTGTTCGTTCGCCTCATTAGAGAAATCTAGATCTTCTGCTGAAATATGAAGCTCGTTTCCACTAATTTTCAGCCTCACCTGATGCGTGGTTTTATTGGCATAAATTGCAATACGCTTCAATGAGCTTAAGAATTCCAAACGATTGATTACCATTTCGTTTTTATTATCCTTAGGGATTACATTCTCATAATCTGGATAACGCTCATCAATCAGACGGCAGATCAGCTGGATATTGTTAAACTTGAAGAACACATTAGATGCATTGAACTGCACATTGACCGGCACTCTATCCGTAGGCAGCGTTGCTTTCAATAGACTCAGCGCTTTACGCGGAATGATAAGCGAAGTTTTGTTAGGCGAGTGTACATCAGAGCGCAGATAACGGATCAGCCGATGACCATCAGTGGCTACGAAGGTACTATTGTCATCCTTCAAATTAACATATACCCCTGTCATTGCAGGACGTAACTCATCTGTGCTGGTAGCAAAAAGTGTATTGCTCACCGCACTGGAGAGCACATCGGATGGGATTTCAACATCATAGCCATCCTCTACCTTAGCGATACTAGGGAAATCCGTAGCATTCTCTCCCGATAAACGATACTGCCCGTTGGCAGAGTGAATTTCTATATTATATGATGAACCATCAATAGTGAAAGTCACTGGCTGCTCTGGCAGATTTTTTAGCGTATCAATAAGAATACGTGCCGGAACCGCGATACTTCCGCTTTCATCTGCATCAACATCCATTTCAGTAATCATGGAGGTCTGAAGGTCTGAGGCAGTGATGGTCAACTTACCGCTATTCACCTCACATAGAAAGTTTTCCAGTATGGGCACAACCGGATTGGAAGCAATTACTCCGTTGATAGCGGATAGCTGCTTCAGCAAGGCGGAGGAAGAAACGACAAACTTCATAATACAAGAGTACTTAAAATCAACAAATTAACGGTAAGTTCTTAAACTAATATTTTAATGGGTAAATATATAAATTTATATGAGAAGATTGACCTGCCTTTCAAATTAAAACAATTGTCATCTTTTGTGCTTACTTTTTAAGATAAAAAAAGCCCGACAGTATATGCCGGGCTTTAATTTAACGCATTTAATAATTATTCACTTACAGAAACACGCTTAAATGCAGTCACTTTCATGCCTTTATTTACACTATCAAGATACTGGGCTACACTCATGCTAGGATCTTTTACGTAGGCTTGATTCACCAAAGTATTATCCTTGTAAAATTTATTCAGTTTACCCTGCGCAATCTTTTCAATGATATTATCGGGCTTTCCTTCCGCACGAGCCTGCTCACGTCCTATTTCCAGCTCGTGTTCAATAGTAGACTGATCAACACCATTCTGATCAAGTGCAACCGGGTTCATCGCAGCAATCTGCATACCTACATCACGTCCTGCATCTTCTGCCTCACCACCAGTATTCTCCAGAGCAACCAGTACGCCAAGTCGGCTACCCGCGTGGATATAAGACACTACCATTTCACCACTAAGTCTTTCGTAAGCACCTATATCAATTTTCTCACCGATTTTACCAACCAGTTCGGTTAGCTTTTCCTCTACGGTAAGCTCACCAAGCTTTAGCTTTTGAAGTTCTTCTACATTTGCCGGCTTTTCTCTGAATGCTACATCAAGGATAGCGGCTCCAGCCTGCTGAAATTCTTCATTTTTGGCTACGAAGTCAGTCTCACAATTTAGTGAGATCATTACAGCTTCCTTAAGATCATCACTTGATTTGACAAATACAGTCCCTTCATTTGTCTCACGATCAGAGCGAGAAGCTGATATTTTTTGTCCTTTCTTTCTCAGGATCTCTACTGCTTTGTCAAAATCGCCATCTGCTTCAACCAGAGCCTTTTTGCAGTCCATCATTCCGGCTCCTGTCATCTGGCGGAGCTTATTTACATCTTTTGCAGTGATAGCCATAACAGAATTTTTTTCTAGGTTTTATGAATTGTGTTAATTACTGTCTTTCTTATATAAAAAAAGAACATCGAGCTAAGGCCGATGTTCGTATGTATTAGATATTTTGAAGAAGCTTACTCTTTTGAGCCTGAATCTTTTGATTCCAGCTCTTCTTGTTCATCGGCTTTCTTCTTCTCGTTTTCCTCTTCCTTCAGTTTAGCTTCCTCTTTCTGCTGCTTACGTTCTATTAAACCTTCCTCTACAGCTTTACCCATATACTTCACAATGAGTGAAATAGATTTGTAAGCATCATCATTGGCAGGAATAGGATATTGAACTTCATTAGGGTCAGAATTGGTATCTACAATTCCAATTACAGGAATATTCAACTTCTGAGCTTCTTTGATAGCAATATGCTCACGCTTGATGTCCACTACAAATAATGCCGCAGGAAGACGAGTAAGGTCGGCAATACCACCTAATACTTTTTCAAGTTTGTCTCTCTCTCTGGACATCATCAGACGCTCACGCTTTGCCAGGTTCAGATAAGCCTCTTCTTTGGTAAGTTTATCTATAGAAGACATTTTACGCAATGACTTACGTATAGTAGCAAAGTTGGTCATCATACCACCCAACCAACGGTCGGTTACGAAAGGCATTCTAAGACGCTTGGCTTCTTCTGACACCACTTCCTGCGCTTGCTTCTTAGTAGCTACGAACATCACCTTACGACCAGACTTCACAATCTGCTTCATCGCATTAGCAGCATCTTCAAGGCAAACCAATGTTTTGTTAAGGTCTATGATGTGAATCCCATTTCTCTCCATAAATACATAAGGAGCTATTTTAGGATTCCACTTACGGGTAAGGTGTCCAAAGTGAACACCAGCATCTAATAGGTCTTTATATTCTAATTTTTCCATGCGAATGATTTTGTTGAGTTACTCAATTAGGAGCTCGTTAGGGCACAAACTCAAGTAACCACAAAAATAAAGTTTAAATAAAAATTATCGTTTACTGAACTGGAATGCTCTTCTTGCTTTTCTACGTCCGTACTTCTTACGCTCTACCATACGAGGATCACGGGTAAGAAATCCTTCTTTCTTAAGTGGTGGACGATGCTCGTCATCATTGGCTACCAAAGCACGAGAAACTGCCAGACGGATTGCCTCTGCCTGTCCTTTAACTCCTCCTCCACTTACAATAATCTTCAGGTCGTAACTTCCGTCCTGCTCAGTCAGCGTCAAAGGCTGTTTCACGATAGTTTGCAGGATTTCTGAAGGGAAATACTGCTCTACAGGCTTCTTGTTAATTACAATATTACCATTGCCGGGCTGCATGTACAGCCTGGCTACTGAAGTTTTACGTCTACCAATTGTATTAATAACTTCCATAGATGGGGTTCAAGCTTATAAGTGACTTAAATCTAATTTTTGAGGCTGCTGTGCTTCATGAGGATGCTCTGTCCCTTCATAAATATGCAGATTTTTGAAAACTTCTCTTCCCAAGCTATTTTTAGGAAGCATTCCTTTTATGGCCTTCTCTATCACACGAGTGGAAGATTTTTCCATCTCTTCACGAGGGGTAGAGAAACGCTGGCCTCCAGGATATCCAGTATGGCGGATATACTGCTTGTCATCTAACTTTTTACCAGTCAAACGCAGGCTGTCTGCATTAATCACAATCACTTTATCTCCACAGTCTACGTGAGGTGTAAAGCTAGGCTTGTGCTTTCCTCTTAAAATTTTAGCCACTTCACTACACAAACGACCTAGTGGAGCGTCACCGGCGTCAACGATATACCACTTCTTTTCTACAGTTGACTTGTTAGCCGATACCGTTTTATAACTTACAATATCCAATTTTATGTTATTTTTAGGTTTATCAAACCAATACTACTTCGCCTTTTTCTAAAAAGAACACAAAGGTAGCGGGTATTTCCATTAAATGCAACATGCCCTCAAGCTTTTCTATAGATTAGCTCAACTTTTCTAACTGTTTGAGGACTACAGCAAAATCCTTTGGGTAAGAGGCTTCTACAGAAACGTTATCTTTGTTTAATAGTTCAAAACTTATCGCCTGCGCATGCAAAGCTACTCTTTTGATCAGTGGTAACTCTTCGGCATCCTTTTTCAGGTTATAATTTTTTTTCAATTCCGACAAATAAAAAGGCTTACCCCCATACTGCTCGTCTCCACTTATGGGAGCTCCCATTGCCGATAAGTGAACCCTGATCTGATGCATACGCCCGGTCACCGGCTGACACTCCATTAAGGTGTGCTTTCTGTAAGCTTTTAGGGTGTTTGCATAGGTCAACGCCTCTTTTCCATCTCTTTTACTGATTTTTACTACACCCTTACTCGTTGCATGGATAGGTAGGTCAATCTTTAAATCATTGAAGTCGTGGATACCATCACAGACGGCATGGTATATTTTTTTTACCTTACGATGCTCAAACTGCATAGAGGCGGATCGGTAAGCCTCTGGGTTCTTAGCAATCAGCAATGCCCCTGAAGTTTCCTTATCCAGTCGGTGACAAACCTGTGCATCTGGAACATAATCACGAGCCATAGCAATGATACTAATATCATCATGACGATCATCCAGGGTTGATATAAATGCAGGTTTATTGATCAGTACATAATCTTCGTTTTCAAATACAACCAGATCACTAAAACTAACTTTATGTAACTGTTGAATGGCCTGTGCGGCATATGATTGACGTGATTCCATATCCATATGACTAAAAATGTAAGGTGAGGGTTACATAAAAAAGAAGAAACCGGTAGATAACTTAATTTTTAAGCCTGCTCTTCATCCTCAACATCTACGTAATCCTCTACTTTATCTTTATTACCTACCGGAAGCTTAAAGCTAAAAACCGATCCTTTGTCAACTTCGCTTGATACCCTAACTTTAGAATGATGCAGCTCTATGATGTGCTTTACAATGGCGAGTCCTAAGCCAGTACCTCCCTTATTTTTGGAACGGCTCTTTTCTACCCTATAAAAGCGTTCAAAAATCCGGTCAATATCTTCAGGGGGGATACCGCGCCCATAGTCCTTCACAAAAACAATTACGTTTCCTGCTTCGGCCTTGAAGTACACCTCTACTGAGCCTTCCTTTTTAGTATATTTAATAGCATTGCTGATAAGGTTCACCAGCACCTGATAGATGCGCTGATGATCTGCAAACACATAGGTGGCAGTTCTATTTTTGAGGATAAGCTCAATTTTCTTCTTTTCAGCCTCACTTTCAAACTGCTCAAACACCTCTCTTACCATTGCAGAAATATCAAAATGCTCATAATTCATTTTAATATCACCGGTTTCCATTTGCGAGAGAGTGAGCAGATCCTGAACCAGCATATCCAGTCCATCCAGACTTTTGCCTGCCTTCTTCAGAAATTTAAAGCGTACTTTTTTATTTTCAATCGCTCCATCCAAAAGGGTGTGTACAAAGCCCTGCGCAGCAAATATGGGAGTTTTCAACTCATGAGATACATTAGCAACAAACTCTCTTCTAAACTCTTCCATCTTTTTCAGGTCATTGATCTCCTTCTGCTTGTTGGCTGCATATTCAAAGATTTCTTCGTTGATCTGTTTCAGAGGATTCAGCGCACGTTTGCGCTCCCTTTCTCCAACGAACGAAAGATCCTTGCGCTTAAGTTTGTCAAGTACGTTATAGATCTTATTGATTTCTCTGAAGATCAAGAATTCCAGACTGATGTTGATAAGTATATAGGAAGAAGAAAAGGACAAGACAAAAGCTACAATAAGAGCAGTGAAGCTGACGCCTTCCACCAGGGACAAAAAGGCCGTGGTGACAATTGCAATTGAAATTCCCAGTAAAAAAGCAACACCTCTCGCATTGACCAACATATTATTCAATTTTGATCACTATTCTTCTACCCCAAACTTATAGCCTACTCCTTTAACAGTGACAATATACTGGCTACCCACTTTCTCACGGACCTTACGTATATGGACATCTACTGTCCGGGCAAGTACATACACATCTGCCCCCCAAATATTTTGTAATAGGTCATCACGACTATGGACTTTGTCGGGATTCTGGGCAAGGAAGTAGAGTAGCTCAAACTCTTTTTTAGGCAAGCTCACCTGCTCCTCATTGACCGTAACCATATAACTGGTCCTATCAATTGTAAGCCCTCCAATTGTAATTTTATCACTTTTTTGCTTTTTCTTGGCCTCCCTCCTGAACATCGCACTGATACGACTCATAAGTGCGCGAGGTTTGATAGGCTTAGTGATATAGTCGTCTGCTCCGGTATCAAAAGCAGCCACTTCAGAGTATTCTTCCGAGCGTGCTGTCAGGAATACAATATAGGTATTGTATAGATCCTGATTTTCGCGTAATTGTCGGCAGGTTTCCACCCCATCCTGATTGGGCATCATGATATCCAGAAGTATAAGATCTGGCAAAAAATTAGCGGCAATATCTACTGCCTTTCTTCCATTGGTAGCCGTCTTTACCTTATAACCTTCCTTTGCCAGGTTATACTCCAGCAGGTCTAAGATATCGGGTTCATCATCTACCACAAGCACTTTGTGCTGCTTGCTTCCCATAAGATTTTAGATAAAAGTTTAATTATCAACAATTTAGCTTAACTGCTAAAGTCATAATTTGTAGCCAAAAATAAAGACAAAAAACAGGAATAAAAAATAGGAAATTCTTTTGCAAATCAAGGCCTTCAGATTCTCAAAGTCTATGCTAATTTTTGTTAAATACTCTCTGTCATGGCAAATGGCCCAGCCTTAAGACTGGAAAGTATAAGAATAGTTGGCAAAGAAGTTCCAAAGTACCACTACTCCGATAGCAAAAAACTTTGCCATATAGAAGTTTTGTTCTTTTTTACTATGAAGAAAGAGCACAATTAAGTTATTAATTCCCAGTCCAATCGCACCGATGAGCATAAATGTCAAATATTGTTCAACTAAATTGGGATCGGTACTATGAAAAGTCCAGTGTCTGTTCAAAGCATAATTCATACTGGTACCCATGATAAAAGCGGTACTGTTCGCCAGGTATTTTCGCCAATGCATCTTTTCTTTTAGTACCCAGGTAATGAAAAAATCCAGAGACACGCCCAGTACTCCTACGATGCAAAAATGTAGAAACTGAATAAAAAGAGGATGGCCTAAAAAAGAATATATTTTAAATATTTTTATTAAAATTTATTAAATACAAATAAAAAAATACTAATAATTATATTTTTAATTAGTAAGATTTATTTTTTATTCATTAAAAATATGCTTAATGCAAAAAAATAAGTGAAAATAGTGAGCACTTACCGCCTCAATCGGTGAATATGCCTAGTGAAAGGAGACGCAAAAGATTCAGTAAGTTCGGAGCAAGTTTTTATCTTTGCGAAAGCTTAAAATTTTAGACTGAATTATATTATGTCGCTCTCTAGCAAATATAACCCACAAGCCGTAGAAGATAAGTGGTATCAGCAGTGGATGGATAAGAAGTTTTTCCACTCAACCCCAAATCCTGATAAAGAACCTTACACTATTGTTATCCCTCCCCCTAATGTGACGGGAGTGCTTCATATGGGCCATATGCTTAACAATACCATACAGGATGTACTCGTACGCAAAGCCCGTATGGAAGGTAAAGAAGCCTGCTGGGTGCCCGGCACCGACCACGCGTCCATCGCTACCGAGGCCAAAGTGGTAGCCATGCTCAAAGAAAGAGGCATCAAAAAGAGCGACATCAGCCGGGAGGAGTTTCTCAAATATTCCTGGGAGTGGAAAGAAAAGTACGGCGGAATAATTCTGGAGCAATTGAAAAAACTGGGTGCTTCCTGCGACTGGGACCGTACACGATTCACTATGGAAGATCATATGTCGGAGTCAGTAATTAAAGTCTTTGTTGATTTCTACAACAAAGGCTATATCTACCGTGGCTACCGTATGATCAACTGGGACCCACAGGGAAAAACAGCTCTGGCTGACGATGAGGTAATCCATAAGGATGTTAACTCCAAGCTTTATTATGTAAAATACCAGATTGAGGGTGAAGACAAATTTGTTACTATCGCCACTACTCGTCCCGAAACCATCCTGGGAGATACCGCGGTCTGCATCAATCCCGAAGATGAGCGTTTTCGTCATCTGAAAGGGAAAAGAGTCATTGTTCCCCTGGTAAATCGTTCCGTTCCGGTAATTGAAGATGAATATGTGAGCATGGAATTCGGTACTGGCTGCCTGAAAGTGACACCCGCCCACGATCCCAACGACTACGAACTGGGCATCAAGCACAAGTTGGAGACGCTGGATGTGATGAATGATGACGGTACCATGAGCGAAGCAGCACAGTTTTTTGTAGGTGAAGACCGCTTTATCGTCAGGAAAAAGATTGCCAAAGAAATTGAGAAACTGGGTCAGCTAGAGAAAGTAGAAGATTACAAAAATAGCGTGGGCTTCTCCGAAAGAACCGACGCAGTAGTAGAGCCTCGTCTTTCTGAGCAGTGGTTTGTGGCGATGAAAGAACTCACCAAACCTGCGCTGGAGCATGTATTGAATGACGATGTACAGCTACATCCGCCCAAATTCAAAAACATGTACCGCTCCTGGATGGAAAATGTACGCGACTGGTGTATCTCCCGTCAGCTGTGGTGGGGACAGCGTATCCCTGCTTATTATCTTCCTGATGGAGAATTTGTGGTGGCTGAAACTCCCGAAGAAGCCCTGAAACTGGCGCAGAAAAAAAGTGGCAATGCTTCCCTGAGTCTGGATGATTTACGTCAGGATGAGGATGTGCTGGATACCTGGTTTTCTTCCGGCCTCTGGCCTATCACCGTTTTTGATGGTATCCGTAATCCTGACAATGAGGATATTAATTATTATTATCCTACCAATGATCTGGTGACTGCTCCCGAGATTCTTTTCTTCTGGGTAGCCCGCATGATCATTTATGGCTACGAATATCGTCAGGAGAAACCTTTCCGCAATGTATACCTGACCGGAATTGTAAGGGATAGCCTCAGACGTAAAATGTCTAAGTCGCTGGGCAACTCCCCTGATCCGCTGGAACTCATTAAAGATTATGGCGCGGATGGCGTTCGTACCGGTATGTTGTTCAGTTCACCAGCTGGTAATGACCTACTGTTTGACATCAAACTTTGTGAACAGGGTCGTAATTTTGCCAACAAAATCTGGAATGCCTTCCGCCTGGTAAAAGGCTGGGAAGTAGAGGGTGAACAACCCAATGAACAAAATAAAACTGCTATTGCCTGGTTTGAGGCAAAATACAATCAGGCACTGATAGAACTGGAAGATCATTTTTCCAAATTCCGTATTTCCGATGCGCTGCAGGTAGTGTATAAACTGATGTGGGATGACTTCTGCTCCTGGTACCTGGAAATGATCAAACCGGAGGACAAGAAGATTGATCAGATGACCTACGATGCTACCATTCGTTTCTTTGAAAATATGGTCAGAATACTGCATCCCTTCATGCCATTCCTCACCGAAGAAATCTGGCATGAGATCAAAGAGCGAGATGAAAATGACTACCTGATCGTAGCCTCATGGCCTCAGCCCAATACTTCCGAAGATCGCCTTAGCGCCGACCAGACTTTAGTTAGCCATGGACAGGTGGCTATTGACATCATCAGTAATCTTCGTAACGTAAGAAGCAGCCGTGGCATTGCTAACAAACAGCCTCTAGAGTTCAGTGTGCGTACTGATTCTAAGCAAACCTTTGATCAGTTTGGCAGCATTATCCAGAAATTGGCAAATATAGAAAGCATTCAGTTTACCGATGATAAAATAGAAGGAGCTGCCAGCTTTATGGTCAATACGCCCCAGGGAAAGCCTAATGAATGCTTTGTACCTTTAGGCGACGCGGTAGATACGGAACAAGAAAAAGAAAGGCTGGAAAAAGAACTGGAATACAACCAGGGCTTTCTGGCATCGGTCAACAAAAAGTTGGGCAACGAACGTTTTGTGCAGAATGCTCCGGAAAATGTAGTGGCGATGGAACGCAAAAAGCAGGCTGACGCCGAAGCTAAGATCAAAGCGATTGAAGAGCAACTGACCGCCTTATCCTAAATCAAGGCTAAACCGTCATTTTACTACCAAGGCTATCCAATTAATGGGTAGCCTTTTCAATTAGTTAAGTCACTCCTTCTTATCTTAAAATTATTCCTCAAAACCTTCAAAAACATTCTTTCATAAATCATCGTTTTAAGCAATTATCATAGCTATGATCTAGCGCTTATAGTTTTATTATTGTCAATTTTTTGCAGGTCATAGCCAGATGCCACTTAAAAGTTAATGCCTTTAGGCATAGCTTAATTTTTTACTATATTTTTTTTAGCTATGGCAGAAATTCATGTCGAGAGAAAAACAAAAAAACCAGTCTGGCCTTGGGTAGTGCTCCTGATCATCGTACTGTTGATAGTGGTGGGGTGGATATTCTTTAATGACGCCTCCAACGATCAGCTTCCTGATGATGTAGAAATCAACTCCATTGAGCAAACAACACCAGAACGATCCATGGCTTATGAACTTAGGCCTTTCATTTTTTCAACTTAATTTTTTTCACCATGACTGAAGCAAGTTATCAACTCAGAAAATTGAGTAATCTTAAAGATTACCGTGTTGCCAAAGATGATCCTGATGTAAGAGGATGGTTTGTAGTAGGATCAGACATGTATAGGCTGGGACGCGTGAGCGATCTTATTCTGAATCCGGAGCTGCGAAGAGTTCGCTACCTGGAAGTTAAGCTGGAACCAGAAATTCTGGCTAACAAAGAGACCCGCCATATATTGATTCCCATCGGCAAAGCCCGCATAGACCGTGATGATGATATTATTGTCATTGATAGTCTGGATGTCAACAAAGTTAAATTTTATCCGGTATATAGTGGTGACCCTATCACTCGTGACTATGAACATTCTCTGAGAGAGGCTTTACACGAAGATAAACATCAACCTACCTCTCATCCCTCTACAGATAGCACCATGCAAATGCAGGATGAAGAACCCCTGCTCAAAATGCAGAGAGAAAGAGACATTGCTCGTTCAGAGAGAGATATTTTGCGCTCTGAAGTAGAAATGCTGAGGGCACAGCTTAAAAAAGCCCGCAAGGTGCTTGACGATGACTTTTATAATCATGAGAGTTTTGATGAGCAGAATTTTTATGAAAACCGCCACAAGCAGCATACCACGCCTGAAAGAACAGGAAATTTATAAATCACTGATTTAAAAAATTATTAATTACCATTATCACGCTCTGGACTTTTCAGAGCAAAGAAGGCAGTTCATACGATATGAGCTGCTTTTTTTATACCCATTCTCTTTTGATATAAGAGATTTTTACGATTGATAAACAAATGATTAGTAGGGATTTGAATAGTTTCTCAAAAAAAATCACGCCTTGATAAAAACAATACTCCGTAGAGATTTTGGGGTTGAAAAAAATTAAAAAAGTGGAAGTATAGTTTTAGGGTTGCGACACCTTAAACAACAACTTCCACCTATGAGCGTAGAGACACTCACAAGATTAATATTGAATAAAATGCCTGACATTGGCAATCGGACCGCCGATGCGGTGGCAACGAGATTTTATGATACATCTTATGCCTTTACTGCTGACCATTCGTGGTCGCCATAACTTTGAGAACTTTTCCCGTTATGGTTCATTTAACGAAGCGACCTATCGCGTACGTTATGAAGGCTGTTTTGCCTTTGAGCAGTTCAACGAAGAACTGATCCTATCCTTGCCCGAAGAAGAGCGCATCATCGCCTTTGATCCCAGCTATATATCTAAAAGCGGTAATCACACGCCGGGTACTGGGCACTTCTGGTCAGGGTGTGCCAATGCAACTAAGTACGGCTTAGAGATCAGTGGGCTTGCCAGCGTAGGTTTAGAGAGTCGTACGGCCATGCACTTGTACGCTAAGCAGACCATCGGTCAAGATCAGTTTGGCTCCCTTCTAGATTATTACGCCAGCATAGTCATAAATCAAGCGGATAGATTGAAAGCTGTTTCCGATATTTTAGTGGCAGACGGCTATTTTTGGCGCAGACCTTTTGTGGACGCAGTAACCCAAGCAGGCTTCATGTTCATCAGTAAACTGCCTAGCAATGCGGTATTGCAATATCCTTATTTGGGCCCAAAGCCTAAGAAAAGAGGCAGACCTCCTAAATACCAGGGCCGAGTGGACCTCCTCAATTTGGACAGTGCCCACTTTACTTTATGTTTACAAGATGACAACCTAACAGCTTATGAAGGTAAGGTCTATGTCAAGGCACTGGATCGTTTGGTCAAGTGCGTCATTGTGCATCTAGCCAGAAAGGATGGGACTTTGAGGGCCGAAGCTTTCTTTGCTACTGACCCTACTATGGACGGAGCCAAAGTATTGGAATGTTATCGATTACGCTTTCAAATCGAGTTCCTTTACCGAGATGCTAAACAACATACCGGCCTTATGCAATGCCAGGCCCGTAGTGAATCAAAATTTCATACGCATGTCAATGCTAGCCTCACTGCGGTCTCGCTGGCTAAAGCTGCACATGCCTGGCCGCAGGCAGGAGAGCAAAGAAAAGCCTTCTCACTCTCCAGCATCAAAACCCAATATTTCAATGAACATTTGCTAAACAGATTTTTTCGCGAGTTCGGGATGAATACCGAAACTCACAAAAATTCGCAGCAATACCACACTCTATATAACTATGGCTGCATTGCCGCTTAAAACTCTACATACTATTGTAAAAATTAATAAAAAATTATTTGAATAATTTTTCTTTTAACTACATTTACCAAGTTTTATAGGAAAGCTGACAATGCTTAGAAAGCACATTAATAGTTTCACCTTCATTTACCTTAGCCAAATATTATTTTGGCTTTTTTTGATTGGGGGCTTAGACAGACCACAAAACTCAATCAATGATTCCGCAGAAACTTATGTTGCTGAAGCTGATTTGTTTTTTCATACTTCACCTTCTGTCCCTTTACCTCCCGACATCAACACTTGTCTGGAAGGTGCTGAAGAGGAGGAAGACTCAGAGGATAAGGGTAAAACCTTCGCTACATCTTCTCATGTCAACTATCGCTGTCAATTTTCTTACAGTCTATTATCCTTAAAGCCCCAAAATCGCCCCTTTCGTAGTTCACTACTTTATGAGTTGAACTGCGTTCTTATTTGTTAGTCATTTTAATTTCTTAATAAATCCTTCTGGCAGTCCTTTAAGTCTGACCCAGTGCAAGATTTATCACTCCATTCCTTCTCAATATACCTCAGGAGTTCAGGATTTCATTTCCTGCTTTTGCCTGGACTAATCTGTATCCAAAACAGGATAACAAATTATTTATTAAAATGACTACTTCATTAAATAACGTATTCAAAAATGTAAAAAGAGATGCCCAGGCGGGCATTATCACTGGTGCTATGGCAATTCCTCTGAGTGCCGGAATCTGTCTTATGTCTGATTATCCTATACGTACCGGGCTGATTACTGTAGTATTTGCTTGTATCATCGGATTTATCTCATATCTGTTTAAACCAGGCAACTATGTAGGCGTACCAGGGGTAGCAGCAGGTCTGGCTCCTGCTCTGGCTTTAGGGGTACATTCATTTGGTATGGAAAATATGGCTTTTGTCATTTTTCTTACAGCTTCTATGCAAGCGCTCGCCTGGAAATACGAATTGCATAAGTATTTGCTGAGATATGTTCCTCATTACCTGGTAGAAGGTTTATTGGCAGGGGTGGGGCTGAAAATCGCGCTTAAATTTGTTCCCTTTTTATTTGATACCATTCATCATAAAATAAGTATCATGGACGGGGAATTCGTTACCATTGTATTCTTGTCTGGCATATCGCTGATGTTATTCATTTTTCTGTTCAGAAGATTCAGCAAAACATCTCCTGGCATACCATACTTTGCAATACTAATCGTAGGGATACTTGCCGCGTTATTTATTGACTTACCAAAGGTAAATGTAGACAATGTGCCTTTTAAACTTGCTTTACCAATCCCTCATTTTGAAGGCATGGAATCTTCTGCGATATTCTTTCTGCTTGCAAAAATGGTAGGCTTTTCCGCCATGCTGGCCACTATTGACATCATTGAGCAGGTAATGAGTAATGTTGCCATTGAAAAAATGGACCCTTTAAAGAGAAAGTGTAACACCAAAAACAGTCTCTTATCCATCTGGATTTCTAATATTGGCGCAAGCTTCTTCGGCGGTATGACTAACCTGGACGGCCTAGCCAAGAGTACTACCAATACCCTAGCCGGTGCTATCACCAAAGTATCAAATCTATTCGTAGCCCTGGTGGTATCTATCTTTATCTTTTTCCCCAATCTATTGAACTTCATTCCTGAATTTGCGCTGGGAGTGATCATGGTATTTACCGGCTGGAAAATGATAGCTGGCTTAAAGCATGTAATTCATGAAGGTGAGTACCAACTTATGCTGGCAATCATTTGTGGATTGCTGGTCTTTCAATTTGGCATATTTGAAGGTCTGCTCATTGCCCTGGCACTCAATGGGTTTATCAAAATCTCCAAGTACCTTACTGAAGAACAAGCCCATAAAAAGATTTATGCCCACATTCTACAAAGAGTTCAAGCTGATACACGACTGAATGAAAAAGAATATAAAGAGCAGACTCATACGAGTATGGTAGAATAGAAAATATTCATCCAGGCCTGAAGTTCTCTTATAAAAAAAAAGCGACACTTTATGCAAATTGTGTCGCTTTTTACTTTTTACCTACCAAGGCTTAGGGTTCACTTACCTCTACCCATTCTCCTTCCAATCCGGCATTAATGGTATTGTCATACATGGCTTCGCAGTAAATACTTGGCTGGTAAAAACGCCCTTCATAGCTGGCATTCAGCATGATGCGGAAAGTTTTTCTTTCACCAGCGGCTAAGTCAAAATAAGTATATACCCTGTCATCACGGATATCCTGATAATCAAAAGCTGACTGTTGGTTGAACTGCTCCATGTCCAGCAGCCGGGTGTTTAAAATTTCCCATCCTGACGGCACCAGATGAGACAGTACCAGTTGCTGGATATCGCCATTGGTACCGGGATTATGCACCATCACTTCTGCCACAAAATCGGTACCCTGCCTCAGGTTCTCAATCTCCACTGCTTCGCCATTGATGCCTTTGTAAACTACATTCATCTGCAAACCGTTATTCAGCGTCGTTTCTTCACCCAATGCAGGCTTCCCTCTGCTAATCACTCGGGCATACAACTCTCCTCCACCCTGGTTTACAACTTTTACACTATGTTCACTTCTTCCGTTCATGGCAATAGGGCGCTGTACTACCGATAGCTCCGACTGTAAATTAACCGGAGGCTGTCCGTCAATTTCAATGCTGGCATTGATACCTTCTCCCAACTCCATGCTCTCGGCAAATTTGGCCGTGGCCAGAAGTGCATAGGCAGTAGTCTGCGTACTCATCCAGTTTTCTTCATCGCTCAAAGCAGAAGAAATTCGGCGGAAAAGCGCTATTCCTTTTTCTCTCTGGTTCATCAGTGCCAAAGTCTCCAGAATCATAGCTTCATCCCTTAAGGCAGAGCCGTAGGTGCCTGCGGTTTCACGATATGTCTCCACTTCATTGCCCAAGCCGGAAATGAGAGATTCGGCCACTTCATTCTGTTCCAATAGCGCATAAGCTCCGGCAAGTCGCCATTGAGCAGCCAGGCTCAAATCGCTTAATTCTCTCATGCGGTTCATGGCTCCCTGTTCTTCCTGCCCGGCAAGCGCCAAGGTGTACAAACGATAAGCCTGTATCAGGTCTTCGCGAGCATATTGCTGGCTTCTGCCCCATTGAGTAGCTCTCCGTTTTTGGTAACTGATCCACGACTGAATAAGTCCGGCGGGCACAAAATATCCTTTCTGCTGAGCTTCCAGCAGAAAATGCCCGGCATAGCTGGTGCTCCATTCATCAGCATCATTGGAGCCCGGCCAGTAGGCAAAAGCTCCTTCATTGGTTCGGAAAGCGCTCAACCTTTTAATTGCCTGCTTAATATGCGCTTCAATCCTGGTCTGTTCCTCCGCCGACAATTCCTGCACATTGCTTAGATACAACTGAGGAAAGGCCGCAGAAACGGTTTGCTCAATACAGCCATGTGGATAGCTGATCAGGTATTCAAGGCGCTTGCCAAGATTAAGCGGTGGAATGTCGGACAGTTCTATCACTGCCTCATTGGTACCGGCCATACCGATGGTTTCAAAGCTGGCTTCCCAATTGTTACCTGCGCTCACCAAAGAACTCAGGGCTGTAGTGATCGGAGGATTGGGATTACGTACATCAATCTCTACATTGTAATCTGCTCTCACTGGTCCGGCAGCCGCATTGATTTCTACATTTCCTACTCCTACCTGGCTCCCTACCTGCAAATCAAAATCCACAATACGATCACCAGGATTAGCAAAGAACATTTCCTCCGAGCGTTTTCCCTGTAAACTCATCAAGTCACCGGTACCCACGCTCACTCTTACACTTTTAACTGAATTGTCCATCGCAAAAATGTCTACCGGCAACTTCAGGCTTTCACCGGGACTCAAAGCTCTGGGCATAGTACCCAGTACCATCAGCGGTTTACTTACCGGAGTGGTTTGCTCAGTATGGCCGTAGGCCCCTTCATAAGATGCTACGACCATGGTGCGCACGGATCCCACATAATTGGGCATACGAATGGTATGGATATTTTCTTCTCCATCTTCCAGAAAGAAAGGTCCCAGAAATTTTACGACCGGCTCAAAGCGGTTGGCACGGCGGCTTCCTTCTCCCCGTCCGGCTTCATCTCCGCCAATGGCCAGAATTCTTTCCAGTTCTCCTCCGTAAGCGCCAATCACATAATCATACATATCCCAGGTTTTGACACCCAGGGCCTCGTGGGCATAGAAATAATCATGGGGAGCGGGAGTCTCAAAGTTGGTAATGTCCAGCAGACCTTCATCCACCATCGCAATGGTATAAGCCATAGGTTTTTCGCTGGCTTCCGTAACCGTGATGATCACTTCTCCTTCCGGTTCAACTTTTTTAGGCATGCTGATGACCGGTTCCAGATAGGTTTCTGGATTGTTGACTTCCAACGGGATGACACCATACATCCTGATAGGCAGATCATTAGCAGTCTGTGCATGAGGCTGAAGCAGCGACACATGCACATAAATATTGGGCGTCATGTTCTCCTCAATTTCAAAAGTAAAAGGAGTCTCACCTTCTTCTTCCATCTCCACCCAGTAAGATTCCAGCACCTCTGTACCATTTTCTATGCTCACCAGTGCTCTGCCTTCGCCTTTAGCGGGAATGTTTACGGTGGCTTCCTCTCCTACTTCATAACTTTCTTTGTCTGCCGAAAAACTCAGCATGGCGGCAGCCTGAGGCGCATTACGTCCATCGCGACCGGCATATTCCGGCCAGTCCAGATAAATCACTTCACCGGTACAGTGCCCTGACTCAGCATCGCAGGCGCGCAGGTAGTAGCGTCCCCAGGCTTCTTCGTCTACGCTAAAGCTCCAGTCTGTTTTGCCGTTATTGACAGAAATCGTTTCCTGCAAAACAGGCTCCTGGTATTCGTTTCCTACGTAATTGGCGATGTAATCTTCCGACTGCTCCCACCACCAGCGCCAATCCAGTTTGTATAAGGACATTTCCAGTTCACGGCGGTTGAGCAGTTCGCCTCTTTCATCTACTACGACCAGACTTACCTGATGAGGCTCTCCGGTAAGCAATGCTCCGCCCATGCCTTCACCTTCGGGTACATCCATGCCTACAAAAGATGCATAAGGATAATAGGGTAGCGTGAAGCGGTCAATACTGAAATTCCCCCCTTCTTCGTAGACTCTGCCAAAGAAAGTGGCATTCAGTACGCCCGGTACTTCCTGTTCCAGATCCAGGTCTACAGTAAAGCTGGTACGGCCATTCTCATCTACTCTGCCATCAAAGACTTCTTTACGCTCAGCGGAAAAATTTCGCGCTTCATCCTCAAAAGTGTAGTTGGGATAATCTTCAAAGCTGGTCTGCCCGGGCGTAAGCTGCATCTCAAATACGGCACGTAAATTTCGAGCGGTCGCTCCGCTTAGCCAGCTTACATTCAGTTGCCCGCTGGGATTCGGATTGCGGGCGACGAACCTGTCCGTGCGGAAGTCCAGATCAATTTTCAGCCGATTAGGCCGAACGGTTTCTATGCGTAGATTTTTACTGAAAATAGCCCCTCCCACTTCTACATTAGCTGTCCAGTTGCCGGTAAGCGCATCTGCATCGGTAGCCGTACTGAAATTATAGATATCACCCACAGCTTTCGTTCTTACGATCCGCTGTACCATTTGTCCGCGAGGATTCTCCAGTTGAAAGATGACCGGATGGTTGGGAGGCAAAGTCCGGGCTTTATCTTCCAGCACAAAATTGATATGCAGTGAATCTCCCGGACGCCATACACCCCGGTCGCCATAGATAAAACCTTTCAAGCCATTGCGTACTTCCTGCCCTGACACTTCAAAGCTGCTGAGGGAAAGAGAGCTGCCATCATCCACTCTCAGGTAGCCACGCTGCTTTCCGTCAGAAGCGACCAGAAGATAGGGACGACGATCAGTGGGTATCAGCACTTCACCATCTCCATCGGTAGAAGCCTCGGCAATGAGGCGCTGCTGAAAATCATATACGTTTACATCTACTCCAGAAAGAGGGTCGGTAGTGCGCAGGTCGGTGACGGCCACATAGAGCTGGTCATTTTCTCCCCGCTTGGCAATGATACCCATATCGGAGGCCAGCAGATTAGTTTTGGCGCTACGGCGAAATCCGTAATAGGAAGGTGAACAGGGATTGTCTCTTTCTTCCCAATTGTAGTTAGGCGCATAATAATACTGGTTGTAGGCATCCCAGTAAATTTTGGAAGGATCATCCCAGTCTTCGGCGAGGTCATACTCTGTAAGATCATCATCGTCTTCTGTATCGCCTGTGACACAACTGTAAACCGACTGGCTGCGGCGAAAGCTCAAAACCACCTGATACAAGGCACCGGGATCTGTTTCAATGATTTGCGTCAGGTCCAGCGTAAAACGATTCCATTTGCTGAGATCCGTTGCGCCTGATGCGTTTAGTGGCACTTTTTTCTGGGCTACTGGACGGGCCACCCTTCGGATTTCCTGCTCTCCATCATACTGATTGACCTGAAAAAACTGATTGAGGTTGTCTTCAAAAATTTTAACGATGGTGACGTCAATTTCCTGCAGGTTAACTGCTTCAAAAGGCAGCATCATACCGTCAGTAGAAGGCAGGATTACTCCTTTGTTGACAAAGCGTACTGCTGGCTTGATAGGCTCAAATAACACATCTACTTCGGTAGTCTGCTCCAAACGCTCTCCATTGCTGTTTTTAATCCCTTCGTTGATGATTAGAGTAGAACGGCCGCTCATGGCTTCGGGAGGATATACCTGCAAAATATTGTTGTCAATGATCAGGCGCAGTTCCCCCTCTCCTACCTGCCGAATCTGGATCAGCCCTTCCAATTCCTGGTTCTCCTGCAAAGGATCAGAAAAACGCAATTCTACATACTGTTCGGGTTCTTCTATGATACGATGTCCGATCAGCGTAAACTGCCCCAGAGAGGGAATGGCAATTTCCTGTGCATCACTTTTATCCACCGCGATAGGCTCACCCGTGCTTGTCAGAAGAATGCTGGCTTCTCCTCCACTTAGTCTGCTGATATTTCTTATGGTAAACTGATGGCTGAGGGCATCATGCTGCCAGTCAATTTCCAGCGTATTCTCATCCTGAACGGCGGAGAGCATGTTTTCTACCGCGGCAGCCTCAGCCACATCGGCGGTCAAGAGTTTTCCCTGCAACACCGGGCTGGTAAGCTCTTCACGATCTTCGTAAGTAAGGCCGCTCAGTTCTACGGCATAATTTTGCTGCATGGTACGTAGTGCGTACTCAAAACTTTCCAGTTCGTCCGGTACATCAATCAGTTCTTCCAAAGCAAATTTTACCTGATATTTTTGTCCTGATTGCAGCCTTTGTTCCGGGATAAATTCAAGAGTGCTGCGATCTAACCAAAAAGTTTTTCCTTTGATAGAAGGATTGAAAGAAAAATAATCCTCATCCACCTCTTTGCCGAGTTGGGTAGAATCCGCCAAAGGCCGGTTAAACTGTATGCGAATAGATGACTCGGTGGAAATAATTCCGGCAGTGTAAGCAGAGATGTAGGCGCTGTAAGCTTCATCTACTTCTTCTGTGCCCTGAAAATCTTCATCCGAAACAAGCGATACTCCCCAAATCAAAAGAAAAACAAGCAAAAGGCCAGCACCTCCGATGATCCCCCTCTCTTTCCAGGTAGCTCTCACATACCAGGAATAAACCCAAGAATAGGCCTGACTGATCCAGTAAGAAATTTGATTAAGTAGTTGTAAAAGAAACGCTCTGACTTTGTTCATAATATCTGTGAAACGATATCAAATAAGCTAAATTTTATCACATAAAGAAGGATAATAAAAATCTCTGTCTATTCGTGTGCGTAAAAATAGGGATGGTTTTTTTGATAAAAAATTTTGAGGATGCAGGTGTAGGAAAGAAGGCCAATTTCATGACATTAGCCAATATGAATTTGTATATTTGAAGCTCGTAAAAAATTAAAAAGCTTTGAACCTTCTTGGTTCTTTTGTTGTAGAAAAGCTTGAGACGTTCTTTTAAAATATTTAAGATTACCCGCTTGGGTCTTGGACTCGTTTTCTAACTCCAACACTTATAACAATTCCGAGTGAAGCTTGCCATCAAAACCGGGCCTCACCCCTTACTTTTGTGAGGGGCTCTGGTGAATACCAGAGTTAACAGTGGATTGTTGCGATGGTCTAGCAGCTCAAAACCTGTCATATAGGGGGTTAGTAAAACCCTCCAAGCTCAAGTTGGGTATTTTTTATCAACTTTCTTCTCCTTCTCTCAGCCTTTCTGCTTCTGCCAGTGCTTCTTTTACCGTTACTCTTTTGCCATCAACTTTGGCAACGATGAAAGCATCCTGAATGCCCATTTTACGGATATCCTTTGCAAAATCCTGTGCCATATCCAGATCACGAAATTTGCCTAAAGTATACTGATCTATTTCTCCGGTGTAATCTATGTTGAGTTTGGCCAGACCATCCTTATACTTCTCTAAATCAAAATTTTCAAAGGCACCTATCTGCACTTCAAAAAATACGCCGGTGTAGTAGGGTGACAACTCTACCAGTAAGCTATTTACCCGATTGAGGCTATCAATTTCCGAGGTAAGCTTTTCATTTTTCAGCAGTAAATTTTGATAACGCTCGGTCATCTCAGGCCATCTTCCGAAAAAAGGAGGGTAGTATTCTATATAAATGATATAGCCCAGGGCAAGCAAGAGCAAAAACCCTAAGATACGCATCCAATAGATCAGTTGCTTATTGTATCTGCGCAAGGCAGTATTCTTCTTACTAAGTACCTGGTATTCTTCTGCCAGCGTCTCCATACTGTTTTTTGTTTGTGGTCTTTACGGACATTCTGAATTTTGCCCGAATAAATATTCGCTAAAAAAGCGTTTTTGGCTCTTTAATTTACATTAGCCGTATTTTATGCACAATTTGTTAAACTCCGTTTGAAAAATAAAGATAGGACTTTATATTTGTCGCACATGGTAAGAATTAACAAGACATACGTAAAAACTAACTGGTGGTGGCGCGCAAATCATTTTAGCGCGAACGGCTAGTTATTTAATGTCTTTATCTATAAAGCATGATTCATAGGCCTACTGTTCGCGCAGTAGGCTTTTTTTATTTTAAACAGAAAACCAATGCAAACAAAACCAAGCAAACACGCTTTTCATCTGGTGAGTGAGCACCGCAGAATGCTCGCCGATACCATTACACCGGTCAATATTTACCTGAAAATACGTGACCGTTATGATAATCCTATACTACTGGAAAGCTCCGATTACCATAGTAGCGACAACAGTTTCTCTTTTATCTGCTGTAGCCCTATCGCTTCATTTTCAGTAAAAAATAAAGTAGTAAAGCAAAAGTTCCCGGACGGCACTTCTACTGAAACCAAAACCGAAAAGAAGCAGGATGTTATTGAAATGCTGAGTCAGTTTGCCGCTGCTTTTAAGTTGGAAGACCATGAATATAAATTCAGCACCAACGGCATGTTTGGCTATATGGCTTATGATGCTGTGCAATACTACGAAGATGTGGAGATGGCTGCTGATTCGGAAAGAGACTATGGCATACCGGAAATTCACTATGCCGTTTACCGTTATGTCATTGCGATAGACCACTTCCGCAATGAACTATATGCCTTCCATCATGAAGTTTCAGGAGAAGAGTCCTCACATGATAAGCTGGCGGATTTAATTTCCCTGATTAACAATCGTAATATTCCCAGCTATCGCTTCCAGCGGCAGGGTGAAGAAAGCAGTAATTACTCAGACGAAGAGTTTCTGGAAATTATCCGCAAAGGTCAGGAGCATTGCTTCCGGGGTGATGTCTTTCAGATTGTGCTTTCCCGGCGTTTCCAGAATCATTTTAAAGGAGACGAATTCAATGTATATCGCTCGCTTCGCTCCATCAATCCTTCCCCCTATCTCTTTTATTTTGATTATGGCAGCTATAAAATCTTCGGTTCCTCACCGGAAGCGCAGATTGTGATTAAAGGTGGTGAAGCTAGCATCTATCCTATTGCCGGGACTTTCAGACGTACCGGGAACGATGCGGCTGATGCTGAACTTGCCAAAAAGCTGATTGACGATCCTAAGGAAAACTCAGAGCATGTGATGCTGGTTGACCTGGCTCGTAATGACCTGAGCAGACATGGCAATGAGGTGACGGTAGAAACTTTCAAGGAAGTGCAGTATTTCTCGCACGTCATCCACTTGGTTTCTAAAGTGACCAGTAAGCTGGCACCCGAAACTTCGCCTATACAAGTAGTAGCCGATACTTTTCCGGCAGGGACCTTATCAGGAGCCCCCAAGCATATGGCCATGCAGTTGATCAACAAATACGAAAGCACTAAACGAGGCTATTATGGTGGGGCCATTGGTTTTCTGGGGTTTGGCAGCGACCAGCAAACCGCTCAGTTCAACCATGCCATCATGATCCGTTCATTCATCAGCCAGAACAATACACTTTACTATCAGGCTGGTGCCGGAGTAGTTGCTAAATCTGTAGTGGAAAGCGAATTGCAGGAAGTCAATAATAAGCTGGCTGCGTTGAGAAGAGCCCTTGAAGTCGCAGAAAACATAACAAATTAAAAAATATAGTTAAAGGTTACAGGTTAAAAGTTGAAAGATGGGTAGCGCTAAAAAATTTGAAGAATTAGAGGTTTGGAATAAAGCATCTGATGTTGCTGTTGAATTTTATCAGCTTACATATAATCAACACTTTAGCCGTGACTTTTCTCTTCGTGACCAAATTAGACGTTCTGCTATTTCTATCTCCAGTAACATAGCAGAGGGTTTTGAGTATGGTAATAACAAAGATTTTATCAGGTTTTTGAAATATGCAAAAGGTTCAGCAGGTGAGTTGAGAAGCCAGCTTTTTGTCGTTCACAGGCTTGGGATGATTGATCATCAGCAATTTCAGGTCTTTGGTGAAAAACTAATTACGATATCAAAACAAATTTCAAGTCTGATCAAATATCTTCAAAATCACATTTAAATACTTCCAAAATCAACTTGAAACTTTCAACATTTAACTTTTAACCAAATTCATGAAAATACTAGTTTTAGATAATTATGATTCCTTCACCTATAACCTGGTGCATATCCTGCGGGAGTTGGGTTATGGCAATCAAATGGACGTAATCCGAAATGACAAGATTAGCCTTGAGGAAGTAGGCAAGTATGATAAAATACTCCTCTCTCCCGGGCCAGGCATTCCTGAAGATGCAGGCATCATGATGGATGTGATCAAAAAATATGCTCCTGAAAAAAGTATACTGGGCGTATGCCTGGGCCATCAGGGTATTGCCGAAGCCTTTCAGGCCAGACTCTATAACATGCCTACGGTGCTGCATGGCTATGCCGATAAAGTTACTCTACAGGACAAAGACGAATATCTCTTTGCAGATGTGCCCCAGGAATTTAATGTATGCCGCTACCATAGCTGGGCAGTAGAAGCAGCTTCTGTTCCTGAAGAATTAATCGTCACCGCTCTGGATCCAAAAGGAGAAGTAATGGGCCTGCGCCACAAAACTTTTGATGTGCATGGGGTACAGTTTCATCCTGAATCCATACTCACCGAACATGGTAAGCAGATGATCAAGAACTGGTTAGAACATTAAATGATCAAATTGTTAAATTATTGAATTGTTATTCGGATTAGTATTTAAACTATGGATAAGATGTATTTAAGTTTGAATGATATTGAGGCTTACCGAATAGCTTATCATTTGAGTAACAAAGTCTGGAATATCGTACTTCAGTGGGAACAATTCAGCAGAAATACTACAGGTCAGCAGTTTGTCAGGGCAATAGATTCGGTTTCAGCTAACATTGCCGAAAGATTTGGCAGATTTGGGAAAAAAGATAAGATTCGCTTTTATCGCTATGCTTCCGGTTCAGTGTACAAATGCCTGTACTGGAACGAAAAAGCCAAAGAAAGAAAGTTGTTGTCTCCGGAAAACTATGATTTTATCTTTCAGGAACTCAAAAAATTACCTAAAGCTATCAATGCGCTTATTAAGTACACCAATGAAAAATTATCCATATAAGGACAATAAAATCATTTAACTCTAAAAAAAGTCAATAATTCAACCATTTGACAATTTGGTCATATAGCCATTTAATCATTCAGCAATTCAATCCATGAAAGACATCCTCAACAAACTCATAGAATATAAATCTTTAGACAAAGACACGGCCCAGCAAATCCTTACCAAGCTGGCGCAGGGAGAGTATAACCAAAGCCAGATGGCTGCTTTTCTGACGGTTTTTCTGATGCGAAGCATTACCGTAGAAGAGCTGGAAGGCTTTCGCGATGCCATGCTGGAGCTTTGTGTACCGCTGCACATTGAAGAATACGATGCCATTGACCTCTGCGGTACCGGGGGAGATGGCAAAGACACTTTTAATATTTCTACCACTGCGTCTTTTGTAGTGGCGGGAGCAGGACAGCCGGTGGCCAAGCATGGCAACAAAGGTGTATCTTCCGTAAGCGGTTCTTCCGACCTAATCACTCACTTTGGATATGAGTTTACCAATGATGCTGATAAGCTTAAGAAAAGCCTGAAGGAAGCAAACATTTGCTTTTTGCATGCGCCGCTCTTTCACCCTGCCATGAAGAATGTAGGGCCGGTAAGACGTGAACTGGGTATGAAAACCTTCTTCAACATGCTGGGGCCTATGGTTAACCCTTCCTTTCCCAAAAGGCAGTTGGTAGGTGTGTTTAGCCTGGAACTGGCTCGCTTATATGCTTACCTGTACCAAAAAACCGACAAAAAGTTTGTCATTCTCCACTCTCTGGATGGTTATGATGAGATTTCTCTGACTGGTCCATTCAAGATGATTACCAATGAGCAGGAACAGGTTTTGCAGCCGGAAGATCTGGGCTTTTCCACGCACAAAGCAGAAGCATTGCATGGCGGTGAATCTGTAGAGGATGCCGCGCGTATTTTTATCAACATATTGGAAGGTAAAGGCACCAAAGCACAAAATGAAGCTGTGCTGGCCAATGCAGCTATGGCTATTCATTGCGGCAAACTTAGACTCAATCTGAAAGACAGTATCGCTGCCGCCCGTGAATCTCTGGAATCCGGAAAGGCATTGGAAACGTTTAACAAACTGATTGCTACACAGGCAACATAATGACAACATTTGTTTTCATTTTCACGATAAACATGAGGGCAATTCAACTTTTATGCTGTACTGGCTTAGCAATGAACTAAACTTTCCACCGGTAGAAGAAGCAGAAGACTGGGGAGGCCTGGCTTTGGGAGGAGATCTTTCTCCCGACAGACTACTTTTAGCTTATCGTTCGGGGATTTTCCCCTGGTATGACATTGGGCAGCCTATCATCTGGCATGCTCCCGATCCCCGCTTTGTCATGTTTCCTGATAAGCTGAAAGTTTCCAAAAGCATGCAGCCTATTTTTAATCAGCAAAGATTTAGGGTAACACTGGATACTGAGTTTAGAGCTGTAATCCGAAATTGCCAGAAAACCCGACGCAAAGGGCAACAGGGAACCTGGATTACGGACGAAATGTTGGAGGCATATTGCTATCTGCACGAGTTGGGCTATGCGCACTCCGTAGAAGTCTGGCAGAAAAACAAACTGGTTGGCGGATTGTACGGAGTTTCTTTGGGCAGTATTTTTTTTGGAGAATCTATGTTCAGTAAGCTTAGTAATGCTTCTAAAACCGGATTTATCACCTTAGTATGGGAGCTTCAGAAGAGAAAATTCAGCCTCATTGACAGCCAGGTGCACACGCCTCATCTGGAAAGTATGGGAGCAGAAGAAATTTCCCGTAAAAAATACATGAAACTGCTCAAGCAGGCATTAAAAGAAGTAACTCACAAAGGCAGATGGACCGACTGGATGAATGAAAAATGAGTTGCCACCTTAGCAGCAACTCAAGTAGAGAGGTATAATCAGGAGAAATCTTAACCTTCTTTTCTGTCTCTTCCCCGGCGATGTCCGCGCCTTTCGTGCATGTCTTCTTTAAGGGCAAGGTAATCTTTGATCTGTTCTTCTGACAATAAAGATTTTAGTCCTTCCTCCATTGTCTTCTGCTGCTCTTTTCTTAGAGCCATTCTCTCTTCCCTGTTGGACGCCTGCTCTGCTTTCTCTCTACCCTCTTTCATACTGTTGAGAAAAAGTGCTTTTACCTCAGTAGCCTGCTCTTCAGAGAGGCTTAACTTTTCAGTCAAATGAGCAGTCATCTTTTCTGCCCTGTCTTCAGGTGATCGCCCCCCTCTTTGAGCGAAAGCAGTGGCACTTATCAATATTCCAAAAGCGATTGCAATTAATCTTGTTTTCATGATTGTATATGTTTTCGTTTCTGGAACTTAGAGCAAGCTTACAAGCAAAGGTTTAAAACCTATCTCAAAATTTTTTCTAGCTAAAAAAACTTTTAACCTTCAGCTTTGAGCTTGTAACTCATTCACCACATCATAATGGCAAAGTTTCCTTCCATATGCTGGTAGTATAGTCTTGCCCTTAGTACATAGCGATGACCTTTAATAAGCCGGTAGCGAAGATGTGCATTATAATCTTTCCCGCTATCATCATCTGCACCACGATATCTCCATTCGCCCTCTTCATCTTCAAAGAGTACCAGAATAGTATCTGATTCACCAAAAGTACGGATGCTGTAGGTACGTGTTGTTTTAGGAACAATTACATAATCTACCTGGTCTCCTGCTTTGATACTGAGTTTTTTGGAATGGAAAGGTGAAAGTTCCTCCATCTCTTTTTCCAGAGGAGGATAAAATGTCCTGACCCATTGGATATCTCGTTCAGACAAGCCAGGGTCTGGAAATATTCCCTCCTCGCCATAAACTTCTGGGCGAAGAATCAGGCCGGGCCCGAAGGGATAATGCATGATAGAATTAGGATCCCAGTTGGAACCCTGTACCGTATCGGGGTCAAGCTTGCGAATAATGTTGTTATAGGTTTTATCTCTGGACCAATTGTTAGGCGGTTGGGCCAGCGCAGCATACACAGCCTCTTCATTCCAAACGATACCCGCATTAGGGTTTTGATGCTCGTGCGGCAAGCCTAGGGTATGTCCAATCTCATGCAAAGCTGTATCCAGGCCATCCTGACCAGATAAATTCCAGCCAAAATTCATGGTTCGCTGCCCGGCTCCAATATTCAGTACATAGGTTCCTAAATAAGACCAGGCTCCATCTCCCTGCATAAAACCAATTCTTACCTCAGCATCTTCCCGATTATCCACTTCCTGAAACTCCAGACCTATGCCTATCTCCTTCCATCTTTTAAAGGCTTCTCTAACTACATTTTGCTGGTCTTCCGGCCCTACCCAACTTCTCCAGATACGTTCTCCCCCCGGAGTAAATACATATTCACCATCCTCCTCCTGATCAAAAAAATAGTAATGAATCACGGTACCATTTACCCATTTATTGTCCGTGATGATAATAGCCGCGGCCCTAAAGGGACTGACATCAAAGTCAAAAACCCGAACCGGAGTCATCGGCATGGAACAATAATTTGTGGTAGGATTTTTTTTGGTGAGTTCCTCCTTTGATTTTGCTTTCTTTTTTGATTTGGCCATGGTTGTGCAATTTAGCTATGTATATCTTTAAGTGTCAATGACTTTATATAGAAACGCAATGCTTTTAGGTCTCATGTACGCAGAGCAATTATGAAAACAATAATTTAATAAGCTTCGGATAGCATTTGCTTGAAATACCATTAAAAAAGTAATTGCTCTTATCTGGATTTAAAAATTACGACAAAAAAATTTACTTCATTAATTACCAAAATAAAAAAAACACAATTCATGCTTAAAAATACTCAAGTAAAAACAAGGTTTTTAGGCTATTGATTAAAGTTAATTTTACATTTTCTTTAGAAACCTAACACCAGTGCTTCACTGACATTGAGAATAGAAATCCTTTTCTATGGGGCTAAAAGCATGTCTTCAGCAATTTTTTCAGTTGAATCCTATATTTTTTTACCCATACCTCACACAAACTTACATATGCAAGTAAAACTTGTTGTATTATTTTAATTTTTTATTAAACAAAATTTATATACATTTGTACTATATCAACATCATGTATAAAATATAAGGAATATGTTATCACAATTAGTTTATGTCAGCTTGAGAACACCAGCTTGTACTGAAGAAGAAATTCAGAAAATATTAGCTTCCTGCAAAAAAAATAACAAAGAGGAAGATGTAACCGGAGTTTTACTGTATTCAGATACACATTTCTTACAATACTTAGAGGGTGATTACAGGAATATCTCATCACTTTATGACAAAATCAAACTGGACAAGAGACATAAGAGTGCGCTTATGGTAAGTAGTGCTCCTATCAGTAAAAGATCTTTCCCCAGTTGGCAAATGGGTGCCAAAAAGTTTGACAAGCAGAACGTAGTATTTCAGTCTGAAATGAGTACCTCAGAGCAAGATGCTTTCCAAGCTTTGCTTAGCGGTCAGTCTGAAGATGGTCATCAGGCACTAGGCTTAATCAAAAAGTTCTTCAAATAAACTAAAGAGGCTCAATAATTTTTAGTACAAATATTTCCTCAAAAGCAAGAAGCGCGGTCATAAGCCGCGTTTTTTCTTTACCAGATGGTCAAACTTTTCCCTAAATGATGATCTCCCCTGCCGCCAAGCTGGTAGCTAAGCATCAGTTCACTGGTCTGCATGGCCAGCTGAGCTTTTCCAGTGGGCACTTCAAATGCATAACCCACCTGCAGATTTTGCAAGCGTAAGCCCAGGTTAAAAGAGTAGGCTAACTGGTTTCTGTAGCCTGCTCCTACCCAGAATTTATTTTGGAAAACACCTTTAAGCTGTCCCTCAGGGCTTCCTCCACGTTGCTGATCATATTGATAAAGACCATTCACCACCAGCCCAAACTGCTCAGAAAGCTGAGTTCTGTAGCCTCCCTGGATAATATGCTTATAGTCATAGACGATAAAGCTCATTTCTCTGTCCAGATTTCCCTGACCTTTGGTGGCATCGTGCAATGCATATCCCAGATAGAAATGCTCTCCGGCCAGCATCAGACCGAGATTAATATCCATACGTCCGCTTTTAGAATTTTGCATGTATTGCATTACGAACGGATCATTACTTTGCTCAAGGCTCATCTTATGGGCATTCATCCCTTCCATATTGTAAGTGATGCTGGTACCAGCCCTCAAACTAACGGACCTAGTAATCTTGAGGCTGGAGCTATAGCTGAGGTAGATTTGATGTTCAAAATAAGGACCGAAAGCATCTTTTAGGAATGATAGTCCAAACGCATGACTGGCTTTTGACTTAATTAATGCTTTATCTTCTTTCTCATCAATATTGTTTGCCTTCCATTCCTTCATATCTGACATATTAAGTTCGGTAGAAAGATAAAAAGTAGTGGGTGCTCCTTCTACGGACGACCATTGGCTGCGGTACAGGGAGTTAATCGCTGAACCTTCAAAGCCGGTAAGCGCAGGGTTAAAATACTGCTTGAAAAGAGGAAAGTTGGCGGATTGTTTTCTGCTTTGTGCCAGCAGATTCAGGCTCACCAATAAAAGTAGGCTTAGTACGTAGATTTTCTTCATGTTTTGGCTATTTGATGACGCTCAGCACGCCGCGTTTGCTCAGTTGAATATCGTTGATCGTAATGATGTAGTAGTAACTGCCTTTCTGGATGCTTCCGTTATTGCTTCCGTCCCAGCCCTGCTCAGGATCAGTGGTCTGGAAAATTCTTCTGCCCGAACGATCATATACTTCTATCAATACATCATCAAAAAACTTAAGGTCAGGAACCAACCATAGTTCGTTGATACCATCAGCATTGGGCGAAAAAGTATTGACAAAATTAATCGGCTCTGTTTGTTCGTAAGGCGTTTTGCTAAGTGTAAATACAGCTTCTATAGTATTGGAATATGCATCAGCACTTTGTACCCGGATAGAAAAGCTTTTTTGTCCTGACAGTCCGTTATCAGAACTTAGGAAAAGTTCATTTCCAAGAATTACAAATAGATCGTTATCTGTAGCTCCCTCACCTTCTACCAGCGCATATTGATGCACATCATCATCTGTATCTTGGGTAGTGAGGCTGGCAATGGCCTCATCCTGTGTAATAACCGGACTAAAGGTATTGGCAGAAAGTATAATCAGTGTAGGAGCACGATTTGGAGCAACTTCTAACTCAAGCTGGGCTTTGATGTTTTGGGTATTGGTACACCCTTCCAGTATTAGCTGACCTTCAATGGTATATGTTCCTGCTTCATGGGTATTGAAATCATCTGTAATCCAGCTTACTTCAAATGACTTCTGTGTTTTATCTGAGCAGTTGACAGTTACCGTTTCGGGAAACTCTACTGAGGCAATGCTTGTGGCAAAAGGAACTTGAATACTTGGCACAGACTCTACACTGACAATATCCACTATGGTTTTTTGAGGAGTAGCGTCATAAAGCAGAATCAGACTTTCGGAAGAAGGCAGATTTACGTTTCCAGCTACATCCTGCGTAACTGCCCCAGCAATGGCTATTGTTACTTCACCATCCTGCTCAGCTACAATTTGGGCTACAAAATTCTGATTGTTATCTGTTTGTAGCTGTGCAACTGTACCATTGCTGACACTAATATCTTCTGCTGAAAAGTCAGTAACTACTTCGCTAAAATCTATATTGATGTTAAAAGCAGCGTTGAACACATTTGCTGAGGCTGACAAACTCACTTCTGGCGCAGTGCTATCATAAGTTTTGCTCAACAATTCAGAAGCCAGATTAGGATTAGATGCTGCGTCTATTACTACACCATCAGCTATTTCCAAGCTTACTAGCCCATCTGAATTTGGCTGTATGCTCAGGCTATAGTGCTGAGCGCTTTTTAGCTGTAATTCCGAAGCAGTCGCGTTTTCTAAAACCAAATCATGGGTAGTAAAGTCACTTACAGCTTCGCTGAAATGTATGTTGACAATAAATGCCTCTTTGACTGGATCATGTTCACTGGTAGTAATGCTCACTGTAGGTCTGCTGCAATCTTTGTAAATCTCGTCAGTAGTTACTTCTCCAGTATTTCCTGAAGCATCCGTGAGACTTAGAGAAAGTATAAGTTTACCATCGGCAAGACTACTTACATCAACTGCACTTACTTTTTGTGTTGTTGTCTTGATACTATCAATCCCACTTACCAAAGTTGCTCCATTGCTAGTTTGTATGGAATACTCGTAAATGCTTCCCGGCTCAGCTCTCTCAATGGTAAAATTGAGCGTCGTCTGGTTTTCAAGATTAACGACACTTTCATCAAAGGAAACAGCGTAACCTTCGGGAGCGGTTATATCTACCACGGTAACAATGGCAGTAGCTCTACCCTGGTTTCCACTTTCATCTGTAGCAGTAAGCGTAACTGAATTTTCACCCAAATCCTTAATACCAAATTCTGACTTGCTTAGATTGAGGGTAAGCCTGCCAGAACAAGCATCTATAGAACCACCATCAATTTGCTCGGCACTGACACTGGCTTTACCCTCTTTATCTAATTGTATAGTAATGTCTTTGGTAATAACTTGTGGGGCAGTAAAATCATAAATCGTAACTTTGGCCGCGGCTGAAGATGAGTTTCCGGCATTATCACTTACTGTAAGGGTAACTGTATTTTCTCCCAGATCATCACAGGTAAAAGTTGTTTTATCTACCGAATAAGTAAGCTCACCACAATTATCACTGCTCCCTCCATCCAGGTAGTCAGCAATTAATTCTGCCTGGCCATCTTCATCCAGTATCAAAAAGTAATCTTTAGTACTCGCTTCCGGAGCTTCTTCATCAATTACTACATCATAAGTTATTGCACTGGAGTAGATCGCCCCTTCAGTGTCTGTCACTGTACAGCTTATGTTTTTGGGACCTTCTACTTCAAAAAGAGTTTTCAGCGCCTGCGCTTCATAAATTTGACCATCACCAATATCCCATTGATATGACTGTGCTTCTTTCAGCACCAAAACCGAAATATCATCCATTCCCCAGTTATCGTAGCTGGAGCCTGAATTGGAAGGCTGGAACCAGCGAAATCTCGTGCTCGTTGTCTTTGCCTCTTCCGGTATGACTACAGAAAATTGTGTCCAGCTATAGAGGTCTACACCCTCGGGAGATAAGGTACCAATCTGGTAAGGCACCCAGTATTTTATAGTGCTCCAATGTAATCCTCCATCGGTAGAATATTGCAGGTACACTCCTTCGCTGGGTTCATCAGGATTCTCGCAACCGCTACTGGGATCATCTCTTCCAAAGCGCATGCTGAAAGTAATTTGCCCTCCTATTTTTACATTAAGGTCATTGGTAGCTACAAATCGCTGTCCGTTACTATCATTAATGGTTGCCCAGAAATAATCAGAATTGTCAGGAGTATCGGAAAAGATGCCTGAGCAGGCTTGCCCGAGATTATAAGGGCTGGAGGACCAGTCGTCCGGCATACGTCCTGAATCGAATGAATAGGTTGTGCCTACCTCAATAAAGCCTGCTTCAAAGCTTACATGCTGATTGCCACAGCTTCCGCTTTCTTTATCGGAAGTAATGGTGAACTGCTGTGCTTGCAGCGATAGACTGGTTTGCCAAATGACAAATATTGCTAATATCCTGGTCAATGTACTTTGCATGAGCGGCTATTGGCTAGAGGAGGTAAAATTTGAAATCAGTGAAATAAGGCGCGGCTGACCTGGCACTGGCCAGTACCATCAGATGATTATTGGCATAGCTGCCGCAGTTTCCCTGCATCACTTCTCCCGGAGCCAGTATGATGCTGACATAATTTTCATCACTGTCACTTTCAGGACTGCTGTACCACTGTAGGTTGAGCTCCTTATCGGATTTATTTTCCAGGCGGATGGCGAAAAAGTAAAACGCGACACCGTTCATAATGTCATCACAATGCACCCGGCGGTAGCTGATACTGTAAGTTTCTTCTTCTTTGAAAGTAGTCCACTCATCAAGTGCCAGTAGATCGTGGGTCATCATAAAAAATGAACAGAGGCACAGCAAACAAATTCTTTTCTTACTCATCAACATGCATTCGTGGTTTGAAGTAGAGGCAATGCTGATTCAGCACTTTGTCTTTACCATAGTGCTCTTCAGCGCTTAATTTTAATGATTCCGAAAGTTAGGTAGGCAGCTTCTAAGTTGTGGTGCGATGGGATTGGCTAAGCTACGTTCGTATTGTTTTCTCTTTTTTCAAGGAAGCTCTCACTTAAACTGCAATATTTAGGAAGAAGACTGCGTATTCTTATTGTTTCATCTTTGTGCGTAAATTTGAACCAATAACCTAAAAATATAACGCATCAAAGTATGATTATCACTTATCCAAAATACCATTAAAAATCTGCTGCTTAATATCCATTTATGCTGATAAACTCTAGAAAGAGATAAGCGTATGCTTAAAAAATATGTACTTGGAAATGCAAAATCTTACGCATATTGATATTTAGTAGAAAGTAAAAATTTTGCGTAAAAGCTGCTAATTTCACCACCTTATCAAAAATATTAGGATGAAATACAGAAAAAAGCCGGTAATCATTGATGCCATTCAGTGGAAGGATGCCGATCACCAAACTGTAAAAGCCTGGTGTGAAAGTTTTGGAGATCGTTTTGAAGACCACTTTCTTATGGATGATGGTTTCAAAGTGAAAACCCTGGAAGGCAGTAGCTACAATATTAGTCCGGGAGATTATATCATCAGAGGAGTAAAAGGAGAATATTATCCCTGTAAGCCTGATATTTTTAAAGAGACTTACGAAGCTATTTAATCAGTAAGCTCATCCCTCTTGGAAAGACTCTTTTGGGTTAAACTATCTTCTCAATTTCCCCTTGCGTTTTATTTTCTAAGCTTCTATAACTAATTTTCCATCTTCCTTAATATTAAACTACTACAGCCGTCATACAGACATGAAACATATAGCCTCATTACTATCCTTTTGCCTCTTAATTTCTACTGCCCTATGGGCGCAGGCACCTGAACCTTATGGTCCTGTTCCTTCCGAGCGCCAACTGGCCTGGCAGGATCTGGAGTATTATGCCTTTGTCCATTTTAATATGAACACCTTTACCGATATGGAATGGGGCTATGGCAATGAATCGCCTGAGCTGTTTAACCCTACTCAACTAGACTGCCGGCAATGGGCCAGAATAGCCAAGAAAGCGGGTATGAAAGGTATTATCCTCACTGCCAAGCATCATGATGGCTTTTGCCTCTGGCCGTCGGAATACACCGAGCATTCAGTTAAAAACTCTCCCTGGAAGAATGGACAAGGGGATGTACTACAAGAACTACGAGAAGCCTGCGATGAATACGGGCTGGAAATGGGCATTTACCTTTCGCCCTGGGACAGAAATCATCCTGACTATGGCAAGCCTGAATATCTGACGTATTTCAGGAATCAGTTGAGAGAGTTGCTGACCAATTACGGAGATATATTTGAAGTCTGGTTTGATGGCGCCAACGGTGGCGACGGATATTATGGCGGTGCTAATGAAGAACGTAAGATTGATCGCAAAACCTATTATGACTGGGAAAATACCTACAGGATTGTAAGAGAACTGCAACCAATGGCCGTACTCTTTAGCGATGCCGGACCGGATGTACGCTGGGTGGGTACAGAAGAAGGATTTGCCAACAAAACCAACTGGAGCCTGCTGCGCCGTGACGAAGCCTGGCCCGGATGGCCCCGCTATCTGGAGCTGCGCTCCGGCCATGAGGATGGTACCCACTGGCTGCCTGCAGAGGTCAATACCTCTACTCGCCCCGGCTGGTACTATCATGAATCGGAAGACCATAAGGTCAAAACTTTGCCCGAACTGTTGGATATTTATTATCACAGCATAGGTCGTAACGGTACTTTTCTGCTCAACTTTCCGGTAGATACCCGAGGACTTATTCATGAACAGGACTCAGCCCATGTGATGCAACTGGCTGAGCAGATCAAAAAAGATTTTGCCAATAACCTGGCACTTGATAAATCTATAGAGGCAAGTCAGGTCAGAAATGGAGGAGATGCTTACGCTGCCAACAAGGTAAATGATGGAGATGAAGAAACTTACTGGGCTACTGACGATGGTGTAACTTCTGCTTCCCTCACCATTGATCTGGGTGAACCCACTTTTATCAACCGTTTTCTGGTACAGGAATACATTCCGCTGGGCCAAAGGGTGAAAGCTTTTACCGTAGAAGGTTTACAGGATGGTAAATGGAAGCCTATTGCTGAAGAAACCACCATTGGTTACAAACGTATTCTTCGTTTTCCTGATGTGGAGGTATCCAAAGTGCGTTTCACTATTGATGAATCCAAAGCTTGTCCGCTGATTTCCAACCTGGAACTGTACCGAGCCCCTAAAGTGCTGAGCGAGCCACGGGTTTTGAGAAACAAAGAAGGAGTAGTGGAGATCATTTCTCCCGATCAGGATGCCAAGGTATATTATACCACCAACGGTCAGGAGCCTACCGCCTCTTCTACCCCCTACACCGAAGCATTTGATTTTGCACAAAAGGGAACGGTAAAGGCTATCATCATAGATGCTCAAACCGGAAAAAGCAGCCCGGTAGCTTCAGTAGATTTTGACATCAGCAAGGCTGACTGGAAACTGATAAAGCCTAAAGGCAAAGCTGAAGAAGTGAACGCCATCTGGGATGGCAAAGCTTCTACCCAATGGGGCGTAGAAGATGTAGACTTTCCCGCTGAATGGATCGTTGATCTGGGAGAAAGCTATCGCCTGAAAGGTTTAACCTATCTGCCCGATCAGAGCCGGTATGCGACAGGTATTGTTTCCAACTATGAAGTATTTGTGAGTGAGGATGGCAAAAACTGGGGAAAGGCCCTGGCTGAGGGCGAGTTTTCCAACATTCGCAATAATCCCATAGAGCAGCAAATCAATTTCCAAACCAAGTCAGGTCGCTTTGTGAAATTTGTAGCTACCAAAATCACAGATGGACAAAATGGTGTAAAAGCCGCAGAATTGAGCGTGATTACCGAGTAAAAGGTAGTCAAAAAGTAAATTGATGCGTCTTGAAAATTTTGATGATCAATGCTTCATCTTTGGGGTCAAATACATATAAGCTGTTTAATCTTTGTCCATCACCTGCATCAAGATAGACAGAGAGCCTTATTTCTCCATCCAAATCACCTTGCCTTCGTTCTTTATGAATAATGGAGGGCACATCATTGATTTTTAATCTCTGAAAAAAGATTGTCTGCTCATTCTTGATAACGTTTTGAAGACTACCAAAACTAAGATATCCCTGATCAAAATAAATGGTATCTTCAGGACCAGCAATTCTACCAATGTAGGTGTCTATGCCCTGGTCTTCTATTAAAGTCCATCCTTCGGGTGTATTTAGGGTAAAGGTGCTGGCATTTACACGATTTGATAATTCATAAGATTCATCTTCTGACGAACAACCCAGTAATACGAAAAGCATTACAGTTAAGATGCTATGTAGAAAAAACTTCTTCATATTGACTCATTTTTGTCTGTAATAAACCTGAAACTCAATATAAGAAGCAAAACCAGGACATGGACCACCGGGACAGTAGTCAAAAGTTAGTTGGTCTGCAGAATTGTTAAAAGAAAGTTCTACCTCCGGTATACCTACGTCCGAACTTTCTAATGTCAATGCTTCACGATTCAGATAATCGCTTTCATCGTCAAGACCGTACTGCTCTGTATTAAATCTTCTGAGGCGGTTGTCTGTCACTTCATATTCTCCAAGCAGGAGGCTACGATAACCCATGATTTGTTCGGGATTAGCAGTTTCCACTACCAGATAGACTTCTTCATCGGTTCCGTTGTTTCTGAAGATTATTTCATTTCTGAAAGACAGGTTTGAGTTCTCCATTTCACCTGCCTCCTGATACCATTCCCCCTGTACAGGTTTCGCAAAATTGATCTCATCCGACTCACAGGAAATAGTGAGAATAAGTACGAGCAGCAATAAAAGGTTTTCGTAGCGCTTTCTCATATACCTTTTGTTGGGTTGAGTATCAGAAAGACACCTAAACGAGCTACTCAGTTGGAAATCATTGCCTCTTTATTTAGGTAGAAAAATCTCGGCCATCATGCAGCGGGCACTACCTCCTCCGCAGGTTTCAATCGTATAGAGTGGACTGTACAGAATATTGGTATGCTTTTCAATCTGCTTAATCTGTTCTTCTGTCAATGAACGATAAGCCTGTTCTGACATCACCAAGATTTTTTGACCTGACTGGTTTCTCACCTGTAGCATATTGCCGGCGAACTGATTGCACTGCTCTTCAGTAATATGGATGATTTCCTTTCCTGTCTCTTTCAGCGTCTGAATCACCACCTCACGTTCTTTAGTATCTCTGATGGCTTCATCGCAGAGGATTGCGATATCCTCTCCCACACTCATCATCACATTGGTATGATAGATTTCAGATAAACTACCTCCCTCCGTAGTTTGAGAGGCATTGAAAATCACTGGCTTGTAACCAAATTTATTACAAAAAGCAGCAAACAGATCTTTGTGGGTCCGGGGCGATACGCAGGCATAAGCGATCTGATGCTTCCGGTCCAGAATCATACTGCCGGTGCCCTCCAGGTATTGCTCCTGGGCTTCAAAGCTGGAATAGTCAAGCCTGCGTGCCACCTGAAAGCCCTGACCCTGCAATGCATCAATGATATCTTCCCGCCTTTCGAGTCTCCGGCTGGCTGCCCACATAGGATAAGTAACCACTGTACCATCTGCATGGGTAGAAATCCAGTTGTTGGGGAAAATAGAGTCAGTTTTGGTAGGTTCTACCGTATCGTCTATGACAATGACGTTCACTCCGGCATTTTTCAGTTTGTCTACAAACTGATTGAATTCTGACAAAGCTTCCTGCTGTATCTCAGCAGGGCTTTGAGTTTCCAGTTTTTTCTGGTAAAGGTTATTCTCAGCCGTTTCGGCATTATAGCCAAATTTAACCGGCCTGATCATGAGAATTGTATCAGTGAGTTGCATATAATTACATATTGGAAGATTGCAGATTGAAAATTAATGCGGTGTTATGGTGTTATGGTGTTATGGTGTTATGGTAGATACTTTTCTATAGTGAGAGTGTTCCATTGAAAATATAATTTATGAACCATAACACTGCGAACTATAACACGATATAACACTCTTACACTATCACAAGTACATCATCTCTGAGCAGAGGCATACTCATGCAGTGCGTACCACCCCGTGCTCGGGAAAGCTCCGCGGAAGGCAAAAGGATCAGCGTATCTCCGGTTACAACCTCGTCTATATCTTTACCGTTTTCTACCTGCTCAATGATTTCTGAAGAGCGCATCACCGCAAAGCCCCGCTTCCTAAATTCTTCTTCGGTTTTCACATTGCGGTCATAACCAATGACAACTCCTTCTCGGATGGCGAGAAAATTACAGGCATCGGTCCATTGCTCACGCTCACTGTAGGGGAATTCGCCTCCGGCACTGGGAATGATTTCGCAGTGCTGTGCTCCGAAATCTTCTTTGCTAATTTGCTCCATCAGATCATCCAGATAATGCAGTTGGTTGATATTTACACTAAACTTCTCATTTCCCTCGTCCACACGAATAAACTGGGTGATTTTAACATTGTAAACCGGCTCACTGTGTTTCCCGCTCAAAGCTCCGCTGAAATCAAACTTACTCTGCTTGGCCAGCATTTCTTTCTTAGAAAAAGGGCTGAACAGTATCCAGGTATCTTTTTTGACCTGCGTAAACACCGTATCAATATGCATATAGGCACGACGACGAGGAATCTTGATCACCGATACTTTTTTAACCAGATTGTCTCGGAAAACTTCATTTACCAAACGGTCTGCCGCGGCTATGGAGGTGCGTTCGCTCAAACCTACCAATACGTGACCTGGACTGATCATCATCACATCGCCACCTTCTATCGTAACCATTTTGTCCTGTATTTCTTCTTCGCTAGACAGGAAAAAAGGATTAGGCTCCTGCAATTCTATCACCTGCTGGGCCAGTTCGTCAGGCTGCTGACTGGTAGTTTGTTTCAGTAATTCAAAGTGAGCGATGTACTTAAAGAGCAAAGCTTCCCGATCGCGGGCATCTTCATAAGGTTTGCTCAGCAGAATATGATCATGGATAGTAATGCCAATATCGCGGGTAAAGATCAGGTTAGGAATAGGCGCAAAGATAAAACCTTCTTTCCCATCTTCATCTTTCAAAATACCGGTGATCAAAGTATTGGCAAGCTCAGCAGGAGGCATTTCCAGCAATCTTTTCTGAGTGCGCAGACCACATTTTTCAATCGCACAAACTGAAGGGATGAGCAGATATTTTACATCCTCATTGTGCAGAATGCGGGTTAGCATTTCTTCTACCTTCAGCACATAATCCGAATCAAAGCTGTTGTTGCGCGACGCTTCCTGATAGGCCGGGTCATTGGCTTTACCTTTGATCTTGTCCTGATCCAGAAAACAGAGTAGTACTTTCAGGTATTCGCCATACTCCTGCTGCATTTTTTCCAGGTACACGATATCGTCGTAAAGCAACTGCTCTTTGATACGAGGCACTATCTTGCCAATACCGGCATCGGGGCTGTGTATCAAAAGACGCCTTAATCTTCCAATCTCAGAAGTAACTTTGATGTTATGGTTTGTCATACTCATGGGGCTTATGTTGTATTCAATTAGCAAGCCCAAAGTTAAAATAATTCCCTGCACTTTGGATGACTTCTGTTGATCTTTTCAGGAAAGCACTTTACTCAATTGTTATATGGTTAAATTATTAAAGCCATTTAGCCATTCAACAATTTAATCATTCATCCCTTTAAAAAATTCAATAAATACCAATATGTATAGCATAGAACAAGCCTGCTGCTTAACTTTGATGCTCTTACAAAAGAAGCAAACCCTATGAATATACTGGATAAGATTGTTGTCCGGAAAAAGGAAGAGATAGCCCAGCGTAAGGCTGAAAAAACTGAAGCAAGTCTGCAAAAAAGTCCGCTCTTTGAGCGACAAACTTTTTCTCTGTCACAGGAATTGCGAAAAAAGCAACCGGCTATCATCGCTGAGTTTAAGCGCAAATCGCCCTCAAAAGGTGTGATTAACGCAGAAGCCGATGTGATGCAAACTACTACTGGCTACGTACAGGCTGGCGCTGCTGCCCTCTCAGTACTCACTGATATTGATTTTTTCAACGGCAGCGACGAAAATCTCAAGATCGCTCGCCAGCATAATGATTGTCCAATCCTGCGCAAAGATTTCACCATTGATCCTTACCAGATCACCGAAGCCAAAGCCATAGGAGCAGATGCCATCCTGTTAATCGCTGCTATTCTCAGTCCTGAAGAGGTAAGACAACTGGCTTCTTTTGCCCGTGAATTAGGTCTGGAAGTGCTGCTGGAAGTGCATAATGCTGAGGAGTTACAGCAAACAGCGCTTAACGATACAATTGCTCCTTTCTTAAACATCGTAGGAGTTAACAATCGTAACCTCAAAACTTTTGAAGTAAGTATTCAGACTTCCATTGATTTAGCTGAGATGATGCCCAAAGAAACGGTCAAAATCTCAGAAAGTGGTATCAGTAATGTGGAGAACATTCGGATACTGACTGAACATGGCTATCAGGGATTTCTGATAGGTGAATATTTTATGAAGCAAAATGATCCGGCAGCGGCCTGTAAAGCTTTGATCCAACAAATCTGACGTGGGCTGAACTATCAAATGTATAAGTAAGGTTGAGAAGTGATGGCAAACCAACGAATAAAACTCAAAGTCTGCGGAATGAAATTTTCGCACAACATGCACAAAGTGGCGCAGATGAAACCTGATTATCTGGGATTTATCTTCTACGAAAAATCTCGCCGCTACATGGCGGACGACCTCAAGCCTGAAGATGTAAGACAGCTTCCCAAACAAATCAGAAAAGTAGGTGTATTCGTCAATGCTACTACGAAAGAAATGCTGAAGCAGGCTAAAAAATATCAGCTAGACTTTCTGCAATTGCATGGACAGGAAAGCCCTGAACAGTGCGAAGAAGTCAAAAAAGCAGGAATCAAAGTGATTAAGGTCTTCAGTATAGGCCAGCAGGATTTTGATTTTGCCCAGTTAGAAGCCTATAAACCTCATGTCAATTTTTTTCTTTTTGATACCGCCGGTAAACATCCGGGTGGCAATGGGGAAACATTTGACTGGGGACAATTACGGTCTTATGATCAGGAAATCCCTTTTTTCCTGAGTGGAGGCATCAGCCTGGATAATGTACCTCAGTTGAGAGAACTCTCTTTCTTTAATATTCACGCCATTGATGTCAACAGTCGCTTTGAAATAGAACCCGGCCTTAAAGATGTGAATCTGGTACAAAAACTTAAAGATAAGCTATACGGCAGAGATGAAAGGAAATCAGAGAAAGTACCGTTTCAATTCCGCCGGAAAAATCAGTAATTTTCAAGCTTAATATAGCAATTAGCTCAAATCGTTTACTGAACAATATTTAATTAAGACCCTGAAATAAATTCAGGGTAAAATTTTAAATTCATAATGGAAGTAAAAGATATTCAGCACAGCCCTTATAATGTTAACGAAAGAGGATATTACGGCCAGTTTGGCGGCGCTTTTATCCCGGAGATGCTGCATCCTAATATTGAAGAATTGCAGCAAAACTACCTGCAAATCATCAACGATGCAGACTTTCAGCAGCAGTTTCGTAAGCTGCTCAGAGATTATGTAGGTCGTCCTACGCCACTTTACTTCGCAGAGCGTTTCTCTGAAAAGTTTGGCGCCAAAATATTCTTCAAAAGAGAAGACCTCTGCCATACGGGAGCGCATAAGGTGAATAACACCATCGGGCAGATTCTTTTGGCCAAAAAGCTGAACAAAAAATTCATTATTGCGGAAACCGGTGCCGGGCAACATGGTGTAGCTACTGCTACCGTATGTGCACTGATGGGCATGCCTTGTAAAGTGTTTATGGGCTCGGTGGACATGCAAAGGCAAAAGCCCAATGTAGAGCGCATGCGCATTCTGGGTGCGGAAGTCATTCCTGCTGAATCAGGAAGTAAAACGTTGAAAGACGCTACTAACGAGGCCATGCGCCACTGGATCAACAATCCTAAAGATAGCCATTACATTATCGGTTCCGTCGTAGGTCCTCACCCCTACCCTGATATGGTGGCCCGCTTTCAGTCGGTGATCAGCGAAGAGATGAAGTGGCAGCTGAAAGAGCAAACCGGCTCGGAAAACCCCGATTATGTGGTTGCCTGTGTGGGTGGCGGAAGCAATGCCGCCGGTGCTTATTACCATTATTTTGACGATAAAGAAGTTAAACTCGTAGCCGTAGAAGCAGCCGGTGAAGGCGTGGCCTCCGGCCGTTCTGCTGCCACCACCGCATTGGGTAAGCCCGGAATACTGCATGGCAGTCGTACTTTGCTGATGCAAACGGATGACGGACAGGTGACTGAACCTCATTCCATCTCTGCCGGACTGGATTATCCGGGCATTGGCCCCATGCATGCCAACCTTTTTGATACAGGACGCGGTACTTTCTACAGTGTCACTGACGATGAATCTATGAAAGCCGGAATACTGCTGAGTCGTTTGGAAGGCATCATTCCTGCCATTGAATCTGCGCATGCCATCGGAGCGCTACACCAGATGAGCCTCAATGCTGAGGATGTAGTAGTCATCAGCCTATCCGGTCGTGGAGATAAAGACCTGGAAACTTATATCAAGTGGGGAAAATACTGAAAAGCTAAATTGTTAAATGATTAAGTGACTTGACTGGTGGATGTTTACTTCCAATCATTTAGCCATTTAACAATTTGATCATTTAAAAATATGAAGAAGTGTGCTTATCTGAGCATGGACAGCCTGGACGGTTTTTTTAGCTATGATCGTTTGACTTTTGAACCTTTGCTGGCATTGGGCTGGCTGGTAGAGGAAGTTTCGTGGAGAAAAGAATCTGCCGACTGGAATCAGTATGATGCTGTAGTCATCCGTACTACCTGGGACTATCAGGATGATCCCCCGGCATTTATGAAAGTACTGGAGGAGATTGAAGGCTCAAAGGCCCAGTTGCAAAACAGTCTTGATCTGGTACGCTGGAACCTTAGCAAAACTTATCTGAAAGCGTTGGAAGAAAAAGGAATCGCCATAGTGCCTACGCTTTGGGGTCAAAGTTTTAGCACCAAGAATTTTAGAAGATGGGCACAGAAATTGGAAACCCACGAACTGATTGTCAAGCCAGTGATCAGTGCCAATGCTGATTTTACGTACCGATTACCTTTTGATACTTCAGAGCTTGAACTGGAGAAGATTGCGCCGGACTTTCAGCAGCGTCCGTTTATGGTGCAGCCTTTTATGAAAAGCATTGTAGAGGAAGGTGAATACTCACTCTTTTTCTTTGGGGGCAACTACAGTCATACTGTACTCAAAAGGCCCAAGGCGCAGGATTTCAGGGTGCAGGAAGAACACGGAGGAAAAATTGTTGCGGTAGAAGCCAATGAAAAGCTACTGAAAACTGCCTACCAGGTGATGGAAGCCATTACCCCTCAGCCTTTATATGCGCGTGTTGACCTCATCAAAGATCAGCAGGATCAGTACGTGCTGATTGAAGTAGAATTGATAGAGCCTTCTTTATATTTTGAATATTGTAAAAAATCTCCGGCACTTTTTGCCCAGGCATTAGATGCCAGCATACATTAATCATTAATCATTAATCATTAATCATTCATCATCACCCATTATTCATCATGATTCAAACCACCAACCGTATAGATCAGGTTTTTCAGGAGAAACAGGGAAAGATACTTTCTGTCTATTATACCGCTGGCTTTCCAGCGTTGAAAGACACTGCCCGAATTGCGCAATATCTGGAAGAAGCGGGTGCCGACCTGATTGAAATAGGCATGCCTTTCTCTGACCCTCTTGCCGATGGCCCCACCATTCAAAACAGCGGTACTCAGGCGCTCAACAATGGCATGACCATTAAAAAGCTGTTTGAGCAAATCAGTGACATACGTTCAACAGTGAATATCCCGATAATCCTGATGGGTTACATGAACCCGGTAATGCAGTTTGGGGTGGAAAATTTTTGTAAGCACTGCCAGCAAGCCGGTATTGATGCTCTCATTCTGCCTGACCTGCCCATGCAGGAGTATCTGGAGGAATACAAAGAATTATTTGAGTCTTATGGGCTTTACAATATTTTTCTGATCTCTCCACAAACCTCAGAAGAGCGCATTCGCCTGATTGATGAAAACACTCACGGCTTCATCTACATGGTTTCTTCAGCCAGCATTACCGGAGCCAAAAGCGGTATTACAGATGAGCAGGTCACCTACTTCAAGCGGGTGCAGGCGATGCAACTTAAGCATCCCACATTGATCGGTTTTGGCATCTCCAATCATGAGACGTTTAGCAAAGCCTGTGAATATTCCAGCGGAGCTATTATTGGCAGCGCTTTTATCAAAGTGCTGGAAAAGAGCCAGAACCTTAAAGAGGATATCGCACAATTTGTAAAAGAAGTAAAAGGAACCGTATAAATATTAAGTGTTTTCCCTTTGAATATTCAGCGTATTTGGTTATTTCACACATGATTTAAATTAAAACATTAATCATAAGTGTAAACAACCAATTTATTTCTATGAAAGCACTCGCTCATACCTCTTTATTGGTAACAATCCTGTTTTTTTTACAACATACTGCTTTTGCTCAATTAGGGGTAAGTTACCATCAATCCGGTTTGTCATTTATAGGGGTACAGTATAACTTTTCGGAAGCACCTATTATGGCGGAGTTTCGCCTAAGCACTGATAATTTTCTGGAAAATGCTACCCCTGAACTCGTAGGCACCTACGGATTTATCAACAAAGAACAGCATCAGGTATATGCTGGTTTGGGCTTGAGAGTAAACAGACTAGAGGGAGTGGTCATACCATTGGGGCTTAAAGTGTATCCTCTAAAAGATTTTGCCGGTTTGGGATTACACATGGAGTTAGCACCGATTATTTATACAGAAGAAGACGGAGGAACAATTCTAAGAGGTTCCTGGGGATTCCATTACATTTTTGGAAGAAACAAAGAATAGCCCCCAATGCATAAATGATGGAGAGGCTATTCTGACCTTTCAACCAAGAAAGGTAAAAGGCATACTTTTATCTGCTTAAGCCTATTTTAAGCATGCGCCGCTTTCTTTTTCTTCACATCTGGTAATGCCAGTAATGGTAACTGGGTTTCCATAATCATTTTACGGGTAATGCTTCTTTTGAGTAAGCGATCCATAAAGGTACCTTTGTGAGGAATCATCACGAGCAAATTAGGTTGATAAGACTTTATTTCATCCACAATGCTGTCAGCTACCTTAGTAGCATTAGTCATTTTGTAAGTATGATGGGTACCATTCAAAACCTGTTCCAGTTCATCTTCCTGCATATCCTCCTTAAGCTCATCGGTACGTTTTACCGGCATTTTTTCTACATGAAATACCTCAACATCTGCTTTGAAGCCCTCAGCTATTTCTTTGAAAAGCTTGATACTTTTGTCTTCCTCATGAATTGCATTTTCATCTCTTGCAAAAAGTATCTTCTCAATATTGCTGAACTCTGCTCCAAAAGGCACTACCAACACAGGGAAATCAGCTTTTCTGATGACGGTAGTGGTGGTGTTACCCAATAATTTATTTTCAGGGAGGTCATTTTGCATACCCATTACTACAAGGTCCACACGATTTTCTTTGACCAGCTTTTTCAACTCTTCTTCTACAAGAGAGACATAAGTAATACCCTTGGCATCAATATTATACTTTTTTGCCAGTTCTTTAGCCAGTTCATCTAGCCTGGTCTCATTGTTGGCAATCATGTGATCAACCGCAGTAGGGGAAATAAATGCATTGGATGTATGTACGGAAAGTTGGAATGCATTGAAAAGCAATAAATTCGCATTAAAACAGGCGGCTAACTTAGCAGCATAATGTACAGCATTTGTGGCATCGCTGCTATAATCGGTAGTGACTAAAATAGTTTTCATGGCTCACTGTTTTTGGTTGATTGAGACCTCAACTTAGCCCTCATTGACAGAAATTACCATGACATTGATCACCCCAAAATATGATTAATATTAGTTTTCGTCTTTTAGCCTGTTGAGACCATATATTACTGCCAAAATTCATCTATTTTGAACATCAGCTTTAACTTTTGAAGTATTCTGTTGTTGATTCATATTTGATATACGTATTCTATGTCAGCAATTCTTAGTACAGAAAACCTAACTTTCAGCTACGGAAAGCAAACCAAAATTCATGGGCTTGCTCTAAACATTCCGGAAGGCAGTTGCTTCGGACTATTAGGGCAGAATGGCGCTGGTAAATCAACAGTAATAAAGCTACTGCTTGGTCTGCTGAAAGCCCAACAGGGTAATGTTTTACTGTTCGGAGAAACCTTAACTAAAGAAAACACAAACATCTTCAAGAAAGTCGGGGCTTTGATAGAAGATCCGCCCTTATACCCTTACTTGACCGCTGAAGTAAATCTTAGAATCAGTGCTCTTTACCACAATGTTTCGGCCAACTGTGTAATGCCAACGCTGGACAAGGTAGGACTTGCTTCAAATGCAAAGCAAAAAGTAAGTACCTTGTCCACTGGTATGAAGCAACGACTGGGTATTGCGCTGGCAATTCTACATGATCCACAACTTCTTATTCTGGATGAACCGGTCAACGGACTGGACCCTGAAGGAATCGTAATGGTGCGTAAGCTTATACAAAAGCTACATAGAGAAGAAGGGAAGACTATTATGCTTTCCAGTCACCTGCTAAATGAAGTAGAGCTAAGTTGCGATCATGTAGGTATACTTCACCAGGGTAAACTACTCTACCAAGGCTCTCTGGACGCACTGCATCAGGAAAAATACGTACGCCAGCAAATTTTAGTTGAAACAGATGAACCTGAAAAGGCTTACAATATCATACAGGCATCTTTTGAGACGGTGGTTAATAATGGAATGTTGAACGTCCACATTCAAAGCAAGGCAGATATTCCCAAGCTCATAGATACACTCAGACGCCAGGAGATCAATATTTTTCAGGTGAAAGTCAAAGAAATGAGACTGGAGGACCTTTACCTTCATTTTACCCAAGCCGAAAATACTATCCATGAAAAAGTTTAAACTTAGCCTTGAAGCAGAAATACTGAAGGCTAAAAACTCATTGGCCTTATGGTTATCCCTTCTGGGTACTACGGGCATTATCGTGGCTTTTTTCTTCATTATCCTCTTTGGCACTGAAAACTTTGTCCCATCAGGGGAAGCGCACCCCTGGCGACACTTCTTTTTGGCATATTATGAGGGCACTGCTTTTATGCTGCTTCCTCTCTTCGCTATAATCATCGCTACCCTTGTCTGCTATGTAGAGTATAGTAATAATATGTGGAAGCATTTACTGATCTCTACTGCCAACCGCTCAGAATTATACCTTTCAAAGCTGCTTCTGACCTACCTGATGATCATCACCGCACATTTTCTTTTCATTATTTTGATGCTTATCTCAGGCGTAATTCTAGGACTGATCAGGCCAGACTTAAAACTTTTCAACACTGCTCCGGATATGATTTTTTTGTTCAAGCTGGCGTTCAAAACGATAATTTCTATTGGTGCTATGCTTAGCATCCAATTCTGGGTAAGCATACGATTCCGAAGTTTTATCGTAGCCTTGGGAGTAGGAGTGATAGGCTTTGTGCTCTCCAGTTTACTGATTGACGGTTGGGACTATGTGATCTTTATTCCTTATACCTATCCCCTGTTATACCTGAGAGAAGTTTACTTAGAGCACTGGTTAAGTAGTGTAGAAATTTACAGCATCATTTATTTCTTACTATGTACTGTATTAGGACTTTTTGATTTTCAGAAAATGACCATGCGGGTTTGAGTATTTATACCTGAAATTACCGAAATGAGATTTTTTTTACTATAATGATAAAACTAAAAGGGTAAAATGCTGCATCTTAAAGAAAATTTTTACAAAATTTGCATTATCGTTGGCAGTATAATATTCTTGGTTTACAACTTGCACGTCAAGGACAAGCAATTTTTCATCAAAAAAGGAATTTTTCTAAGCTTTAGCTTTACATGATTTGACCTTTTTGATGCAATTATTTTAAGATATTGTCAGTTGTAACTAATATAGCCTTATTTTTGATGTTTAAGACAGAATAAATCTTCAGACACAAGGCAGAGAAATAATTAAGAATGCATATAGTAAAAAATTGTAGAGGTGTTATGAGAACTATCAACCGCATGTTATTCTTGGGATTGGCATTTAGCCTAATTTTGAATACGGGCTTTGCGCAGGAGGCATCTAGTACTTTGGATGAGCAGTTCAATGAATTGATTGAGTCATCTAATTCGGTCAAATCCAGTTCAGGCAGAGAGTACAAAGTTGTCAACCTTCAGGATCTCAATGCTATCTGGAGAAATGTGCAGAACAACATGGCTGCTTCTAAGGAAGAACTTTCTGCCACTCAGAATAAAGTGGAGAGTCTGAATCAGGAAGTTGCTAAACTCACCCAAAAAATTGATGAACAGCAGTCTATCGTGGAAGCGAGCGAACACGCGGCTACCCATATCTCAGTTTTAGGACTGGATATTCCTAAGGATAAATTTGTAGCAGCTTTCTGGATCACTACCGCTATCCTTCTGGTCCTGCTTGCCGGAGCTATTTTTCAGTTTAAGCGTAGCCGCAAAGTAACGCAGCGTACCCAGCTTAACTTTGTACAGTTGCAGGAAGAAATGGAAGAACTGCGTCGCACTTCTCTTGAAAAAGAGCGTCGCCTGAGAAGAGAACTGCAGACCGAAAGAAATGCAGTTGAGGAGATGGGCCGCAATACCGGCATTAAGCGTTAAATATTCAGCGCATATAGAATACGACTAAATCCTACAAACCGCCATAGTGCGGTTTTTTTTGTCTTTTTTGCGGATAGGCTTGTCTATATTTGAGAATGTACAAGCCTATTCGCATCTTTCAGCTCATATTACTCTTTGTCATTCTTGCCTGTCACGAGAAGTCAGAGTACAGTTATAATTTTGAACAGGAGGGCATAGCATCCTATTATGCATCATCATTGCGGGGTAACCCTACAGCTAGTGGAGAAGCATACCACCCGGATAGCCTCACAGCAGCTCATCGCTATTTACCTTTAGGAACTGAAATACTGGTGATCAATCCCAAAAACGGACGAGAGGTGATCCTTAAGGTAAATGACCGCGGTCCATTTCATGGAAAACGTATACTGGATGTATCCTTTCGGGCAGCAGATTCATTAGGTATTATTGACAGAGGAGTCGCTAAAGTAGTGATCAAGGCAGCACTCAACCCTGCATTGGCTGAAGAGCTTAGCCGTCAACTCAAATCAACCCAATCTTCTGCCCTTTAAAGGTTATTTGAGTTTAACTTCATTTTTAAGCGCCTTCCCTTCCTCAAAATCCTGGATATTCTGCAATGTAGTTTCTGCGATATTTGTCATGGCATTTTCAGTAAAAAATGCCTGATGTGAAGTAATCAGCACATTGGGAAAGGTCATTAATCGGGCAATGTCATCATCCTGAATGATATGGCCTGACAAATCCTGGAAAAACAGATTCTCTTCCTGCTCATATACATCCAGCCCAAGAGAGCCAATCTTGCCGTATTTCAAAGCTTTGATGATGGCCTTGGTATCAACCAAACCTCCCCGGCTGGTATTGATCAGCATTACCTCATCTTTCATGGTATTGATGGCCTCTTCATCTATCATATAGTAGGAGTCTTCCGTTAGCGGACAGTGAAGGGAAAGAACATCCGAGGCTTCAAACATTTCCGATAGAGATACATATTTCACTTTTCCTTCTTTCTCAAAATCTTCATCAGGATAAGGGTCATAGGCTAGTACCTTACAACCCAGACCGTGCATATTGGAGGCAAAAATCTGCCCTATTTTTCCGGTTCCGACTACGCCTACTGTTTTTCCGTAGAGGTCAAAGCCCATAAGGCGTTCAAGAGAAAAGTTACCATTGCGTACCCGTTCGTAGGCAAGATGAGTTTTGCGGTTAAGCGTCAGAATCATTGCCAGGGCATGCTCAGCTACCGCATAAGGCGAATAAGCAGGCACCCGTACTACTTTTATTCCCAGTTCCTGCGCCTTTTTTAAGTCCACATTATTGAAGCCCGCACAACGCAATGCGATAAGGCGAATACCCTGCTCATGAAGTTTTTCCAGCGTTTCTTCTTTCACTTTATCATTGACAAAAACACAGACAGCTTCATAGTCATTGGCCAGAATAGCGGTAGAAGATTCTAAGCTGGTATCGTAATAAGTAAGTTCATGTTGAAATTGCTGATTAGCCTGGTCCATAAACTCCTTATCGTAAGATTTGGTACTAAAAAAGGCTACTTTCATGTTTAGATAGAGTTTAAAATTTCATCTACATGCTTACATAGATCTGGAAAAAAGTAAGAGAAGTCATTTTTAAATAATGCAAAATTTTCCTCTAAGTCAAGCGCTGCATTTTCCAGATTAGACTGAAACTGTGTTCTTTGGCTAATGCCCGTTAAGGCTCTGCTAATACCCTCCATGTCCTGATAGCTTAAAAGCCAATCATGCTTCACCATATAGGTCAGTACTCGCTCAGCAGAAGGAGTAAGTATCTGGCGGTGTTTTTCCAGCACCTGATAGATAAACGTACTGAAGTCTGACAAAGGTATATCCGCATACTGCGCCCATTGAGTGGCCAGAAGATGATCGTAAAACATGTCAATCGCTACTCCTGCATAGTGTCCATATTTGTCACCCAGGCGGTGCTTGCTCTGTAAATGGCAGGGATGCTGATCAGTGAAAGAATCTATCTCGCGATGTAGTTGAATACCTCTGGCAATCTCAGGAGAGAAGTTTTCATACTTGTTACCTTTCACAAAATCGCCCAGGAAATTTCCCACAATCAGTGATTCGTCTTGATTAGAAAGGTAGAAATGGGCCAGGAAGTTCATGCTAAATTATAACCCCATAAAGCACGGAAGAGTTACAGAAAACACTGACAAATAAATTTCTCTTCCAGTAAATCACTGCAAATAAGCAAGTGCCATACAGCCTTGGCAAGACTTAAATCTTCATATTCCTCCCAGTACTTCTAATACCAAACCTTTCTCCGGCTGACCATCTAGCAAAGGCATGGCTTGGGAAATAAGCGCTCTCACTCCTTCCATTTTCAGAGATTGATCATGGTCTTCCTTGCTATCCCATACTTCTGTTACCCAAACGCTCTCATTTTCCTGAGAGTCTCTGCTTACCATATAAAGGTGACAGCCTTGAGCAGTAGATACGAGAGATGAAGCTCGTACCAGAATTTCTACCAGGGCATCGCCTTCTCCTTTTACAGCTTTTAGCTTGCCGTGTAATCCATATTTTGTCATAGTTGATTGTTAATCTATTTGTTTTAATGATTGAATTAAGCACTTTTCCACCCACCAAAGATAGCATGTCCGGCCATCATCCAGAAGACATCTACATTTTTAAATCCAGCTTTTTCCAGCCATTTGAGTTGATCAAAAATGGTTGAAGGCTGGTCAATAGTATCGGCCTCCGGATGCGCAAAATAATTCCATTTTTCGTCTATGAACTCATGGTAGGCTTTTTTATTTCTCGCTTCCTCAGTCGTACTTTTGACCCACTGTTCCCATAAGCTTGCTGCTATTTCATAGCCGATCTGGCTAGTGGGTTGTATGATATCGGCTATCAGTAATGCACCTCTCTGATTTAATTTCCGATACAAATCCTGAAACAACTGTTGTTTTTGCTGTGCATTCAGATGATGTATTGCCAGAGAAGAGACAAAAGCATCAACCGACGGTAATTTTTTTCGCCAGCTGGTATCTGCCAGGTTGAACTGATGGGTGGTAAAGCGCTGAGCAAAAGCCTGAAGATTTTCTTCTGCTTCCCCTAACATTTCATCAGATAAATCATAGCCCTGTGCTTTTACTTCAGGAAACTTTTCCAGAACATTTTTACACAAAAAACCTGCTCCGCAGCACAAATCTACTACCTGATGCAAAGCTGGCACTGCTTGCAGAAGCTGACAGATAATATCGGCCTGCTGCTGCCGGTAAGGCACAAAAAAGTCACCATAGTTTATAAACTTCTGAGAGTCCTGCTCTGACCATTTGTTTTGTTTGCTTTCTGTTGATTCCATCATTCAAATTATGCTTAATAAGGAAAATTGTGGTGAGTTCAGCGATTAGGCACTTTCAATGTACACATTTGAAAATACTTATGGCCCACAAAAGAAAAATCTTTCAAACTCTATAAAATTATGACTGTTTACAATATAAATACAGAGTAATAGTATCAACTATGAATACTGAAAAAGATCAACAGTTACGGGAGCAACTGATCCAGCATCTGCAAGGCGGACAGGCCTTTATGCCTATAAAAAATATAGTAAAAGAAATTAGTTTTGATCAGTTGGGCATTGTGCCCGAAGGCTTACCTTATTCTTTTTACCAGTTATTTTATCATATCAGGCTAGCCCAGTATGACATTCTGGAGTTTTCCCGTAATCCGGACTATAATTCGCCCGACTGGCCGGAGGGTTATTGGCCTGAAGAGAAAGCTCCCGCTGATGAGCAGACATGGCATCAGTTGGTAGACGCTTATTTTAAGGAAAGGCAGCAGCTTTATGATATCATTGCGAATCCTGATCATGATTTGTTTGCCCCTATTCCTCACGGTTCCGGACAAACTTTGCTAAGGGAAGCCATCCTGGTAGTAGAACACTCTGCTTACCATACCGGTCAACTCCTGCTTATCTTAAGGCTTTTGGGTTTGCATCAATAAGCGCTTATATGAAAAATACGATTTTGTAAACTTACATATTGGATATAACCATTCAACTATTTTTCTCCTACTCTTTTCAGCACCTCCTCAATAAGCTGATCAGAAATTCTAAATCCTACACCTTGCAAGTTTAGTAGTAAAGGTTTTATCTGTAGTATATGCCCCTTATTTTTTGCCTGAATTAATACACCTAGCGTTCCTTATTTTTTAATCCCTAGTCTTGTCGCTACCCTTCTACCTTTACCCTCATCAATAATAAGCAGGCTATTTTTATTTTCAAGGGCCAATGCTATAGCACTAGCTTCACCCTTATCTAACTCTAACTCAAGTATTGATAGTCTAACTGGATCTGTTGCATCTTCAACAGCAATCCATTCCGGCAATGGCTCTCCAAATTCGCTCTTTACTTCAGGAGTTATGATAACTTTATGATAAACTTTTTGAAGCAGCTCTATCTGTTCAATATTTTTTAAACCAATTAAACAACTTGCATCAGCGATAATTATTTGTTCAGACATTTTTCAGATCTTCATCTAGCTCCTCATAGGAATAAGCAAATACTGATACGCCATATTTGCCCAGCAATTCAATAAATGTTCTTTTTGACAAGCCCACAATCTCAGCTGCTTGACCTGAAGATAATTTTCCTTCTTCAAATAATTTTGAGGCTACTATCATTTTCACTTCAAAATCGTCAATCTGAAGGTGATCGGGTATATTTACACTGACTACACTCATAATTTCAATTCATTTCTTCGTACAATATACTGACAATTTTTTATCCGTGTTCAACCTCACCATTAACAAATAGGAGCGAAGTACTTGGTTTTCCTGATGGCTTCAACAAATATCTTACTGCCGATAGTGATTGGCTCTAATATTCTGCCCGGCAAGTCTTACTGTTTCTTCAATGCGTTTGTGTCGGGTTTCTGGTCTTTTGGCATTCTGTATCCACTCCAGTATAGCTCGCTTTGAGGAGGGAGGAAAATTTTCCCAGAAAGCAAAAGCAGCCTGATTCTGCTCAAATGCCTGCTTAAGATCATCAGGAACACTGAGCTTTTCTACCTCATCCAGGGCAGTCCACGAACCGTTTTGCTTAGCGATTTCTATCATTTCCAGTCCTGCCGCTGCCATTAGTCCTTCTGCCTGCAATCCTTCTACCTTGTCTTTGTTGACTTTGCTCCAATTGCTCCCGGGTTTCCTCTTGGCAAAGTACTGATAATAACTTTGTGCATCTCTTTTGTTGGCCTTGCTGTCTATCCAGCCAAAGCAAAGGGCCTCGTCTACCGCTTCAGGATAGTATACACTTGGCACACCACTTTCCTTCTTATAGATAATAAGCCAGACTGATTTCTCTGTCTGATGATGAGTTTCCAACCACTTTCGCCAGTCTTGTTTAGCAGGAGCATGAAAAGTTTTTACTCCGTCTTTGACTTCCATGTGCATGATTCAGTCTTAAATTAACTTTTCAAACCGCATCTCTCCCAAAACGATAGCTGTGGCAAAGAGCGTCCACACAGCCACAGGAAGTACCAGAAAAGCTGTAGTCTGAGATAGAGGAAATAGCTTAAAGGCAACAAAGAGAGCACACACTATCACCAGCAGATTTCCAAACAGTCCGTACCAAAGCGCAGACACACCCGTAAGCTGGGCCAGGCCGAGGGTGTAATAAGCGTAAGTGGCGCATAGTACCGCCAATGCAATAATGAGCAGGTCATATCCCTCTGCGCCATTTTGTAAGAGAATATACCGGCCAATGCCCAGTAAGGTAAAAAGCACAAACCATACGATGGGAATAACAAAGCCCGGAGGCTGATACCACAGTCTGCGTGTAGTATCGGAATCACTTCCAAACTCAAGTCCTAAAAAGGGTGCAGGTACGTTAACCAGCACAAGTATGCCATACATCAGTAGAATATTTAGGATAAGTGACCAGTTCATAGGTATAGTGGTTTTAATGAAAACAAAGCATTCGCAGAAGGATCATGTTCGCTTTTGGCAATAGGTTCTGACAGTACATAATTTAGTATATTTCCTCCTTATTTTTTGCAAGCGTGCTCAGAAACTTAAGCTGATGGTATATATGCTATACTCAGATTTGCAGATGTCTGTAAAACACAGCTAATTTAGAGAGACAACCACCTTATACTCATGAAAGAGCTTTTGTACCTTCCCTGTTTTTTCCTTTTGACCTGCCATACTTTTGCTCAGAACAATCATCCTGAAGCAAGTATCCATCATGAGCACCTTAAACTTGATGTATATCTGCCCGAGGCTGAAAATGGCTATTACCGTGGCACCCGCTTTGACTGGTCCGGTGTAATCAATAGCCTAAATTATAAAGGGCATGAATTTTTTGGACCCTGGCGGGAGCATGATCCGCTGGCCCATGATGCCATTACCGGACCGGTAGAAGCTTTTACGCCCATTGGTTTTGAAGACGCTGAAGCCGGTGATCCTTTCTTGGTCATAGGCGTGGGTATGCTTCGCAAACCTGATACCTCAGCTTATCAGTTTCACAAAACCTATGCGTTTATCAATGGAGGTAAGTGGAAAGTAAATAAACAGGCTGATCATATTGAATTTGTGCATGAACTACGCAGTGAGGAAGGTTATGCTTACGAGTATACCAAAACCCTGAGGTTGGTACCCGGGAAAGCAGAACTATTACTGGAACACCGCCTGAAAAATACCGGAAGGCTGCCCCTTGAGACTTCAGTATACAACCATAATTTCTTTACCATTGACGATGAACCGACCGGGCCTAATATTGTAACCAAATTTCCCTATCCCATTAGCGCTGAAGGTCGGGGCTTTGGAGAACTCATTAGGGTAGAGGGCAATAAATTGATTTATACTCAAAAGCTGCAAAAAGGTGAAAATGTGTATACGCCAGGCATTGAAGGGTTTGGTGAGAGTGCAGCAGATTATCACATTAACATTGAAAACCAGAAGACAGGCGCAGGTGTACAAATCACCTCTGATCAACCACTGTTGAAATTGGTCTACTGGGCTTCCGTCAACACAGCCTGCCCTGAGCCTTATATGACAGTAGAAGCCCAGCCGGGGGAAAGCTTTGAGTGGACAACTACTTATTCCTTCTACACTTTTGAGCCGGGTAAGCAGTAAAAGAGCTACTTTACTATATATCCCGGCATGCTTTTTCCTGTGTACAGCTATTATCTTACCCTATCATTTTCTTTACCTCTTGCTCATCTAGGGGATAAAAACCTCCTTCAATTCTTCTTACGATCAGAAACTGCATAAACCAATATTTTGGATTCAATGGTTTTTAAGAAGCTCAAGAGATAAACTATGCTTTACCCGAAAAGGGATACTATTGTATCGTTCTATGGTCAGTTTTGCTTTTATAAAACCTTCAATTAACGCGATCATAAAAATTAACAGCGCAGTACCATATCCAAAGAGCTCACTTGCAATAAAAACCATCAATGAATCCTCCTCTTTTCATGTTTTTAACTTTACCCCTACAGCAATAGTAGTTGCAATGCCGGTTAATACAACTGAACATATTTTAAAGCATGAAATAGTGGTTTTCTTATTGAGCTTAAAATACTGCCAAGAGCTTAACTGATACATATCAGAAAAAGGAGTTGTTTTAAGGATGACTAACTTACAGTATCCGTTTTGACTTGTGGAAGCTGTTTAACCTTTCTTCCTCTGACCAGCAACCACACCATAAACACCAACTCCCCGAAGAAGGTAATCATCAGATAGGAAGTGTTGAGTTCGGGTAGAAAAAACACTCTGAGATTGTCCAGGAAGTAACCTAAACCGGCAAGGAGCAGCAGGATGCCATAAATTTTGGGCACATAGTCGGCCTTCAGCACCAGATACCCCAGGAGTAGAAGGTAAATACCAAATACCATCAGAGCGAAGCTCCACTCCATCCGGAAAGCATTGACATAAAATGTAATACTCTGATCTAGCTGAGTCGGCATGACCATACCGCTCTGCTCATTCAGCCTTAGATAATTCAGGACCTGGACTAAATTGACCAGCGCCAGCAAGTACATAGCCGTGTAGATTAACCTGAACCAGGCCGTCAGCAGCGACAGACTTTTGTGCGCCGGTTTGAGAAAAATATACAAAGCCCAGGCTACTACTACATCACAAAGCAGGGTAAGAAGGTGGAGAAATATGCCGGTTTTAAACAAACCTTCCTGATCTATGATATTGCTACTCATCTCTGCCGGATTTTCGCTGAAGAGCTTTTGAAAGATGTAGAACTCAGCAACCGGAGCCGCAAACACCATCATGAGCAATCCCATTCCGGCAATCCATGCTGCTGAACCCAATGAGATTTCCTTGTTAAGTATTGTATTCATCATCTGTAGCTGTGAGTTATCATACCGCTTGATTTGCCTGAAGAAACAAGTGTGAAGGGAGGACCTCCACTTTATTAAATATGCAGAAAAAAGCTGAGAAGAATGCAATACCTACTTGGTATTATCAAAAAAGTAAGCAAAAATGCAAAAATAATAGTAGGAAAATAAATATTTTCAGACTAAGCCAGGGGAACTTGACACATTGCGTGTACGTACACCATAATGCGTTTTAGTCGTTGATCGGTAAGCTGAATTGACTATTAACAGACATTAAGTTTATGATTAACGTACTATTCATTAAGTCTCCTTCAGTTTGTTGGAGACTTTCTTAATGTTTTACCTTTTAGTAATCAAATTGCACATCAGCCATTGTATTGACATTGATGGAGCCTCAACGTAGGTCATGATGTTAATAAAAGCATAATCTATAAATACTTTAACCCTACTAGCTTTTCTGATACTTCCCAAAGACGCTTAGCTATGGCTTCATCTTTTGATAGGTCTGTACAAGTCGCTTTACCCGCTTTTCCTTTCATCTCATTAAATCCAGTTGGCCCAAAATAGTCACCTCCCTTGGCATCACCAATGGCTGCTAAAAGCGTTGGCTTCGCGCCTTCACTGGGCGCATGCGTAAGGAATGGTGCAACTGTATATTTTAATAAGGTATACACTACCTTCGGCATGTGTCTACTCAATTCTGTCATGGCCACACCAGGGTGTGCCGCAGTTGAGATCGTTTGATGATGTCCTTCTTTTTCCAACCTTCTTTGCAATTCAAAAGTAAACATCAAACAGGCTAACTTTGACTGGCCATAAGCGTCTGAGGCGGAGTACTTCTTCTCACTCTGGAGGTCATCAAAGTTGATCTTACCATTTTTGTGGGCTATTGAACTCAATGTAACCACCCTGGAATTGGGCGTTTTCAGGATTGTATCCAGCAATAATCCTGTGAGTAGAAAGTGTCCCAGATAATTAGCACCCAACTGTAATTCAAATCCATCTTCCGTTTGGGTGTAAGGCGGCATCATTACTCCGGCATTATTGATCAAAACATCTAACCGATCAAATTTTGACTGGTATACTTTAGCAAAATTGCGCACAGATTGTAAACTACTTAGGTCAATTTCCATGACTTCCAAATCCGCCTTGGGCACCTCTGTTTCTATTTTGGTTTTAGCGGCATTCGCTTTTGACAGGTTACGGCAAGCCATGATGACTTTGCCCCCTTTTTTTGCCAATGCTAAGGCTGTTTCGTAACCTAAGCCGGTATTCGCTCCAGTTACGATGAAGATTCGTCCATCCTGTAGGGGAAGATCATTGCTGTTTTCCATATTTTTTATTGCTTTAATAACATCAGGAACAATGCATATGCGGGCGGATTGTTTAATTTTTCTTTTCCTTGATCAGTGTCGCTACTTAGGGTAATAAGCTTACTAGCTCATTTTCGCCCGGCGCATACAAATCATTTGTCTCATTACTGACCGGAGCACATCCTGATAAACAGAGCAGTGAGATTACAACCGATATAGGCTTAATTTCCAGATGCTGTTTGTTGTTTCGGAAGATAAGCGATCTACTATAAAATGATGATTAATTTTTTAACAACCCCAACGGTTTAGCTATGCGCAGGGCTGGATTGAAATACTGAAGTGTTCAATCTGAAACGAATGGTTTTTATCATTTCATTTTTAGTTTATCCAAAAACCAAAACTAAACTTTGGTCCCCAGTGGGTAACCCATTTGTTGGGCTCTGCATCGTATGAGAAGTAAGACCCTCCTAATTGCAATCCCATTGAAATCGTAAAACGCTTTTTAGTCTCAAACATATACCCAGGCTCTGCACCTATTGTAATGGTGTAATGACTATTCATTAAATTTCTTCCAAAACCAATGACGGGTCCAAGGTAGAATCCGTAAGGCCTGTCAGCTTTAGTATCCTTAGCTTTAAAAAAAAATGGAATAACCACATTGGCTCCCACGTCAGATATTCCATTGCTTGTGCCTCCAAAATGATAATTTACCGTTGGTGAAATTTTAATATTAACGTGAGTTCGATAATTCTACTTTATGAGGGTTTTATAAACACTGAAGGTTTCTGCTCATAAAAGCAGTAGGCTATTAACCCGCTGAAGGCATGAGCGATAGCATTAATTGGACTTCTGTGCCTGGTATGGTCGATATCAAAAACAGTCATCAACAGATCATTCACTGATTCTATGAGTGCCCTTTGCTTTAACTTGATTTTATCAGAGTAAAGCATGAGCTTATTTTTCATGTTCTTCCGGATCTTGGTGATCAGATGAAGTCCTTGCTCATATAACTCTTCAAAGAGCTTAGTCAGATAACCTTTGTCGGCATAATACCTCCCCCGGCATCCTGACAGCAGTATTCGCAAGGCCTGATCATTATTATCAGCGATGTTGCCAGGAGTAATGATAAAATTGATTATTTCTCCGTATTCATTGATGAGCAAGTGTAGTTTTAGCCCATAAAACCAACCAGTAGATGATTTGCCCCGCTGAGCTATACCCTTAAAGACTTTATTGGAATGAATGCGCAGATTATTACATACTGGTAGTTTTTTGCTATCAGCGAAATAAGTACCTGTCCTACGACTGCTAAGCGTGCAAAACTTCAAGAATATATACAGTAGAGCTAACTGATCGGGAATAAGCTCAACAAAGCGGTTGTAGCTTACTGCATTGGGGAAATAACTTTTTAGTGCACCTCCCAAAACCATGTCCTTGTAAAAATAGGCGAAACATTTATAGCCAGAATAGTGGTAGTAGATTAAAATCGTAAGCACTTCACTTGCCGATAGTTTAGAAGGACGTCCCGAACCGTTTGGTAGAATACCTATTTGCTTACTTTCTTGCCATGTGCGAAAAGCTTTGCAAAAATCATCCAACAACATAAACATATGGATCAGTTTTTCTTCGTATTTTGGCTTGTACATAAGACTATTATTTGAGCGTTGATGAACGGGAATTCTCAATTTACTCAAATTTTAGTCTTATTACTCTCTCAAAAGCCTCATTAACAGTTACTTAAATTCCGAACTCACGTTAATATTAGTTCTTAAACCTACAGAAGCTTCAAAGACTATTGGAACTATGTCTAAGTCAAATTCGCCTTCGTCATAGAACGGTTCCACTGTAATATTCGGTTGAATGCCAATGAAAATGGGAGTGTCAGATTGACCATAGCCTTGTTCCCGGATAATCAAAACTAAAATGATCATTAAAGATAATTTCTTCATCTCATTCACTCTTAATTGGCTATAATGGTTAGTATAAGCGGTCGTTTTAATGCCGCTTCTATATTGTCGTATACATCAGCATATCCCAGAAAAGTTTTGCCGACATTAACAATCCATTGTTTCTTGAATGGATTTTTTGTTTTAGATGTCCTATTTCTTCTTTATTCAGATACGTTCCATGACAAATAATACCATATACGCTCTTTAGGTTGGATATTTCCTGAATAGGGTTTTGAGAAAGCAGTATTAAATCAGCATTTTTCCCTGCTTCAATAGTTCCGTGAATTTTATCCAAACCATAATATTCGGAAGGGTTCAAAGTTGCTGTCCTCAGGACTTCATAATTTGAAAGGCCCGTAGCTGACAGTTCTTGCAGTTCGTCAATTAAAGAAGTTCCTGGTAGTTCAGGCACATCTGAGCCGGCTAATATCTTTACTCCAGAGTCACTTGCTGTTTTAGTGATTTCAAGACCCTTGCTATAAAAATCATGGTACACTTCTCTGCCTAAGTCAGTTGTGTCTTCTTGTAGCGTCGCATCCAGATCCTCAAATGATAAAAACCTGAAAATAGGGTTGAGCTGGTCATACCTTGCCCTAAAACGCTCATCATCTGCATAAGCATCAGCCTTTCTGGTCAGGTGTGTAGGGCAGTAGTAGGTATTATTATTTTTTAATGCATCCAAATTTGCTTTCAATAAAAGGGTATCGTGCTCGTCAAGCATTTGCTTTCTGAGTTTGGTATTGTCTTTTCCTTTGGGGTTATCACTATTTCTGAGTTTTTGTGACCCTTTAAAACTATCCCAGATTAAAAATCGGGCATGCTCCATACTCCTCATCCCTGCATTAGCTGCTTCTATCGTGCTCACCCGAACGGGTTTGTGACCTGCCACCTCAATCCCCGCTTTCTTTGCTTCTCTCATCAGTGTGAAGAATGCCTCTCTGGGAATGTTGTTGTATGTTTTGATCAAAGTCACCCCTTGTGCCTGAAAATAGTTTACCAACATTTTAGCTTGTTCACTATTTGCACAATTAAAATATTCAGGTGAGTTGTCAAACATGGGATTGGGCCCTTCAATAGCAAAACTGGGGATACTATGAACGATAGGTCCCAATAATTCCATATCGGTTACTTTATGATTCCACTTTCTAATCCTGTGGGGAGTGGACGCAAAGTGATCCCTGTTGTTATAAGATCCACGCATATCACGTACATGCATTACACCATTGATAACAAATTGGGCATAAGCACTATTGGGTGACCGTTTGGTCAAATGGACATGCATATCCCACAATGCCGGAATCAAATATTTACCTGTTCCATTTATAGTTAATTGGTTGTCATTTTTCTTCTGTAATGGCTCTGCACTTATTTCTTTTATCTGCTTTCCTTCAACCAGGATATGCTGGTTTTGTAAAATAGTATCATTTTTCAGGTCAACGATGTTGACGTTCTTTATCACTAATTCTGAATATCCCTTTACAGGAAAACCAATAGTAGAATAGGGTATGAAGACAGTAGTAACAAATACAACTATGCAGGTAAGAATCCCTGCCAGCGTGTATTTTAAAGTTTTCAACATTGTTCCTTTCATGGTTCGGGCATCAGCATTGGCTACAACTAATGTATAGCTGCTATGAATTGCATATTCACACTTTAATATAGCAGCATGCACGTTATTATCCAATCCCTCATCAGCAGTCACAAATCAACTGCTTTTGTTTTATACCCCCCTCCCCTAATCTGTGCCGCCTCTGCTAAGTCCTCACAGAATTTCAGTCCAGAAATATACCTCCTGCAATGCCATAGGGGAATTTCTGAATTGACTCTCCTGATGTATTATAGCTAAACATAATATTGAATACTATCTCTGTCTAGAAAGGTCTGTGAGGACCCGGCCCGGGCGGCACAGACCACGGAGAGAGTTATTTATTTATTTTCTTCTTCTTCCGTTGTTTTTTCTTCTGCTTGTTCAACTGCCTGTTCAATTGCTTCATTTTTTTGCTCTTCAAGATTCTGAGATTTGTTTTTTAGATATTCAGGACTTGGCCATATTTTATTTAATTCACCTTCAAGTATCTCTGTTACTTGCAAGCAACATTCGTAGGATTGCAAAAAGTATTGAATGTCTACTGGTAAAAAATTTCCAGCCTTTACTCTTGCTAATGTGTCAGCTTTTGACAAATAAATCTCATTTGCAACTCCTTGATTGTGAATATAAATATCTCTTGTTGCTTTAAGCTCTACATATTTATGAAATGCGGGCTTTTCTAAAAGCTTAATTCCAACATATTTTGAAAATTCCTCTGCGAAGTCTTTAGGAGATTTATAAGCCAACTCATTAATAATTGTATTGACCAACGCTATTTTTATTTCTTCGAGGGAATGGGCTTCCAATACTAATTCAGCATCAATTTTTCTTTTATTTGATATTTTTACTGGGAACTCAATTAAAGTTGCCCTTAAAATGTCTCCAAGCAGCGCTTCAATTGTTGTTACTAACTGATAGATTCCATTTATTGGTAATTGGTTTAATCCTAAATATTCGTACCGTCCAACAAGTATATCCTTTGTATATTTGTGAGTAGAATTAATAGCTGTATTGTCTGGTCTGAAACCAACAGGATAGGTGACTTCTATTTCTTCTTCTTCTGATTCATTTATAATTTGCACATATTTGTCAAAAGCTTGATAAGTTAATTGCGCGATTTCTCCTTGTAAAAAGAGAATGTTTCTTGCTTCAACAACTTTTTCGTATAATCTATCTCCGAATACTTTCATTTTTCTTTATTTATAATTGTGCCTGACTACAGTATAGCCACTATGAATAGCATATTCACACATTAATATAGTGGTATACACGCTATTATCCAATCTGTCGCTGTCCACTAATCGGTAGCTCCACAAGCCTTTGCCCTACATACTATCACACCACACACCCTCCTCAATACAGTATAAAGTAACTAAGGCCTCTATGGTAAAGGGTGTTGGCTGATATTCAACCTACTTTACACTGTGCTGCATCGGCTGCAAGCTGACATTTTGTTACTTTCACGTGTACTTACCAGCGTGTAAGTAGTGTGTAAAGTTACTGAATAGTGCCACTTTGTCAGTTAAACAGGGTTTTTTGCCCCTGAAACCTTTACAAACAAGCCTGCAAGTAGTGTATAAAGTAGCTTTAATGTCAACTTACAGTAAGGTTTGTACACATTTAGTTACTAAACAGTGTACTCACTGTAAGGTATGCACACATATTGGTAATTTAATTTTAGGTGTCCAAGGCTATTTTGGCAGTATTTAGCCATTATATGCTCAGTCTTCATAAATATAACAAGCGTAATAATACTTAGTGATATGAAAAGCGCTGCATATTTATTCCTCCTTACCTTTATCATAAAAATACCCTTATGCAAAAGAATATGGTGATGGTATCCCGCCTCTTTGAAGAGGGCGACAGGTACATCAAAAACGGCACAGAACAGCAGGAAATCCAGAAGAAAATGGGACTGCACGGTTTTAATCCCAAGCGTTTTCTGGAAGGTGACGGACTGCTTACCGAGGCCAAAGGCTGGCAAAATCAGATGATCAATTTATATGGTGACAAACAGGAGATTGCCAGTCAGCTAAAATCACAGGAACAAGAGGCGTTTGATACGTTTATGGACCATGTCGCTACCGTGAAGTATGTTTTCAGGAAAGAGCCTTCTACCCTGGCTAAGTTCAATGTGCAGAAGGTGTCCCGTAGCGTTAAAGTATGGGTACAACAGGCCAATTTTTTCTACACCAAAGCTGAGGAGTATGCCGATATATTGTCTGCTCAGGGCTTAAGCGCCGAAGTACTGGCCCAAACCAAAGCCATGGTACAGGCAGTGGCTGATGCCCGTAACCAGCGGATGATGCGCAAAGGGGAAGCGGAAGAAGCTACCCGTATGCGTAACGAATCCATTAAAGCGCTGAAAATATGGATGAGGGATTTTCGTTACATCGCCCGCATTGCCCTTAAAGACAGCCCCCAATTGCTGGAAGCCCTGGGTATCGTAGTGAAGGCGAAGGCATAGTGCTGAATAGGGCACGCGTTTCCGTTGCACTCAAACGCGCGCCAGGATTGTAATTTATTTTGAATGGCTACTTAGCTTTCTTAAGCATTCAGGGCTTATGGCCCTACTTTCCCTTCCACTTCTTTGATCAGTAGCTGAGGATCATAGCCGTAGCCTTCCTTGAATACATACTTCACCTCTTTGATCAGTGAAGCATCGGCAGTAAGATCAGCATTGAGCAGCACGAAGTCAGCCCGCTTTCCCGGTACGATAGCGCCGATACCGGACTCCTCCAATACCCGGGCACCATTGCTACTCATGATCATGATCGCTTCTTCCGGGCTAAAGCCTGCTTCTATGAGCAGTTCATAGTTTCGCTGATCACCATAGCCGGGCAGATTGTGCCTGCCGGCATCCACTCCGGCGGTGAGGGTGCCACCCATCTTAAAAAACTGGTATTCAAAGGCCATGATCCGCTTCAGCCGTGCTTCTCTAAGTATACCATCCTCCTGCTCATTTTCATACTGCTGCCTTCTCTCCTGGTACTGCGACAGCAGATCAGGCGACATGGCTTTGAGGGTACGCTCGTTGGCCAGGGCACGCTTAGGGATGCTGGACTCATAAATAGACAGCGTGGAGGTGAGAAATACATGCTGATCAATCATATGCTGATGCAGGCGACGAACTACCTCACTTCCGATTTCCAGGCTGTCCATATAGCCTCTTGAGCCGTTGCACTGGCCATAGCTCTTGTTCTTTCTGAAATCGCTGGCACTGTTGAGGCCGTGCTCTATACCATCTATACCCATGTTGACCGCTTCCTCAAAAGTAATGGAGCAGAAGTGCCCGGTTACCTTGGCCTCGTGCTGATGCGCTTCATCAATGATGACTTGTAGATCTTCCGGGCGGGTATGGCGGTATACTTTGAACCAGCGTACTCCCAGTTCTACCCAATGTTGAATGGTATCCCTGATATGGGCTTCGCTTCGGGGAATGATCATATTGGGATTACCTCCCGGACCGGTGAAGTAGGGTCCGCTAGTGACGATATCCGGTCCTACAACTTCTCCCTGTTTAATCTGCTCCGCCAGTGCTATTTCTTCATAAGGCGAAGCTGCTCCGCAGGTCTGAATGGTGGTAACACCGGCTGCCAGATACAGTTTACTGGTTGTACTGCCCATGAAGGGCTGCCCCGGCATGTGCAGATGATTGTGTACGCCCACTATGCCGGGGATAATGGTTTTCCCCCTGCCCTCTATGATTTTGGCACCTTCAGGGATAATGATCTTTTCTGATGAACCTATTGCATCAAAGTAGCCATTGCGGATCAGGATAGTTTGATTTTCCTGTACTGGATTGCCCAGTCCATCCAGTAGCTTTACGTGGGTGATGGCGATAAGCGACTCGTCGTGTACAATGTACTGGTGTACTTCCTCAGCAAGCTCAGTGCGCTTATGTGCAGGCATGCTATGGGTAGCTGATTCGTTGCTACTGCGGCAGCTTAGCAGTGAGAGGAGTAGAAAAAATAAGAAAAGGTTTTTCATGCAAGGAATGCTATGCAATGTGGCTGTTTCACTTCTTTTATTCAATGATTTCAAGGTAGGCGTTTACCCCGGATTCAAGTAATTCAATCAATGCCTTATCCATAAATTTGTATTCGTCTTCAATTCCTAACACTTCAATAGGTGGTAAATTGAGGCTTCTATATTCTTTTTTAACTCTTTGTTGGTGCGCATCTTCCATCACAAAAATGATATCGGCCCACTGTTTGTCGTTTATATTGAGCTGATGCGGACTTTTAGGACTAAAACCTGCTGAACGGCTGTTGAAGCGGGGATCGTTTCGGAATATTTGCTCAGCAGTTTTACTTCTTCTCTTATTCCTACCACAGACAAATAGGATATTAGGCTTCTCACGCATACTTTATTTTCTTTAAAACATCCCATTTTCATTGGGCATATTCGGAGGTACGGCCTGCCCAAAGTCCCAGAGTTCGGCGATTTTGCCTTTTTCAAAACGGAAGATATGGATTACTGCCGCGCCTAAGTCATCAGGGTTTTGCCTGATACTAGAATGTACCGCTACCAGATTGCCATCTTCCAATGTCCTGAGTATCTCAAAGACCTTATCAGGGTTTTCTCTGGCATCTTCTTCCATCGCCAGCATCAGTGTTTCCCCATCTCCTTTAAAGTAGGCATTATGATGGATGAAATGCTGCCCTGCATATTTACTGAAAGCCTCCCGGGAAGCTCCCTGAGCAGCCAGTTGCAAGAAGTCCTGTGCGATCTCTTTAATGGTCATGGTACTTTTGTTCAGTATTGATCTGCAATATGTAAAATAAATCAGGTTTTCATGAGTTTCTGAAAGCTTGTGTTGCTGCAGGTCTCGCCAGTAACTTTCCTACGCCAATATATAAAACGCAGAAGCCAATGAAGACCAACATCAGCCCCAGGCTATTCAGCAATACCTGGCTCATCCCCAACTCACTCACATTGACAAAGGGATAAGGATAAAAGCCGGAGAAACTTCCTCTGACCAGTATATACAGCAGATAAATTAATGGATAGAGCAGCCAGACAGGGATGAAGCGCCACTTCAGTTGTGCCTTGTCTTCGTACAGATACCAGTAGAGGATAAAGTAAAGCGGGTTTACCGAATGCAGCAGTTCATCCACCAGCTTCTGCATGCCCGTCGGCTCCCAAATCTGCCTCAGCAGGAGCTGATAGACCAGTCCTACTACCGTGATGTAAACTGTAATGGCGGTGATGACTCCCCTGCGCTGAAACAATTTCCCCAGTCTGGAACTGCTGCCCAGCCACATCGTACAGAAATATAGCGCGACTAAAGTATTGGTCAGAATGGTAAAGAAGCTGAAGAAGCGAACAGTGGTTTCAAGCACAGGAGTCTGACTGTTTTCTATCATCAATACATACTGGGTAATGACGGCAAAACAGGCCAGCAGGACTCCGAAGATGACAAATAATTTTTTAGTCTCAGGCATAGAGCATACGTTATCTTTAGCTGAATTTAACAAAGCGAAGCGGAAGTGGAAAGTGATTATTCATGTACAAGCTAGCACTTCACCACCGGTAGTTCTTCTATAGCGCCTAAGGTTTGCGCTACACTCAGTGTGCCTGTATCTATGAGGTGAACGTAGTCCGGCCATGGATGATTGCGCTGTTCCTGCATCACGATGGCTACCCTTTCATTCATCCGGTTTTCGGGCTTGCGCAACTGGTCTCTCCTCTGGTTTTCTTCTAAAGCACAGTAGAGCCAAACCACTTTGATGCTGCTGACATGAGTTAGTTTTTGCAAGCCATCTACTAACATTTGTATGCCCAGCGGACTCCAGACATTTTCAATGGCTACCGGCATGCCATACTTTAGATATTGCTGAGCCAGTACCAAAGTAGTTTCGGCAACGAACTTCTCTTCTTCTACCGTCCAATGCGGGAAATCTGCTTTGTAGATCCACTCGGTCAGGTAATCACATTCAATGGTAGCCCCATTTTTAAGTTTGGCCCAGGCCTGGGCAAGGGTAGACTTCCCTACCCCACAGGCTCCGGTGATGATCAGTACTTCCATAGCTTGCTGCTTATCCAACCTAAAGATAAACGTATCTCAGGAAATGAAAAGATATTCAGATAGGTCTGGCAAGCAGTAGGGGTGCATAAAGTTGACGATAGTAATAGGCCAATAAAAGATTACCCAGCAATAGGAAGATGGCAATTGCCAAACCTTCGGGAGCCAGAAAGCTGTGGAATAGGAAAATGTTTACTACAATCGGAAAGATCACTATAGTCGCCAAAGGAACGAAGAAACCGCTGATGAAGGCAATGGCGCAAATCAGCTCAATGATTTTGATCATGGGCATCATGTATACGGATGCTTCTACACCTTCATTAAATAGCCTGACACTTCCCTCCAATTCCGGCTGAGGCACTAAATTGAACAGCACCACGATGGAGGAGAACAGAAAGATTAACCCCATCAGTATACGAACGATTTTTACAGTAATTTTCATGATAAGTGAGTTTGGGTTTGGTTAAATAAAAAACGCATGCTATTTCCAGGGCTTATGCTTTATGGGGAGTATAGCGTAGTGCCACAATTCCGCATTCAAAAGCCTGAGCATGGGTAAGCTGAAAGCTTTTCTTCTGCTCCGGACCTGCAAAAATGCTCATCCCACTACCGATAGCGGTAGGATTGACGAACAGATTGTACTCATCTATCAGGTTTTCCTGGATCAGAGAAGACACAAAGTTAGCGCCACCGTAAACGATGATATCCTGTCCTTCCTTACTTTTGAGATGATTCACTACCGCAGCAAGCTCTCCATTTTCTACTTCCGTGTTTTTTCCTTCTATCTTCTGGAGTGATTTAGAGAAAACTATTTTTGGAGTGTGCACAAACTTATGGGCAGCATCATCTGCAGTTTCAGGATCTGCAAGCCGTGATTCCCAGGTAGAAATAAAGCCTTCTGCCAGTTTGCGTCCCAGCAGGATACAGTCTACCGAGGCGGTGATATTATTTACATATTCATTGAGCGCAGCATCCCAGTTCCACTCCATCCAGTCCATTTCTCCATTGGTTCCGGCCACAAAACCATCCAGGGAAGTTTGCATCTGTAGTTTTAGTTTTCGCATAGCTTTTATTGTTTCTAGTATCTGATTTGAAGAAAAGAATAGTAGAACGACAATGTAGCCGTCCTACCAGATGTTGTTTTCTGTGTTTTACTCTTACTGCTGCTTGTAAGCATAGCTGATCATCCACTGTTTACCGAATTTATCGGTACACATTCCGAAATAATCTCCCCAGAACGCTTTCTCCATCGGCATGCTCACCTTACCGCCGGCAGAAAGCTTTTCAAACAACTGATCTGCTTCAGCCTCACTTTCTGCATCTAGCGACAATGAGATATTATCTCCCATATGCAGCTTATGCCCCATGGATTCCAGCGCATCTGTGCCCATCAGTATATTACCTTTTCCTATGGGTAAGGCAATATGCATGATCTTATCCTGATCTTTTTCAGGAACATTTCCGGCTTCAGGCATATCTTTGAAGCGGCTTATACCTCCGATAAACTCTCCGCCAAATACGGATTTGTAAAAATTAAAGGCCTCTTCAGTATTTCCGTTAAAGTTCAGATAGGGATTAAGGATTGGCATGTCTTTTAATGATTAGTGATGATTGAAAAATGATTAATGGGTAATGAAAGATGAAAAATGTAGGGTTTACTGCTCATGATTGGTCTCAACCACATAAGAAGTCATCTCCTTAATCTTCCCATCTTTGTGACTGCTTAAAAGATAAATGTCGCAGAAGGCATAGATTTTTACTTTACCGGATTTGTCCGTCACTTTCATGATCCCATCTACGGCGGCGGTTTTTCCGTGTGTGATCATATGATTGATTTTAAATTCGTGAGTATCCTCACTCTTCATAGCTTGTATTGATTTGGTAAATTCTTCTTTTCCACGGATGATATTTTCTCCTACCATATTCCAGACAATATCGTCGGTCACCTGGGCGATAATATACTCGGTATCAGATCTTGAGAAAGCTTCGTTGAAGCGCTGCAAAAATTCCTGATGATGGGTCATAATGAAAAAAGGTTTGGATTTAATAAAACTGATTTAACACCATACTATGCCTGCTCGTAAGCCTGTTTTAGTGTGGCTATATCCAGCTTTTGCATTTGCAACATTACTTTAGTGACATTTTGTGATTTGCTGGTATTAGAATTACTAAGCAGATCGTTCAATACAGTGGGCACTATCTGCCAGGAAAGGCCGTACTTGTCTTTGAGCCAGCCGCAAACCTGAGCCTCTTCATCTCCTCCTTCAGAAAGTCTATTCCAGTAATAATCTACCTCGTCCTGATCTTTGCAGCGGATGATAAATGACGTGGCTTCGGTGAAGGTAAATCCGTGCTCCAGATAGCTATCCATCGCCTTAAATTCCTGTCCATTCAGCGTAAAGGCAGCATAATTGATTGCCCCTTCCATATTAGGTTCCTGTCCCTTTCCGTAGCGGGAAATCTCTTTAATTTCTGCCTGCTCAAATACTGAGGTATAAAACTGCATAGCTTCTTCCGCCTTGCCTGCCTGATCTCCCACAAACAGTAAGCAGGGCACTATTTTCTGTTTGATCTCAGCCTGCTCTGCCAGGATGACCTGCCAGGAGACACCATACTTATCCTGCACCCAACCGTAGTATTTACTGAAAGGGTACTGCTGCAAAGGCATCATGACAAAGCCTCCATCAGAGAGTTTACCCCACAAGGTGTCCACTTCTTCTCCGGACTCACAGTAGACAAAAAAGGATACTGAAGGGGTGAGTTTGAATTGAGGGCCTCCGTTAAGTGCTACAAATTCCTGACCTTCTATCCGAAAAGATACGGTCATAACTGTTCCTTCGGCTTTGCCATGAATTTCATAGCCTTCTTTTCCAAAGTGGGTAAGCTCCAAAATTTCGGCGTTTTTAAAGGTAGAAGTGTAAAACTTCACGGCTTCTTCCGCCTGATCATCAAACCATAGGTTGGTAGTGATCTTTTGTGCCTGCATTGTTTTTACATCTGTCATAAGTTTGGCTTTTATAAATTTGACATTAATTTTCTTCTATAATGGAAAAGATATTTCCGGCAGGATCTCTGAACCATGCAATGTTGGGCCCTTTTGCCTGCTCAGCCCCGCGGAATACTCCCTTTTCATCCGTTTTGATCTCGCCTTCATACCGTTCAAATGACACTCCTTTCGCCCTTAGGGTATCTACTGCTTCATCAATATCCTCTACCGGAAAATTGAGAAGGGTAAAGGTGGCTGGTTCATGATCGGGTTTGGGATACACCAGAATGTTATTGCTTCCGGCTATATGAATTTCCAGTATTCCCATAGGATTATCTGCTACTTCCAGTCCCAGCACTTCTCCATAAAAGGTTTTTGCTTTTTCTATATCGTCAACTGAAAATCCGCTGAATGCTTTACTGTGTGTCAACATGCGCTTATGTGTTTTAGGTAAAAAATATTTGTTCTGTTCAGGCCTCCAGTTTGAGCATGCACATCACATCCTCTCCCTGATACCACTCTATGCCTGGTGCTACTATATCTGACCGGGATTTGCCCAGTTTCCTGAAAGTCAAGCCTATCTTTTCTTCCTGCCCTCTCCAGTTTTTCACGGTTTCAGTCAGGTACTTTCCTTTGGAGAGCACGAAAGTCTCACAATTGTACTGCGCACTCTCCCCATCAAAAGCCTGAGATACCGCAGCCTTGTAGATCAACCCTCTCTCCTTATTTGGATAAGATATTCCAAAAAAAACTCTTTCCTGACTGTCAGGAAGCATGCGCATCAATGTGTTAAAAGCTTCGCCTATTCCTTCAGGAAAAGACTGTGCAGTAACCGCTATCAGTGCCACATCCTCAGTGAATGTATATTCTTTCATAAACTTATTTTAAGAATAAAAAACTTATTTTAAGTATATTGCAATACTACGGTCTATTTCCGAATTTTAGAGGGTGCGAATGCGACAGTTTGAGGGGTGAATCACGACATTAATCCAAACCAGATTTGCTATGAAACATGTATCAATTCTTATTCCCCGCGGGCACATCAGCGTAGTTAATATTGAGGGCACTTACCAAATATTATCAGAGGTAAATGGCCTGCTCAAAGAGATGGGCAGAAAGCCTGTATTTAAAGTTCATCTGGTAGGTTTGGCCAAAACAGAAGAAAAACATGGCCTGTTTAGCGTGAATCCTGACCTGAGTATAGCAGAGGTAACTAAAACTGATTTGATCATCATTCCTGCTGTACACGGCGATCAGGGAAAAGTGCTGGCGCGTAATCAGGAGTTTATCCCCTGGCTCATCCGGCAATATGATAATGGTGCAGAAATAGCCAGTTTTTGCATTGGTTCTTTTTTCCTGGCAGCTAGCGGTTTACTAAAAGGCAGGCAGTGTACTACCCACTGGAAGTTTATCCATGAATTCAGGCAAATGTATCCGGAAGCCCATGTGGTGGATGATAAGATTATGACGGAACAGGAGGGAATTTATACCAGCGGCGGGGCTTATTCTTATTTAAACTTATTACTTTATCTGATAGAAAAATATGCAGGGCGCGAAATTGCTGTTTTCATTTCTAAAGCCTTTATGATTGACATTGATCGCACCAGCCAGTCTCCCTTTATTATTTTCCAGGGACAGAAGACGCATGAGGATGCGGAAATCAGGCAGGCACAGGAGTTTATTGAGCAAAACTTTCAGGAAAAAATTACCCTGGATACCCTCGCTTCTATGTTTGCCATGGGCAGAAGAAATCTGGAACGCAGATTTAAGAAAGCTACCAGCAACACAGTGACTGAATACATTCAAAGGGTAAAGGTAGAAGCCGCAAAAATGAGCCTGGAATCTTCCCGAGAGAATGTGAATGAAGTGATGTACAAAGTGGGCTATACCGATAACAAAGCTTTTCGTTCTGTTTTCAAAAAAATTACCGGCTTGTCTCCGGTGCAGTACCGCAATAAGTACAATCGTGAAGCAGTCATTTCAGCTTCTTAGTTTTAGGACGTAAAAAAAGCGGAAGAGAACTCATCCGCTTTTAACACTTTAAAACCTAACCTTATCTAATCTTGTCTTTCAGAGTTTCAATCTTGCTCTTAGCATCAGTTCTGCCCAATGCGTAGGCTTTTTCGTAAAGCAATAGAGCCTCCTGATAAGATGCCTGTTTCTTTTTGCGTGCCAACTGCGTACGCCTGGCAATTTCTTCTACGGCTTCGCCCCTTGCGTAATAAGCATCCGCCTGAGAGATTTGCTGTTGAAGAATCATCTCTTTGATACGAGCCTCTGCACTGGCCAGCTCTTCGTTCTGCGCCATGATTTCCTCCGTTTTCTGCACAATCTCTTCCTCCCTGGCAGCTACTGTCATCACCAGCGAAGCATTGTCAGCTTCCAGCCCTTCTACCTGAGCCTGTAGTGCAGTAATTTCCTCGTTTTTGGCAGTAATTTCTTTTTTCAGTTTCTTGATGGTAGCTGCATAAGTCTGGCTTACGGACTGAGAAGTTTGCAGGCTTTTCTCCAGCTCAGCAATTCTTTCCTGAGTCTCCAGTACATACCCTTGTAGGCTTTCCATCCGCTTGATGTAATTATCGGTAGGGCCGGTCTCAAGATTAATGGCAACATACTGACGGGCAGCATCTATTGAATCCATCAGCACGCCTACTTCTTCCAGCATGCGGGCGGCCTGCTGGCTGTGAAGCAGCTCTAACTGCAAGCTATCAAGCTGCGCTTGTAACTGTTCATTTTCCTGCTTTACACCACAACCAAAGAGGGTACTTATTAACAACGTGACACTTATAAGTGCCAGTCTATTTTGTCTGATCATATTATATTTGATAAATATGATGATTAGACGAGACAGTAACTAAAAGTCACTATTCAAAGAAAAAATTATTTCATTTAAAGATAAAAGATGTTTTCCCAGGCTACTTTGAGCTTACCAGTTCATACAGCGGGGTGCTATACCATTGACGTATTTGCGAATGGCTTCTATCTCTTCTGCTACGCTACCTCCGTCAAAACCACCCAGTTCAGCATAACTGATTTTTTCGTTGTATTGCTTCAGAAACTGGCTGGCAAGCGGCATATAGCTCCAGTGCCACCTTTCTTCATTATAGCCATGCGGTCTTTTATCACCTTTCTCAGTATACACCTGACAAAAGCCGTATTCATGGGCATGGGCCAACAGCCAATCGTACACTTTTTTACCCTCACCGGAAGCGAAGTAGGAGTTGCTCAAGGCGTTCAGGTCAATATCAGTACCCCAGTGATGGCGAGAGGTACCGGGCATGGAACTGTACTCCAGTATTTTCAAAGCTCTTTCTTGAGGATCGCTTATTGCCTGACTCAGATCCATACCATCAACCTTTCGCTGACCATTCCACTTTGCTTCCCAGATGCTTTTCTGGACAGCAAAGTTTCGTGTGGCTGAGATAATTTGAAGGCTCACATCATCTTCCCTGGCTGCTTTTGCCATGCGGACAAAATCCTCATAGGTTTGTTTTCTGAGGTAAATCTCATCTTTATTGGTATACTGAGAGGCTATCCGGACAAAACTACTATCCTTTGCAGGTTCAATTTTGCCCAACAAAGCTTCTGTACTTAGCTCAATCTCTATCACACTGTCATCTTCTGGCTGACTTACATTTTGAGATAAGTTCTGCTCCTCCTGGCTTGCTTCCTCAGTGGATGCTACATTTTTTTCCTGCTTCGGGGATTGGCAGGCTATACTAAACATTAACAAAAGTATACAGCTTCTTTTTATCATTTTATTCATTCGTCATTATTCATTAATCACTACTCGTTATTCATTAAACGCTTAATCCGGTCTTTGTAATTTCTGCTGACTTTTAGGGTAAGACCAGTATTCAGTTGTAGCTCCAGCTCACTTACTCCTCCGGTATTGATCTGCTGCACATGACTTACATTGACAATACTGGACTTGTGAATTCTAACAAACTGATCGGCTGGTAAATTCTTTTCCATATTTTTCATGCTATCGCGCAGCAGAAAATAACGTGCTTTGGTATGTACCTTTACATAATAATCATAAGCCTCTATCCACAGTACCTGATGATGGGGGAGCAGATGCACACGGCCTTCTGTTTTCACCGCCAACCTGCCGGTAGTACTTCCTGAGTTTGAGGAAAGCAGACTTCCCTCCCTGCCCCCGACAGCCTGCCGCTGCTGAGCCTGTAACAATTCATTCAGACGCTGCTGTTTCTCATGCAACTGCTGCTGCCTGATTCGGGCTTTGGCAAAATCTAGTGCTTTGAAGAACCTCTCGTCCGTAAAAGGCTTAAGCAGATAATCTACGGCATGTACTTCAAATGCCTGCAAAGTGTATTCATCATAGGCGGTAATAAAAATTACTTCGGGCCGATGTTCAGGAGCCAGGCTGTTGAGCACTTCAAAACCGTTGATACGGGGCATCTGTATATCCAGTAACAGCAAATCTACCTTTTGATCCTGCAAGACTTCCAGCGCTTCCAGGCCATTGGCACAGAGGGCAAGTACATCTACTTCTTTATCTTTCTCCAGCAGATGCTGCACACCTTCCCGGGCTTCTGGTTCGTCATCTACTATAATACATCTAAACTTGTCCATATTTTTAGATTGAAGCAGAAAATTGTAAGTAATTGGTCCGAACTTGTAAGATTAAATTCTTCATGATCATTCGCTTGCTATTTCTTTTTTTACGTTTGGTTTGTCATCCGTATTACTGATCGGCAAGCTGAGTCTGACCAGCACACTATCTTCCTGGGCGGTAAACTGTATGTGCGCTTTGCCCTGATAGAGTTGGCGTAATCTGTCAATGGTATTGCGCAAGCCTATGCCTTTACTTTTGGTCATCACCCAGTCATGAGGCGCTACATCGGTACTATTGTAAACCTCTAAGATCAAACGATTATTTTCATAATAGCTGCTGATGCGAAGTTTTGCCGGTCCCAGGGAGTGGGCTATCCCATGTTTAAAAGCATTTTCCACAATAGGTTGCAGCACCAGATTGGGCACCTGTGCTTGCTTTGTATCCTCGTCAATATGCATTTCTACCTGCAGACGGTCCTGAAAACGAACCTGCTCCACACTCAGATAGTGCTGGATTAAACTTAACTCTTCTTCCAGGCTGATGAACTGTTTTCTTTTCTGGCTGAGGTTATTACGCAGCATCTCACTCAAACCAATGATCATGCTGATGGCTTTGTCCTGATCGTTACGTCTTACCATCATGACGATAGCGTTAAGGGCATTAAAAAGAAAATGGGGCTGCAATTGTATACGCATGCTATTGAGTTGCACGTTACTGAGCTGAGTTTTAAGACCCAGAGCCTGCAATGCCTGATCCTGATAGCGGTGCCGGTAATCCAGTGCTGTCAAAATAAATAGGATAAGCCAATACACGCCTACTCCATTGATGATATCAAACCAGGTATCTCCCCAAAGCTGGAGTAATGCTCTCCAATCCAGACTTTCTTGAAGAAGAAAAAGGCGTTCCAGTAAAAGGCCGCTGATGTAAGCCATACTTTTGTGCAAAACACCGAAAAGTATACTCATCAAAATATGAAAAATGACAAAGGAAGTGCTTTTCCACCGTTTGGTATATAAAAAAAAGTCTATGACAAGATAGCTAAGTGCCCAATAACTGAGATAGGCTGAGAACGGATAGCGTATCATGCTTTGCCATTCAAAACTTTGTCCAAAGCTGATCGCATAGCTATACTGTTTTACCCCTGCCAGGATCCCCAGCAGACACCAGGCCAGAAAATTATAGGTCAGCAGCCTTTTGATCTGTAAAACACGCTCAATGGAATGCATAGGATGATAGCAATATAGGAAACAATCCTATAGGAATAAAAGCGTCTTAAAAAGCTAGAGGAAGTTCAACTACTTAGTAATCTCCTGGCAGTTTTATGAAAAGATGAATAACTATTTTAAAGACTTTAATGGTGGCAAGGTGATAGTTGCCCTCTGTCTGAAATTCAGGAAATAAAAGATATATACATCCGTATATCTAAATCATGTTTACAATGAAGGTCTCCTGATCATATAGAAGGGATTATTAAGCTTCTCGGTACGCTTCTCCAGAAGCATTTTAGCTGCGTTTTCTCCCATTTTCTGGAAGTCGGTAGAGATCACCGCTATGCCATCGTGCAGCACTTCCTTGATAGGAGTATCATTGTAAGAAATGATGCCCACATCTTTGCCTATCTCTAACTGGTTTTGTTTACAATACTTAATGATGTTGACCAGTTGATCTTCCTCAATGACAATGTAAAGACTACGAGGCTTTACCAAATCCGCGTCAAACACATTGGTGATGCAATATTCGTAGTGGTAGGCTGCACAAAACTTCTTAAAGCCCGTCATGATATCGGATACATACTGATTGCCGTCAGGAAAAATGAAATTGATTCTCTGGTACTTACTCAGGCGATCCATAGATGATGCCAGTACATCATAAATATCACTTTCAAAATTTTCGCAAACTGCTTTATAATTTCCTTTCAGCGCTTTTACATCCTTATCAATCAGCAGCAGTTTTTCGCGTGGTACTGAAGAGATTACTTCTACGGTTTTATCAGAAAAATCCTTAAAACAGGGAATAATGGCATAGTAATGATAGTTACCCTGGTTTTCGTCCAATATTCTTTTCAGCATTTCAGTACTGTAATTATGCACACAGGTCTCCACACTAGCCTGCTCTCCCAGGGTTTCCACAAAAGCCTGCACAATTTTTTTCTTATGAGCACTGATCTTGTTGATAATCATCAGTACGCGAATTTTATCTACCGGCTGGTCACAGTTAACGTAGTAACCTTTACCAGGTACAGACTTGATAATGCCCTGCTCTCTTAACTTGGTATAAGCTTTTTCAACAGTGTCTCGTGAAATCAGGAAGTCTTCACTGGTCTCATTAATAGAAGGAATGCGTTCTCCTCTTTTAAAAATCCCGTTTTCTATATCCGATTTGATCAAATTCATCACCTGCTCATACTTGGGAGTATGAGAGTCTTCCTGTATTTGTGTAAAGTTGATAGAAGGCATAAGTAGGTTGTTATAAGCAAGTAAGGCTTCAAGATAAGTTACTATCTTGTTTATTACAAAAATGATAAATTAAAAGCAGCATTTTCTATACAATTGAATATACAATTCTTTTTTTATTCAATTATTGCGCATTTTTAAGTTATCAAAATTTTAAATTTTATTAATAAGCAAAAAAATGTGGCACTTGCTATCTCAGGCTCTTTGAGCGCATTTTTTTCGCTTTAAATAGCCTCGGCTTTTTATAGATTAGTGCCAAAATTATTTTTTCTTTGTGCCTTCTAAAGCCGAACCGAGCTGGTGTATGTCATTAAATGTAGTTAAGAGTTCTCCTTCCGCAAATGTGTCCAGAATGGCCGTGGGCACTTTTTTTGTAATTCTCGGAATAATCTTTTCTAGCTGGGCCAGCCGCATTCCCAATATCCAGGGACACTTACAGCTTAGCGACGGAGCCTGGGGCAGTGTACTTTTTGCGCTTCCTTTTGGCTTACTTACCGGCTTACCTTTCTCTGCCTGGGCAGTAGCGCGTCTGGGAAGCCAGCGCACAATGCTTGCTGCCACCCTTTTTCACATCTTTACCTTGCCTTTTATCGGTCTGGCAGATGAAAGCTGGGTGCTGATGATCATCTTGTTTTTCTTCGGTTTGTCAGGTAATCTGATCAATGTGTCGGTCAATACACAGGCAGTGGCGGTTGAAGCTTTGTACAAACGCTCCATCATGGCATCTTTCCATGGTCTGTGGAGTCTGGCTGGTTTTGCCGGAGCAGCACTAGGAGCCTTATTTATCTCCTGGGGACTTAGTCCCTTCCTACATTTTTGTATCATAGGAGGACTGGTGCTCATTCTTTTAATATTCGCCTATCAGCATACCTTGGCAGATGAAAATGCTGAACAAAAAAAGCAAAAAGTGTTTGTAATGCCTGACCGGCAACTTCTGGTATTGGGCATGATTGCTTTCTGCGGTATGATCTGCGAAGGTACCATGTTTGATTGGAGCGGTATCTACTTTAAAAAAGTAGTAGAAGTACCTGAAGCGTATGTGGCTGTGGGCTATGTAGCTTTTATGTGTAGTATGGCTGCTGCCCGCTTTATAGGAGACCGGCTGGCTGGGAAATTTGGTACTTTCAGAATGATACAGTTAAACGGGCTTTTGATAGCCGCCGGACTGCTGATTTCTGTTGCCTTCCCTAATATCATTAGTGCTACACTTGGTTTTATGCTGGTAGGATTGGGAGTCTCTACCATTGTACCCCTGCTGTATGGAGAAACCGGAAAAACCAAGACCATGTCTCCTGGTTCCGCCATTACTGCGGTCTCTTCAGTAGGCTTTCTGGGTTTTCTTTTTGGCCCGCCGGTAATCGGTTATATTTCCGAGGTCACAGATCTACGCTGGGCATTTGCCCTGGTATCTATACTTGGCATCTGCATCGTACTGATCAGCAGCAGTGTAAAGAAGGTACAGTAATATTTCAGCTTTGTGCTTAACTTAGAGGGCATGGATGAACTTAAAAACCTGTTAATACTGACAGTCACAATCGTGAGTGTGCTGATCATCGCTTCTCTGCCCTGGCTGATCATTCTGGCCTTTGGATTTCAATCACTGGCTGCCGAAATGGAGCAGACAGAACTGACTTTCGGCTTAGGAAATGCTTATGTCAGCTTATTGATAATCGCTATGGTAAGTAGTGCCCTGATCCTCTATTTTTTAGTAAGCTGGATTGTCAAGCATAAGGACAACTTCTTTGAACCATAAAAAAAGCTTCCCAATATCAGGAAGCTTATATTACGTTAAAACGAGCAATTATTAAATAATCACCAATATCAGATTAATAATAAGGCACTTTGACTTTTACATTGTCAAATCCGAAACTGCTGCTGCTGGTACCACCGATGAGGATTTCAGTGATCTCAGTAGAATAAGCCGAAAGATTCCAGGTACCTTCGCCCAAACTTGACCATCTCCACCATCCCCCGCCTTTCTTCTTAAACCACAACTGAATTGGACCATTGGTAACCTTAATGCCCAGCAGGTCAAAAGTTCTTTTAGGACTATCATAATCATAAGCATAGATTTTGATCCATTGAGAACCATGATGGGAATCCACTACACGTGGCTCCAGGACGGGGTTAATGTTTACACATGAGTTGCCGGAAGGCTTACCAAACTCTCCTCCGCCGGTAAAACAAGGGGTAAAATTCTGATAGCTCAGGTGGTAGTGTTGGTAATTGCTAGTAAATGCCGGATTATACCCTGCTCCATTATTTTCCTTTACATGTATCCATGCGTTGCCTACCTGCTGTATGTAGTATGGCCAGGTAGCAAAAGTATTTTTGGCATTGTCTGGAATAATCGTCAGCGCCATCTGGTCATTGAAATCTACATAGTCAGTTACTCCAGCTGCGGTGGTCCTGGCATTGGCAGACTTTTTCTTGCTTTCCGGAAAGCGTAGATTAGAAATATCCTCCTGTACATCCTGAGATGCCGGTGCTTCGGTTATATCCGGTGCCATTGCCATTCTTGACATTTCTTCCTGTGAGTCTTCCTGGATAGTTTCAGGAACGATGTCTTTACTTTCTTCCTGACAGCTTAACAGTAAGCTTAAGGGAAAGGCCAGAGTGAGGGTCTTTATCAGGGTTAATTTGCTTCTCTTTTTCATTACTAATAGTTTAAGGTTGATCTTTATTTATTGGTAAAGAGCCACACAAATTTTGTAACCTGATCAGTTTTTTTATTTGAAAAAGAGGGCAATTACAAAGAAAAAGTTAGTCTTAATTTATCTACTAATAGGCTGACCGACACTTGTTTGAAAAAAACTAAAAGACCTCCATACCAAACTCAGCTTTTTCATTAGCATTAGGTTAAACTGTCGGAATCGTATATTATGTAATTATTAAATCCCAAAACGATAGTATAATAAATGTATATTTTTTGCATATTCATGAAAAAAAGAGCTAACTATCACTTGACTATTAAATAATGGCTCATCAAGACCACAAGCGAGGATAACAGGCCAAACGTATAGATAGCAGGTTAAGCTTTATTTGCTAATCTGAATAATATCAATCTTAAACAAATTTTTTCTCATCTGCGATGGAGCAGGACGCACAATGGATTTCCGAAATTAAAAAGGAAAACAGAGAGGCCTTTAGAGCTGTATACAATCACTATGCAGACAAAATCTTTTATGTCTCCCTCCGTTTTCACCTCACCGAAGAAGAGGCCAAAGAAATGGTGCAAAGTGTATTTCTGAAACTTTGGGAGAAAAGAGAAAGCCTTAAAGAACACCTCTCTCTCAACGCATTTCTGCTCACGATTACCAAAAACAAAATTCTTAACTTACATAAGAGGAAGGCCATTGAACTGGCAGGTATGCAGACCTATGTAAAGTATCAATCCGCTTCGGCAAGCACCACCGAAGATTTCATCACTTTCTCTGAGCTTGAAAAGTGCACCCTTCAGTTTATTGACTCCTTACCTCCCCGACACAAACAGATATTCCTTTTGAGTAGAAAAGAAGGACTGAAGAGTGAAGAAATAGCCAGCCAGCTCAATCTATCTAAGAGAACTATAGAAAATAATATCTACCAGGCAGAGATAGCCATTCGGCAATTTTTGAAAGAAAATAAGATTCTTGAGAGGAGTCTGATTTTTTTCATGGTATGGATCGGTTTATAGTGTTTCAAAAATAGTTTTGGTCATGACAGAGTAAATGGAGTAGGTGGATTGTATATACAGTATACAACCTCCTAAACAGCTCAGTCAGTATGGATCAGAACCTTTTAGAGAAGTTCTTTAACCATGAATGTTCCGCTGAAGAACAAAGAAAAGTGCTTGCCTGGTACCTTTCCGGCGAAGCAGACCAGGAACTTTCAGAAAAGATTAAGGCCTACTGGAATGGAGAAAAACACCAAATCAATGACCAGTGGAGTAAAGAAGAATTGTTTACTGCCATAGAGGAGCAAATAGACGCCAGCCAGCAGAAACATAAACCTACCCACAAAAAACGCGGATCAGCCTCCGGGCAATTTTTGAAAAGCTGGAAATATGCGGCTGTTATTACCCTCTTGCTTATTTCAGCTGCCGCCTGGTATCAACTGAAAGACTCTTTTCTAACTTCTGAACAACTTACCAAAGAGCAGTCAAGGGAAGAAGAATATATCATCAAACAGACTGCTAAAGGTGAGAAATTAACCTTTACCCTTAAAGACAGCACTGTTATTCAGCTAAATTCTGAGAGTACCCTGAAATACAAGCCTTCTTCCGGCAGGGAAGTATTTCTGGAAGGAGAAGCTTTTTTTGACGTAGCCAGGGATACTTTACGCCCTTTCAGAATTTACACGCGGAGCATTACCACCACCGTTTTGGGCACTTCATTCAACATTAAAGCTTTTACGAATGAAGATGATATTGCCGTATCTGTGGTAAGTGGTAAAGTAAAAGTTGAACAGCAAGATACTACGCAGAAAAAAACCCTTCATTTAGCTCCTGGTGAGCAGGCATTATACACCCATCAGGATACTGCATTTACAAAAAAGAAATTTGAGTATCAGGAGGTGATTTCCTGGAAAGATGGCAGATTATACTTTAAAAATGCCCGCTTTGCTGAAGTCATCACTACCCTGGAACGCTGGTACGGAGTAGAAATTGAAGTTCAACGAAAAGGTATTGAAAACGGCTTTAGTGGCTCGTATACCAACCGATCTCTGGAAAGTGTACTGGAAGGTATGAGCTTCGTGCTTGAGTTTGAATACGAAATCAATAATAATCAGATCACCATCAAGTAAACTAAACCATCATGCGAATGGCATAATCCTATCAACTTAATACCCAGTAGCCTCCAGGAGGAATACTGACTACCAAATCTGATGTAAGCACTCCGGTAGTAGTATCAATCATTTGCATCAATAGACATTAAATCAAACCATAACACTTTCATTAATGAAACCTAAACTATTACTACAATCAACTACGTTAGGCAGGTTTCTGCTGCTTGGAGTGCTCGCTCAGTTTTGCTTCTGCAGCCTGCTCCTGGCCGGTAACAGCCCTGATCAAAAGAAAAGTATAGAAGAAATTTTTGTAGAAATAAACCTGAATGAGGCAAGTCTACAGGAAACTCTCAACACGATTGAAAAAGAAACTGAGTTCCATTTTGTATACAATGAAAAAGTACTGAAGAAGAAGCATAATATATCGCTGGAGGGAAATACAAAATCTCTGGGTGATGTATTGAGAAGCATCTCTCAGCAAACTCAACTGGCTTTTAAGCGCATGGGAGATAATATCCATATCAGCGACAAAAAAGCCGCTGATCAGGTAGTAGAAGAAGTACTGGGATATGCACCTCAGATCATCGTATCCGGTACGGTTACTGCTGCTAATGATGGCTCAGGCCTACCCGGCGTAAACGTACTTGTGAAAGGAACAATGGTTGGTACTGTTACCGATATTGATGGTAAATACAGTATTAGTGCGCCTAATGATGATGATATCTTGGTTTTTTCTTCCATTGGATATGTCTCGCAGGAAGTACCGCTCAATGGTAGATCTGAAGTCAATATTTCCATGGATGAAGACATTCAGTCACTGGATGAAATTGTAGTGATTGGATATGGTACCCAAAAAAGATCAGACCTTACTGGTGCCGTGGGTTCAGTAAGCGTAGAAGAGCTTGAATCTCGCCCGGTGCCATCACTGAATCAGGCCATACAAGGAAGGATTCCCGGTGTGCAGGTTAACGTAAACTCTGGTCGTCCGGGAGGAAAATCCAACGTACGTATCCGTGGTTTTAGTTCTATCAACTCCTCTAATAACCCTTTGTATGTGGTGGATGGGGTACAGTTACCAGTAACTAACCAGACTCAGCGTAGTAATGCGATTGATTATATCAATCCTAATGATATTGTATCAGTAGAAGTGCTGAAAGACGCCTCATCTACAGCGATCTATGGTGCCAGAGGTGCCAATGGTGTTATTCTGATTACTACCAAAAAAGGTAAGTCAGGCGAAGGCAAAATCTCTTATGGGGTAGACCTCAGTACGGTTACCTATGGCCCTAACAAACCTGAAGTACTGAATACTGAGCAATATATGGCAGTGGAAGAACTTGCCTGGCGCAATATGGAAAAGTTTGACCCACAAGGCTGGGCAGAAGGAAGATGGGCAAACCTTAACCCTGCTTTACTAAGAACTGACCCTGAGATTTTTGATGCTAACGGCAATCCCTATTTTGATACCAACTGGATAGAAGAAACCACTCAAAGCAAATTGTCTCAAAATCATCAGTTAAGCTTTAGTGGGGGGAGTGACAAGACTACTTACTCACTTTCTCTGGGTTATCTAGATATGAATGGATTGTACAAGACCTCGTTTCTCACTAGATATTCAGGAAGATTGAATGTAGATACGCAGGTCAAAGACTGGCTCACCGTTGGGACTTCACTCAGCTATAATTACCAGACTGAAAATAATGTGGATTATAATGACCAGATTCCAAGACGTATGGTAGAGGATTTCCCTTTCCTTCCAGTGTATTATTCTGATGGCACTTATGCTGATAATAGAGACTACCCCTTTGCGGAAGGTACACGTAGCTCGGTTCACAATTTATTGGAAAGGGAGTTTATCATCAATACGCAAACTATGCTGGGATCCGCCTTTGCCAATATAACATTAGCAGAAGGCTTAGTCTTCAGAACAGTACTGGGTGCTAATGTAGTCACCCGAGGAATAAACCGTTACGAAGGCAGAACAATTCGTGAAGGTGAGCAAGGCTGGGCATGGCTGGATAATGAAAAGGATCAGTTTTGGTCATTTGAGAATTACCTGACCTATAATAAAAATTTTGGTGAAAATCATTCATTCACCGGTATGTTGGGTATATCCTGGCAGGAGTCAGATTATTTCAGCATGGGTAATGAAGCCCGTGGCTTCGCAACAGACTATTTCCGGTTCAACAATATCGGCGCAGGAAGTAACAATCTCCTCGTAGAATCTAACGCCAACCGCCAGGCACTGAACTCTTACTTTGGTAGATTCAATTACAGCCTGATGAACAAGTATTTGTTTACCCTGACCGGACGTATGGATGGATCATCCAAGTTTGGAGATAACAACAAATATGCATTCTTCCCCTCAGCAGCTGTAGCATGGAGAATTTCAGAAGAAGCTTTCTTGCAAGATAATAATCTAATTTCTAATCTGAAGCTACGTACAAGTTATGGCCTTACCGGTAACTCAGAGATACCTCCTTATTCTTCTCTTTCATTGTTGAGCTCTGGTTACGCAGCCGTGATCAATGAGTCAAGAGTGGGTGGTACTGGTTTACTGCGCTTAGCTAACCCTGACCTGAAATGGGAGAAAACTGCGCAATATGATGTAGGATTGGAAGTAGGATTATTCCAGGGTAGAATTGGTTTGGAAGCTGACTACTACTACAGAAAGACAACCGATATGTTACTGGACGCTCCTGTCCCACAGACCAGCGGTTATGCTACCATCCGCAGAAACGTAGGCTCAATGGAGAATAAAGGTTTTGAGTTTGCGATAAATACCGTAAACGTTGACAATGGTACTTTTGAGTGGCGCACCACTTTTAACATTTCATTCAACGAAAATAAAGTGCTTGAGCTTGCCACCCGTGCTCCGATATTTGGCGTTGGTGGTCCTGGCATCACGAACGAGACCAGCATTATCACCGAAGGTGAGTCTGCCAGCTCTTTCTGGGGTCTGGTGCGCCTAGGCGTGTGGGGAACCGATGAAGCTGCTGAAGCTGCTGAGTTTACCAGTTACAGAAACGGCCTGACAATGCTACCAGGAGATATCAAATACCTGGATGTCAATAGTGATAAAGCCATTACTGATGCTGACCGTATGATCATCGGTGACGGTAGCCCCGAAGGCTGGGGTTCATTTATCAACAATTTCCAATTTGGAAATTTTGACCTGATGCTTGATCTGCAATTTATGTATGGCAACGACATCATGGATATGAACCTGCACTCCAGCGAAGACCGTCAGGCCTTGGCTAACAGCTACACTACTGTGCTGAACGCATGGACCCCTGAAAACCAGAATACCATGATTGCTCAGATTCGTAATACACGCGCCGGATATGTAACCAACGTTGACTCTCACTGGGTACAGGATGGCTCATTTATCAGAGGTAGAAACCTTGTATTAGGCTATACTTTCCCCAGAAGCTTTGTGGAAAAAATTGCTCTGAGTAACCTCAGAATCTATACTTCTCTGCAAAATTTCTTCCTGATCGTGGATGATGAAGTCATTGGAGATCCTGAGATAACTCCTATTCGTGGTGGAGATAGCAATAATGTGTTTTCTCAAGGTATGAAATGGCATGAATACCCTAAGCCTACTACCTATACATTGGGCATCAAGGTGGATCTTTAATTATTATTAAATCACGAATACTATTACATATGAAATTCTATTCAATAAAAAATATTGGCAGGATTTTCCTAAGCGGAATAATCCTGGCAGTCACCGGGTGTTCAGATTTTCTTGAGGAAGAAGACCCGTCAAACCTTACTCCTGAAAGCTTTTATACCATACCTGATCATGCTGAGGCTGCCATTGCTGCGGTTTATGATGACACCAGGTTTTATGGAGATGGCGCTGGCATATTTTCGTCTAACTGGCAACTACTTGAAGCACCGACAGGAACTTCCACTACTGAAACTGCCCAGAACTCAGACCTGAACAATCTGTACTCTCTTACCTGGGATGGAAATACTGGTCATATCAGAAACTGGTGGAGAGGCATTTATAAGCTGATTGCAAATGCCAATCTGGTGCTGGCAGAAGTCCCTGATATTACCCCTATGGATGAAGCACAAAAAAGCAGGATATTAGGCGAAGCAAAATTCATTAGAGCCTGGGCTTATTTTTATGCTGTTCGCCTCTGGGGAGATGTTCCTTTGGTTTTGCTTCCTCAATCTGCTTCTTCCGAAGACTTTTTCCCTTCACGTACCCCTACTGCAGAGGTATACGATCAAATAGTGAATGATCTTATTGATGCCGAGAATGCAGGTTTAGCCTGGACGGATATAACCGGGAGAGTTTCTCAATCTGCTGCCAAATCTTTATTATCTAAAGTGTATTTGACGATGGCGGGTCAGCCGCTTAACCTGGGCGCAGAATACTACCAGCTGGCAGCCAATAAGTCTAAGGAAGTTATTGATAATGCCGGCCCAATAGATCTTTTTGATACCTATATGGAAGTGCATGATGAAACCTTAGGCAATCAGGTAGAACATATATTTATGCTACAGTATAATAACCTGGTAGCTAGTAACCCTATGGGTAATATGTTTCCTAACTTCAAACCTGTTTCATACCGCGGACCTTCAGGTACAGGAAGTACAGTGCCTACATTTTCATTCTACGAGTCATATGAAGAGGGTGACCTCAGAACGGTAGATCAGGAAGGCTATTTTTATACAACCTATTATGAAAATGGTAACGGTGTACGTTTTGACCTTGGCGCTCCTTATATTTTCAAGCATTTTAATGTGATTGCCAATGGTATTCAGGGGGTCCCCGGTACTGCGCAGGATAACCTTAATGTACCCATGATCCGCTTTGCTGAAGTGTTATTAATCTACGCAGAAGCACAGAATGAAGTAGGTGGCCCTACTGCTGAGACTGTAAATGCTCTGAAAAGAGTCAGAGACAGAGCTGGTTTGACCACACCTGCTGTTGGAGGCTTTACACAGGATACTTTCAGAGAGGCAGTCTGGAGAGAACGCTGGCATGAGTTCTGTTACGAAGGCATCACCTGGTTTGATATGGTACGCCTGAGACAAGTGTACAATGAAACCACCAATGGATTTGATGATTTTGTAGGTCACGTGAACCTGAGTTCTAACCAGCCCTTACAGGCCAAGCATCTTTTGTTTCCTATTCCTATCCAAGAGATGTTGAATAATCCTAATCTGACTACCCAAAATCCAGGGTATGTTAATCCCTAACTGATCTTTTTGATCAGCACTTTTATAATCACTTCTTTGCTAAGCTCATCAGAGAAGAGAAGTGATTTTTTCACAAATAAAAAAGGCTTCCTCGTCCTAAGGAAGCCTTTTTTGATTTATCAATCCTAATGATTCTCTTAAGCCAAATCCGCAACTTCCTGCTCCTGCCCTTCTGCCTCCTGATAAGCTTCCATCGGAATGCAGCTACACATCAGGTTCCGGTCTCCATAGGCACTGTCAATACGACCTACAGACGGCCAGAACTTATGTGTTCTGACGAAGGGCTGAGGATACACTGCCTTTTCCCTACTATAGCTGAATTTCCACTCATCATTTAAAGCTACTTCAGCTGTATGTGGCGCATTCTTCAGCACATTATCTTCTTTATCAGCTATACCATCTTCCACATCTTTAATTTCCTGTCGGATACTGATCAAAGCTTCACAGAAACGATCCAGTTCGGCTTTGGACTCACTTTCGGTAGGCTCTATCATCATGGTACCAGGTACCGGGAAAGACACCGTAGGTGCGTGGAAGCCATAATCCATCAGTCGCTTGGCGATATCTTCTACCTCAATGCCTGCTTTTTTGAACTCACGGCAGTCAATGATCATCTCGTGCGCACTCCGCCCATTCTTTCCAGTATAAAGCACCGGGTAATGACCATCTAATCGTTGCTTAATATAGTTAGCATTCAATATCGCAGTTTTGGTAGCATTGGTAAGTCCTGAACCACCCATCATGGCGATATAAGCGTAAGAAATAGTCAGAATACTGGCACTGCCATAAGGGGCTGCGGAGATGGCATGAATCGCCTTCTCACCTCCTACTTTATGCACCGGATTTCCGGGTAAAAAAGGCTCCAGATGTGCTGCTACACCAATTGGTCCCATTCCTGGCCCACCTCCACCGTGAGGGATACAAAAGGTTTTGTGCAAATTAAGGTGACAAACATCTGCTCCTACATTGGCCGGACTGGTCAGCCCGACCTGAGCATTCATATTGGCTCCGTCCATATACACCTGACCCCCATGCTGGTGTATGATGTCGCAGATTTCCATGATCTCCTCTTCAAACACACCGTGGGTACTGGGGTAAGTAACCATCAATGATGAAATCTGAGAATGATACTTCTCCGCTTTGGCCTTCAGATCCTCTAGGTCTATGTTTCCTCTTTCATCACAGTTGACCAGAACCACATCACAGCCTGCCATGACTGCACTGGCAAAGTTAGTACCGTGTGCAGAAGTTGGAATAAGTACTTTATTTCTATCACCTTCCCCTCTGCTTTCATGGTAAGCCTGTATCACCATTAGTCCGGCATACTCACCCTGCGCACCGGAGTTGGGTTGAAGAGAGACTTCTGCAAATCCAGTGATTTCACTTAGCCACGCTTTCAGCTCTTTGAAAAGTGTCTGGTAGCCTTCAGCCTGATCAAGGGGAGCAAAAGGGTGCAAGCCTCCGAATTCAGGCCAGCTCAGCGGCATCATCTCGGTGGCAGCATTCAGCTTCATGGTACAAGACCCCAGTGAGATCATAGAATGTACCAGCGAGAGGTCTTTATTTTCCAGACTTTTGATGTAACGTAGCATATCATGCTCCGCATGGTACATATTGAAGACCGGATGTGTCAGGTATTCAGATGTACGTTGTAGATTTTCCGGCCAGTTGATGGTGATTTCGCTGGTTTCAGCGTGTAAATCGTAAGCCAGTTCTTTGTTAGCTACCTGGGCAAATATTTCCAGCAAAGCCTGTATATCATGCAGACGAGTGGTTTCGTCTACTGAGATGCCAACAAAATCATCTTCATAACGAAGATTTACTTCCTGCACCTCTGCTATCTTTTTCAGTAATGCCTGATCTTCTACCTTCACCTTAAGCGTATCAAAGTAAGCACTATTCAACTGCTCAAAACCTAAGCTGTTCAATCCTTTTTCCAGCAGATGAGCCATGGCATGTACCCGTTCCGCTATTTTTCTGATACCTTTAGGACCATGATAAACCGCATACATTCCTGCCATTACAGCTAATAATACCTGCGCAGTACAAATATTGGAGGTGGCCCGATCACGCTTAATATGCTGCTCACGGGTTTGCAAAGCCATGCGGTAGCCTTTCTTTCCATTAGCATCCTGAGATACTCCAATTATTCTGCCCGGAATCTGTCTTTTGTACGCTTCTCGGGTGGCAAAATAAGCCGCATGAGGTCCGCCGTAGCCCATAGGCACGCCTAAACGCTGGCTGGTACCCACTACACAGTCGGCACCGAACTCTCCGGGAGGGGTAAGCATGCTCAAACTCAGCAGGTCAGCAGCTACCGCTACATGTACATCCTGCTGATGGGCTTCTTCCGTCAGCGCACTATAATCACGTACCGCTCCATCGGCATCGGGATACTGCAATAATACTCCGAAAAGGTCTTCATTACTAAGATCAAGCTCGCTCAACTCGCCAATTACCAGATTGATGCCTATAGGCTTGGCCCTGGTTTTCAGCACGTCTAGGGTCTGGGGGAAGGTGCGGCTATCTACAAAAAAGGTATGTGATTTCTTTTTAGCTCCTTTCCGTAAACCTAAAAACATACTCATCGCTTCAGCAGCGGCTGTTCCTTCATCCAACAGGGAAGCATTGGCTAATTCCATAGCGGTCAGGTCCATCACCATGGTCTGAAAGTTGATCAAAGCCTCCAACCTGCCCTGGGCGATCTCAGCCTGATAGGGCGTATAGGCAGTGTACCAACCCGGATTCTCTAATATGTTTCGCTGAATAACTGAGGGCACAATACAATCATAGTAGCCCATGCCAATATAGGACTTGAATACCTTATTCTTGGCAGCAAGCTTTTTGAAAGATTGCAGGAAGTCATACTCTGACTTAGGCTCGGGAAGCTTCAGGGCTTTTTTGAGCTGTATGGCTTTAGGAATGGTTTCGTCAATCAGGTCTTCCAGTGAAGAAGCCTTAATCGTTTGCAACATTTCCTTGATTTCTTCCGGCCGAGGGCCATTATGACGGTGTTCAAAAGTGGTAGGAGACGAAAGATTTATCTTCATGAGCTACAGAAATAATTTTTCATGTCTAAAGAACCAGCTATGAGGACATGCAAATATAAACCACTAACAATCAGCATGATATATTTACACCAGTCCATAAGCGGGCTTTGCCTGGCCTGACTTTTTAGCCAAACCGCAAATATAGAATACAAGTACGGAAAATTAGAGTGCTCCGTCTTTTTTATTCTTTTCTAGCAGATAACCGCACTCGGGGTGGAGTAGTTCATCAAATTTGGACGAAAATTATTTGCAAATCCTTTCTTGCAGAAGCAGTTTTATTTCCTCATAAAACCAACAGAAAGATAAGCAATAGAAATGCATACAGGTAAGCCCCTTTTAGCTCAATATTTCCTGTGATTGTTCAGGACTGCACCACGTAGAAATGCGAAAACTACTTCTCCTATGCCCTTCTCTCTACTTTCAGCAGGGCCGGCCACATTGAGTATCCGGATTTGATGCAGGTCCAGCCAGTTTACAAGTTGAGCTTCCGATAGTTTATGCCTGGGATCAAGCATCATCAGGGGCTTGTCATACATTTCCGCAGCTTTGAGGGTCCAGAGGGTGCTGGCATCTTCAGGTTGTGTATGAAAAGTTAAGATCAGCGTGGCATCGGCATCTCTTACGTTCCATTCGGTACGCTGAGAACGGGGTACATTAGGCGCATGTTCACTTCTCTCCTGAGGGGTTTCCATTAGTGTAAAGCTTTCCGGTATCCTGCCATCCTCGCAAATATGTCCCGGTGGACACCAGCCTCCGTGTTGGAGGCCCAAATCCTGCGCAACACGAAGGGCTGCCTGATCTACACCGGTCTGCCCACCGGAAATAATTTTGACCAGCATCTATTACTCCTGCTCCGGCAGGGCAAAAGCGATATAGGTATCTGAGGTAGGCGTACCACCTCTCCCCCCGCCCCCGGCAGCAATCACTACATATTGCCTACCCTCTACCATGTAGGTAGCCGGAACAGCATACCCTCCGGCGGGCAGCTCAGCCTGCCATAGTTCTTCACCGCTTTCCGCATCAAAAGCTCTTATCTTCTCGTCTGTAGTTGCACCAATGAACACCAATCCTCCCGCTGTACTGATACAGCCGCCAAATGTACGGTTGCCGGTAACGGGGATACCCATCTCGGTTAGCTCTTCAATCTCGCCTAAAGGTATCTTCCACTTGAGTTCTCCAGTGGTAAGGTCAATGGCATTGAGGCTGCCCCAGGGCGGCTTGGATAGCGGATAGCCTTTTTTGTCTAAAAATTTGTTGTAACCGGCTGTCACATAGCGCTGAGGTCGCTGTTCTGAGGAAGATACAGTAGTGTTTTCCATGCTTTCTCCTCCTTCCTCCAGGAACCTAACAATAGAGCCTAGCTCTCTGTCCGGAAATTGGCTGTAGGCAGGCATAGCGCCATTTCCATTCCTGATGATTCCGGCGATTTTATCACTTTCATATCGTTCGCCTACCTCCATCAACGACGGAAAAGAAGGAGGAATACCCTGACGATCTGCTCCATGACAGGCTGAGCAGTTGAGTTCGTACAGATTCTGGCCTAGCTGTATACTGAGCTCTGCATCGGGTTGATCATCCATTACCGCAACCTCATCCCGCACCGTTACCGGACGAATCTTGTTGATGGAGGCCAGTTCGTTGGCATTGATGAACATGACTTCGGTATGAGGATTTACCGAAGCACCACCCCATAAACCACCACCCCAGGTGCTGGGCATCGCCAGGCTTCCCTGTATACTAGGAGGGGTAAATCGTCCTTCGTAGCGGTATTGCCTGTATTCTTCCAATGGATCATCATCGGTGCCGGTGGAAAACTCTCTTAAATCATCTTCGGTCAAAGTCTGGCGGGTATAGAAGCCGGTTTTGGGATAAGGCTGGGTAGGCCAGGCTTCTTCTCCGGGTATGTCAGAGCCGGGCACGGCTTGTTCTTCCATCTCAAAGAGTGGTTCGCCAGTTTCACGGTCCAGTACCACCAGATAACCCATCTTGGTAGGCTGCACCACCGCGTCTTTTTCTTCCCCATCTATGGTAATGCTCACCAGGCTAGGCGCACAGGGCAGATCATAGTCCAGCAGGTCGTGGTGTACTACCTGATAATGCCAGATATACTCCCCGGTAGTTGCATCAACGGCAATCACTGAGTTGCCGTAGAGATTTTTACCCTTGCGATTGGCTCCGTAGAAGTCATAAGAGGGCGAGCCAGTGGCCAGGAAAACCCAGCCTCTCTCTTTGTCCAGGCTCAATCCTCCCCACACATTGACTGCTCCATACCACTCTCCCTCCTGCCAGTCCCAGGTATCGTAACCAGCTTCGCCTTCCTGCGGTATGGTATGGAACACCCAGGCCATCTCTCCGCTACGCACATCATAAGCCCGTACAAAGCCGGGGGATGAATTATAGCCCTCACCCGTAGCCGAGCCCATAATGATCAGGTCTTTATGGATGATACCGGGCGAAGTAGCCGAAAGACTGAGCTCTTCAGCAGGATAAATAAGTCCTTCTCTGAGGTCTACCCTGCCATTATCGCCAAAGTTCGTGATGATTTCACCCGTATTGGCATCCAGCGCAATTAAGTAATAACCGGCAGTGAAAAGGATACGTTTTTCTTCTCCTTCCTGCCAATAAGTTACCCCCCGGTTGACACCTGAAATGGTGTTTTCCGATTCAGGTACAAACTTCCAGAGTTCTTCTCCGCTCTGCGCATCCAGAGCAATTACGGCCAGCTTGGGGGAAGTAATGTACATAACACCATCAATGATGAGCGGATTACACTGTATGGTGGTACGCTCTCCGGCATCTCCACTGTGGTATTCCCAAACCGGCTCCAACTGCTGAACGTTGGTGGTATTGATCTGGTCCAAAGCAGAAAACTGATTGGCAGCGGCAGTGCCGCGGTACACTTCCCAGTCTTCATCAGCGGCAGGAACATCATTTTTGCTGTTTGGCTGGCAGGCGGTGAGGTAAAGTACTGAGTAAAATAGTAAGCACGCATTACAAATATGCGCAAGAATGGGTTTTTTAGTGCTTCTGCACGCCTTGCAAATGCACGCCAGTGTAGAGTAGGCTCGTAAGCACGTCTTGTAAATGCGCGCTGGTATACTGTAGTATTGATTCATTTCAGTCAGGTTGTTGTTCGCGTCCACATGGACAATGCAACTTCTAAAATAAAAAGGTTTTGCTAAGCTTGGTAATGGATGAGCGCTTTTTAACGAATCCTTTTTAGCTACAGACAATCAGCTCAATGAAAACCAAGACCGGGATAATATTACCCCAGACAAATATGCTGAATACAGTAACATAAGAGGCTGGCTTAAGTTAGTGTGAAAAAACCAAGGTATAAGCATGCAAGATCTTCTCATTACCAATACACACCTATTTCGTCCTTTTCATCCTGCCAATAATAAACTTTTTCAGGTCAGGATAAATGATGGTCGTATCGTTTCCATTGAAGAAAATGGCTACGATAAAGGAAAAGCGGAGGTTTTTAATGCCAAAGGGCGCTTCCTGGCCGCTAGTTTTAAGGACTCTCACATTCATCTGCTTCGTTTTTCGCTCATGCACAAAGAGCGTGACCTGCGACGGGTGCATACCTGGAAGCATCTTCAGGAATTACTAAAGGACGAAAGCAACCGCGTATCTATGCAAAGTAACGAATGGCTGATCGGGCGTGGTCTGACAGATAATCACTTTAAGGACCGGCAAGACCCGCTTACTGCCCAGGACCTGGACTACCTGAATATTGACCGTCCTATCTTCTTGCTGCATCAGGATGGACATGAGTGCGTGCTGAATTCCCCGGCCATGGCTATTGTGCGGAAGAAAAAGACTTTTGAGAAAACCCATAGTGCGTTTATTGAAAAAGATAGTCAGGGGAATTGGACTGGAAGGTTCAAAGATACGGCAGTACACTTTATTAAGATGAACTTTAGGGCCAAAGAAGTGCCGGAAGCCAAGGCGGCTCTGGCAGAATCGTTTTCATTTCTGGCTGAATACGGCATTACCCATGTGGATAGTGATGACCTCAACTATCTGGGGACCTACGACAAAGTTTGGCAGGCTTATACCGAACTGGACCAGGAAGTAGGCCTGACCTTCGGGGCTTATCTCCATCATTATGTGTACTCCATTGAGGATATGAAAGATTACCTCAAAAAACATAACAAACGTACCGGAGACGGAGAAGGCAATGTGCGGGTAGGTGCCTTTAAGATTTTTGTAGATGGTACTTATCGTTTGCATACCGCTGCCCTCAACCTCCCTTATCATGACCAGGGTACCTATGGGACCCTTATCTACGAGCAGGACGAACTTAATGAAATGCTCAAACTGGCAGAAGATAACCATATGCAGGTAGCAATGCACTGCATAGGAGATCGTGCGGTAGAAACTGCCGCCAAGGCAATTCTCCACGCCAATCCTAATCGTAACCCTATGCGCCATAGGATCATCCACATGCAGAATACCCGCTGGGACTTGCTGCGCATGCTGTACAGACAAAATATTCCTGTAGAGACTCAGCCGGCCTTTATCCAAAAAGAATATGCTGAGTATAGTCAGTGGCTGGGAGAAGACCGGGCCAGACTGGCAATGGTAGGAAGGTGCATGGTGGATAATAATATTATTTTTACCTCCAGTTCTGATGCCCCCATCGGGCCTCTCAACCCTCATGAACATATCTTTACTGCCGTAAACCGGACCAACGACAATGGAGAACCTGAAGGTGGCTGGCAGCCCCAGGAAAAAATTACGGTAGACGAGGCTTACGAAAGCTATTGTACCACACCAGCTTATATCAATCACTCCGATCAGAACACCGGAAGGCTTTTACCCGGATATGAGGCCGATCTGATGCTGTTGGAGGAAAACCCCAGTGAGATAGATAAATCCTCGCTTAACAAACTAAAAGTAGATGCTTTGTGGTACAAGGGAAAGATGGTCTTTGACCGTTATGATTGAGTTGTATGAGATACAATTATTTGAAAGGTGAGGAGCGTTACTTATGTACGCCTTGCAAACCCGCGCAAGAATGTTGACTTGTAAGCCATACACCTATTAGAAAAAGGAGTAAAGGTACTGCTTCGGCATCTTTTGTAAACCCGCGCAAGAATGAGTATCAGTTCAATCACCTCACTTCTAAACCAGAAGCATTTATGAGTCAGGGCTAAGATTGAAGCACTATCTCTTCAGTGATTTAGCCTTCCGATGCCCTACATTGCCAGCCTCCCTGCGCTTTCTGAGCCTCCGCACACCCATTTTACTGCTGACCAAGCCTGATCTGAGCCTCGGGTTGCCACTCGTCACCTGCCTCCGAAGCGTTTCTGAGGCTTAAGAGGGCAATTGTATATAGCTTCCAAACACGTTTTGACCCTCCGATTGCCCTCAGTACCTGCTTCCCGGGTAATATTGAGCCTCAGAAAAGACTTTTTACCAGCCTCCCTACCCCAACCCGAGCCTCAGGTTGGCATTGGGAAGGTGGTTCCCAGGCTTATTTGAGCCTCATTTTCATCATTCTACACATTTTCTGTCCATGTTATATTAGCATTATTCCTACAATTTATTTAAATATTAATATTTATACCTTTGATATTACAATAAACTAAAACGCTTATGAAAATCTCATCTTTCAGTCAAAGTGAATTGACCTATTATGTTAACATCGCCGTGCAGGCCGTCACCACTATCCCTGAGCTGGAAGCAGCTATGGCAGAAGCAGGGCTAAGCCTTGAAAAGGTAAAAGTAGGGAATGTATTAAGCAATGATGTGCTCAACTGGCAGACAAAGCAGGAGGATTCTCAAATCAACGCAGAAAAAGCAAAGCGTCGCCTGAACCAGGTACGCAATACCATTGACAGCATCTATAGCAAACACCGTACTGCCGCCCGCTTTGTATACCGGGAAGATGAAGACATGCTCAAGAAGCTACAAGTACAGGGAAACCGGAAGAAACGCTATCCGGATTGGCTGGATCAGGTGCAGCAGTTTTATAAATATCTGGATGGAGAAGTGTTGAAGCCAGTAGGTATTCTTCCTAAAGAAATTACGGAAGTGAAAAAACTGATAGCTCAGCTTACCGAGCTACAGGTGCTGTACTTTGATAGTCGCCGGCAGGCCCAGCAGGTTACGGAGATGAAGCAAAAAGCAGTACTGAAGCTTCGTCAATGGTTTCGCTACTTCATCAGCACTGCCGAACTCGCCTGCAAAGACAATCCTCAACTGCTGGAAGCCATGGGAATCGTGGTACCTTCTAGGTGAAATATGCAGTAAGCGCTACCTTATCTGGCGCGCGTTTGCAACGCGTGCCCATTCTCTATCTATCTATAATCCCACAACACTAAACACCTAACCCCATGTCAGAAAAGTACAAAATACATGACCCTGATGCACTGTATTTTGTGACAATGACTGTTGTGTATTGGATTGATTTGTTCACCCGCAAGGAGTTTCGCCATATTATGGTGAATGCCTTACAGCATTGCCAGCAACACAAAGGCTTGGTCATTCATGCTTGGGTGCTGATGCCCAGCCATGCTCACCTGATTATTTCTTCAAATGGAGAACCGCTCTCTGATATCCTTCGCGATTTGAAGAAGTACCCCAATAAGCAGATAATAAAGAGTTTGCATGAGATGAATGAGAGTAGAAAAGATTGGTTACTAAGAGCATTTAGAAAACGTGCAGAAGAACTGAAAAGAGTAAAAAGCTACAAAATCTGGCAGGATGGTAATCATCCCATCTTATTGGACCGCAATGAAATGATTGACCAACGCCTAAGCTATATCCACAATAATCCCGTAGAAGCTGAATTAGTAGATGAACCTCAATATTATTGGTACAGCTCCGCCAGGAATTACGCAGGAAAGAAAGGGTTAATAGAAATAAGTTTGCTTTAATTAAGCAGATAAGCACGCGTTACAAACGCGCGCTAGATACTGTCGGACTTAACCGGCGCGCGTTTGCAACATCCAGCTTTTAGCGCGTGCGTCCACTTTCTAAGTTAGATATAGTTCGGAATTATCTTTATTTTCGCAGTTCTAGTTTTACTGCCAACCCACACTACACTTATGAGAGTTATTTCCATTGCCTGCCTGCTTGTATTGCTGTGCCTTCCTGCTGCTTTTGCCCAAAGTCATAATGCTTATGAGATTTCTTTTCCTAATGCGGTACATCATGAAGCTGAGATCAAAGCCACCTTTACCCACCTGGAGAACAAAGTATTAGAGGTCCGCATGAGCCGCACCTCTCCCGGGCGCTATGCCCTGCATGAGTTTGCCAAGAATGTGTATGACGTCAAAGCGGTAGATAGTCAGGGCGAAGCATTGGAAGTCAGCCGTCCTAATCCACATCAGTGGAATATCAGCGGGCATGATGGAACGGTGGTGCTGAGTTACACTCTTTTTGCCAACCGGGGCGATGGGACCTATTCGCAGGTAGATGAAACGCATGCGCACCTCAATATTCCGGCTACTTTTATGTATGCCCCTGCCCTGGCACAACGGCCAGTGCAAGTCAAGTTCAATGTGCGGGAAGACCTCAACTGGAAAGTAGCCACCCAGCTTAAAGATTTGGGTGATAACCTGTACTATGCTCCCAACCAGGATTACTTTATGGATAGCCCAACTGAGATTAGCAATTACCAACTCCGTGAGTTTCAGGAAGAGTCTAATGGAAAGCCCTACAACATCCGCCTAGTGCTGCACCATCAGGGTACGGAAGCGGAACTGGATCAGTATTTTGAGAAAGTAAAGAAAGTAGTACAGCAGGAAAAGGCAGTTTACGGTACTCTGCCAGACTTTGATTATGGAGAATACACTTTTCTGGCCTGTTACATGCCTAATGCTTCCGGCGATGGCATGGAGCATCGTAACTCTACGATCCTTACCAGCACCCGAAGCCTGGCCCAAGGAGGTATGGAGGGAAATATTGGTACAGTTTCCCACGAATTTTTTCATGCCTGGAATGTAGAAAGAATTCGCCCTATTACGCTTAAACCTTTTGATTACGAAGAAGCCAATATGTCGGGCGAGCTATGGTTTGCTGAAGGCTTTACCAGCTATTATACTACATTGATCTTGTGTCGGGCAGGCCTGATCAGTCAGGAACAGTATATTAATGGTCTGGCCGGTAGTCTCAATTATGTGTGGAACTCTCCGGCATTACAGTACTTTACACCTATTGAGATGAGTTACCAGGCTCCCTTTGTGGACGCTGCCCGTTCCGTTGATCCAGTAAACCGGGAAAATACTTTTATCTCCTACTATACTTATGGCAGTGTGCTGGGCCTGGCACTGGATCTATCCCTCAGAAAGCTGGAAGGCGACCTTACGCTGGATGGCTATATGCAAGCGGTCTGGGAAAAGTACGGAGTGTTTGAACAGCCCTACACCGTCAGGGATCTGCAATCTACCTTAGCAGAGTATACCAGTGCTGAGTTTGCTCATACATTTTTCAGTCAATATATCTTTGACAGCCAGATGCCCGACTACAATATCCTCCTTGCCAGTGTAGGAGTAGCTTTTGAGCAGGTCAATCCTGAAGTTCCCTATTTTGGGGCTTATGTACAGATGCAGGGTGGAAGAGGGATCATCGCTACTAACCCTACAGAAGGCAGCCCTGCCTATGAAGCAGGATTAAATCAGGGAGATGCTATTATATCCATTGGAGATACTCTACTCACAGAAGTTGAAGATTTCAACAAGCTGGTCAGCACCTTCTCAGTAGGACAAACAGTAGAGCTAAGCTTTGAAAGATATGGAAAAGCCAGAAAGGCAAGCATGGAACTGAAAGCAGATCCGACCTATGCTACTTTACTGATGGAACAAAAAGATGAAAAGCCTTCAAAAGAAGCAGTACAAATGAGGCAATCGTGGCTGGAGGCTAAGTGAATAAGGTCATCCAGCAGTCATTTTCAGGCGTAAGATCAGTGTTTCTAGTATTATATTGTACAAAAGTGTTACAAATTCTACACAGTCGCATTGACTATTTATTTCAAAAACTATGAGTAACTAACTGAAAATCAGTGCATTAATTTATTTTCATGTATTATGGCGTAGTTTTTTCATAGTATTTAAAGTATTATCATCAATAAAATCCTAAAAATATATAGACTATGAAAAAGTTAGCCATAACATTTACGCTTGCTATCGCTACTTTATTAAGTGTACAAGCACAAGATGAGGAACAGAAGAAAGTGGAAGGAGAAGGTATTGAATATATTGATATCAACGAAATTCCTGAGGATGTTGTCAAAAGGTTTGAAACCGGAGATTATCAGGATGCCAATATTAATGAAGCATATATCCTTAGCGGCGACGCGCTAACCACTGTAGTAGGACAGGAAGCTATGGAATACTATATGAATAAGCTTCCGCCTGAAAAGCTTTATGTTTTGAATCTTACAAAAGACGAGAAACCTTCAGCAATCATATATTATACTGAAGACGGACAGATATATGCTACCAAAGATCTGGAGTTGTAAAAAAGTCAAATAAAGATACTTATCTGAAGCTATGCCTCACCAGGCATAGCTTTTTTATTTTCAATTCTGAAAATAGTTTACTTCCCCCTCTCTTTTCCCAGTTTATGTATAATAACTCTACATATGTGTTGACTTATTTACCCGAATTATTTGATAAAAGCAGATAGCTATTTTATATAAAAAACTGACTTTCAGTATTTTAACTCATATTCAATTAGATTGGCTTTATATTTACACTGTATACATCAAATAGATTGGAAATAAATAAAATACTATAATTATGAAAAAGCTATTATTAACACTTGGAATTGCAGTTGCTTCATTTGCCACTTTACAGGCTCAGGACCAACCTCAAACGCAAGACCAGCAGGAAATGATTGAGGGTGAAGGAGTAGAGAAAATAGATACTACTCAAATTCCTCAGGAAGTACATGAGGGATTGAAAAACAGTGATTTTAAAAATGCTAAAGTAGCGGAAGCTTATATCCTGAGTGGAGTAGCATTAGATAAGTACTTAGAAGATCAATCATTAGAGATGTATATTGGTGATCAGTTTCCTGATAAAGTATATCAGTTACAGATAAGCCATGATGATAATAATCCCGCGGTTGTTTATTTTACAGAAGAGGGAGAACTATATGCATCCAAAGAGCTATAATTGTGAGAGTAAGTTAAGTAGTTAGGAAATCAATATAAAAAGGCTGTGCAATTGTGTACACAGCCTTTTTTTGATTTGCAACAATTACTAGATGGACGCTGCCTGTTGGGCATTCAACTGAGCGTTATGATAATAGAAACTCATTTCTTTAATTTTGTCTCCCTCCCAACGGTATACGATAATCTCTTCCATTTTCATAGGAACAGGTGCACCTTTAAAACTTATTTCCATCCAGCTTTCCGCCATACTAACGCCTTCCTCTTCATTAGCAGTAATGGCATTGGTCCCTCCACCGTGAAATTCCTGCACCATTTCTAACCACTCATGTACTGCCTTTTTTTGTGCTTCAATCCCTTGACGGACTTCTCCATTTGGTTTTTCAATGGCCTTCATATCCGAATGAAAATAGATGTCTAAAGCCTCCAGATCTTTTCCCTGATCCAGCATGGCATGCAATTCTTTGGTTTTCTGTAAATAACTCATAATAGGGAAGGTAATAAGGTTAATAAAATATACTTAAAATAAGTATGTTTTAACGACAAATTCAAGAATTCAGGCAAACAAAAAATCCCCAAAAATGAGGGATTTATGGAAAAAACAGTCTTACTGGAAGTTACAATACCAACTTTTACACTTATTCTAAGAATAAATATAACTTACCATGAAAATCATCAGACCTTACTCGATTTGGGGAAGCTCAATAGCATCAAAAGGGCTTGGTTTGGCCATCATTGCTTCTATTTCTTCTGCCTTACGAGGTGCCAGATCAGAAAGCAATTCGTAGCCATCTTCGGTAATGAGAAAATCATCTTCAATGCGTACCGGTATATTCCACCATTTGGGATCACAAGGACTTCCTTCGGGGATATAAATACCTGGTTCAATCGTCACAACCATCCCTGCCTGCAGTGTATCATATTCACCCAGGTCATGTACATCCAGACCAATATGATGGGTGCATCCGTGAGGGTAATAGCGGTTACGACCAGTGGCAGGATTGATGATATCTTCTTTTTCCAGACTTTCGTAAATGCCTAATTCCACCAAGCCCTCATTAATTACTTTGGCAGTGGCAGCATAAATTTCTTTAAACGTAGTACCCTCTTTACAGATCGCCATTGCCGCTTCCTGCGCTTCATATACCAGGTCATAAATGATTTTCTGCTCTTCTGTAAATTTGCCATTTACAGGAATAGTGCGGGTCACATCAGCAGTATAACCATGATACTCTGCCCCCAGGTCCATCAGAATTAGCTCTCCGTCTTCTATTTCGGGTTTATAATTTTCAATGTAGTGCAACACACATCCATTATGCCCTGCCCCTACAATACTGGGATAGCCTTCGTACTCGGCCTGGTACTTTTTGTAAATGAACTCATGCATGCCTTGTACTTCCAGTTCCGACATGCCGGGATGCATAGCTTTCATCACTTCTACCTGACCAAGTGCAGATATTTTAACGGCTTTTCGCAGGAGATCTATTTCTTCCTGGGTTTTAATTCCTCTAAGTTCACTCATCAGGCTATCCAGGGTTTTGGTATCCAGATTATTCTGACTGGGCTCTGGTTCTATGGTAAGTTCTTTTTTATCCGGATAATTAATTTTCTGCTTAAAAGAAGCTATCAGATCATAGAGGTCGCCTTTCTCTTTGGTATCACGTACATCATCATGGAAGTCGTAGAAGAGCACTTTGTCAAACCTAGAAAAGTCAATGTTGTATTCCTGAAAATCCCCTCCTTCAAACGCTACTTCAAATTCCAGTTCTTCTTTTGCTCCTTCTTTTCCTAAGCGACCACCATCGTACAGTTCTTTTAAAGCGTCATGCCCTCTTACAAAGATGATTTCATTAAATGATTGCTCGTGTATGAGCTGTTTTTCCTTAAATATCATCAGCACCGAATGAGGTTCCCTGTGCCCGGTGAGGTAATAAAAGTTAGGGTCCTGATGATACATATAGTTCACATCATTGGCCCGGTTACGCACCGGATTGGCAAAAAATACTGCTACCGAATTAGAGGGCATTTTAGCACGCAAAGCTTCACGGCGCTCAGCATGAAAATCCATAGGTAAGAAATCATCAGGAAGGTTGGGTTTCTGCGCGAAAAGATCATTTTCCAGGCATATTACCCATAAGAACAAGTAAATCCATATATTTTTCATGAGATAAAGTCAGGTTAGGTGCTAGCAAAAATACGAATATAATCTCAGCAAATTATATCACACCTATTGAAATGCGCTTTTTACAAGAATAGTTGCACTATAAAATCAAGTACTGAGTTACGGAGTCACTAAGCGAAGTACTGCGATTACCGGAAGATGATCAGAAGCGTAGGTTTCAGACACTACTTGATGCTGTAGTACTTCAAACGAAGCCTTAGGGCGAAATGCAATAAAGTCAATGGCTTTGGTAGGTTTAAGTACAGGAATGGTAGGAGCACAGTCTTTACAGGTTCTTTGAAAATGCTGGTCTAAAATTTCAATGACTTCCGATTGTGGCGGGGCGTTGAAATCTCCGGCAATGACTATGGGAAGCTCTTCATCAGACACAAGTTCACCGATCTTCCTGATCTGCAACAGACGGTTGGTATTTTCTTTTTGTGCATCCAGATGAGTGGAGCCAAATCTTAAGCTCTTTCCATCAGGCAGTTGCACTTTAACAGTAGCCAGTACTCTAGGCTCACCACCGGTACCCTCTTGAGTAGGTAAAGGATACGTTTGTTTTTTAGAAATCGGAAAGCGAGATAAGATGGCTACCCCATATTCTCCTCCATCATGGTCAATGGCTTTGCCAAAATAGTAATACATTTCTAAATGATCTGCCAGCATCTTGGCCTGATCATTCTTGCCTGATCTGCCCGTCATCACATCTATCTCCTGCAAAGCGACCAGGTCGGGATTCTGCTCACGGATAGTCTCAGCGATGGCTTCCACATCAATTTTATCAGCTTCAGAGGGAGGATTACAATGATGCACATTATAGACCATGACGCGTAGTTCCGTTACAGCCTCTGAAGTTTCATTTTCCGAACTGCTTTCCGAGGTAACAGGTGTACAGGAAAAAGTAAGCGCCCAGAGTGAAGCCACTACAGATAAAAGTTGAATAAATTTAAGCTGCATTTCAACAAGGTTTTTCTAAAGAGGTTAAAGATAAACCTTAATTATTAAAAAGCTCTTCTATCACTTCAATTGAAACACGCGTGAGATGTTGAAACCAAAATGAATATCTCCGGAAAAAAAGTTGCCGGTAGTTTCAGTGATAAAACCTTCTTCTATCATCGCCTGGGCATTGGTAAAATGTAGCTGAAACACGTGCCCACCAGTTTCAATATCAAAGCCGATTGCGATCGGATTGTAATATATGCTTTCTTCTGCCTCCGCATTGATGCGATAGTAGTATTCCACATTCAATGCAAGCCTGTTTGTGAGTTTGTAACGACCTCCAACTCCAAGAGCAAACAGATTATTGTCCATATCTGCAGTAGCCACCAGGTTACGATGTACCAGTGTAGGCATAAGCTGAAGCGAGAGGTTACTGCTGAATTTCCTGGCCATCAACAACTGATAGGTATAGTCAACCCTAGATTTGAACTGTAGTTCACGCTCTGGATTTTCGTTTCTAAGCGTATTGATAGCCATACTGGTAAAAGCAGTGATCGTAAGTGGTACTTCACGCGCACCACTTTGCTGCTGTAAAAGTTGATATTTGACAAAACCATCAATTACTTTCTCAAAAGAGCTACGCCCGATACCAATACTTAAACGGTCAGTAACACCATACTCCAAACCAAGACGAATGTTAGATTCGTCCAGACCAAAAAACTCGTAAGCTCCCCCATTGATCCTGCCGAAGCGGTGGGAGATCAAAAAAGTAAGTTGCCCCTTCCCATCGGTTTCTACACTATGGCCGTTGATGAGCCTGTTTCCTTTAAAAGTAGCCTCTTCTACCGTTTGAATATTCAGGCTATCCTCTTCTTTTTCAAGCTCGTCCATCAGGCCCTGAGCGCTGAGAGTACCATATACCGAAATCAAAAGGGTGATAAAAAATATGGTTTTATGGATCATTGGTTTGGTATTGGAAATTAACACTTACTTCTACTTCTTCTGCAATGTTGTAAAAGACTATTTTGGGGATCTTTATGTCATAATCTGCTACTTTGATAGGAAAGGAAGCCTGCATACTTATACCTGAGCTATTGTTTTTGACTGTTCCAGGAATTTCAATTTCATGTGTTACACCATGTATGGTCATTTGCCCTTTGGCAGTAACCTGCTGTACAGACTTACCAGCCTCATAGCCTTCCAGTTTACCTTCAAATTTTGCGTTGGGGTATTTATCGGACTCCATGTAGTTTTCATTAAAGTGCTCCTGCATGAGAGACTTCTCAAATTCAAAGCCTTTGATAGGTACTACAAAAGCAATATCTCCAGTGGATGCATCAAAAATACTTCTGCTTTCTGTATTATGGGCTTCTATGTCTTCCATGGGTGCCTCCGAAAAGAAGGATACCTCGCTGGAAGAAAGCCTGTACTTTTGGGCATAAGTGTCCGGGATAGCATGGACGCAAAAAACTACGGTAAGGATTAAAAAATATTTCATAAGAAATTAATTGTTTGGTGCTCCACTATCTACCCAGCAGGCGATGGTCTGTATCTGGGCATCAGTCAGGTCTTTACCCGATGAAGCAGGAGGCATAGCCCCACTCTGAGTCACCGACCTGATGCGCGAAGCGTTATTGATAATATTTTGTGTTGTACTTAGGTTAGGTGATTGTGCTCCACTGTGGCAGCCTGATAGAGCACAGTTGGCACTAACTATTGGCTGAATTTCATCTGCCAGCGATACTTCTTCTTCACCGCAAGGCGCTTCTCCGAACATATCTTCTTCATTGTCGCTGGCACAGGCCATCACCATTATGCATAAAATGCATATCATCATGTTTTTCATACGTTTACTAATTTTTGTTTGTGTTGACAATTAATTATCAGGAGCCCCACTATCTACCCAGCAGGCGATAGCTTCTACCTGTTCATCGGTAAGTGACTGCCCTGAACTTGGAGGAGGCATTGCTCCTGAACTGGTTCGTGTCTTTATGGCTCCTGCCCTATTCAGTATTGTTTGTTTATCGGTAAAATCAGGAAGGCCACTGCCTGCTACATGGCAGCCACTCACGGCACAATTGGTACTGATGATGTCACTGATACGGGCACTGAATGATATCTCTGCTTCCACACTGGTGGTAAGCTCAGTCATACAGCCATTTACATCCTGAACGGTCACTGTGTAGTCTCCTGGTTCCAGATCAGTAAATTCGCTGTCAGCCTGGAAGTTTTCTCCATCCAGGCTGTAGGTATAAGGGGTTGCGCCGCCATTGGCTTCTATCATCAGAGCGCCTTCTGCCTGCCCACATTCTGAGTTGGTACTGCTAGCCTGGGCACTGATCGTCGCCTCCACATTTTCTACAGTCACTGTCAGGCTGGTAGTGCAGCCTTCGGCATCTTCAGCAGTAATCTGGTAAGTACCGGAAGCGAGATCGGAAAAAGTATTTTCAGGTTGGCTATTTCCACCATCTAAACGATAGCCTACCGCCCCCTGCGCACCATTTGCCGATACACTTATTGCGCCATTTTCTGCTTCGCAGCTAGCGTCTGTAACATTTGTAGTGCTCAAAGTGAAATTATCGGGGCAGCTTACGCCTTCTTCATCTTCTTCGCATGAAAGCAAAAAGCCACAAAATAGCAGGACGAAAAAATAGTTGATGTACTTCATAGCATCAGAGGTTAGTTTCACACACAATTGGTTGAGCAGCGTTACTGCTTCTATATAATAGGAATAAGTCCAAATATTGACAGGTGAAGATATTCCGGGGCAAGCGCCCCGGATTATCCGTAGCCTAGATCCACTTATATGTGGTATTTTAAATGACTTTAATTAGCGAGTTCCCCAGCGATAATGGACTGATAAAAATGTGCCCAGGGTAGACAGTTTAAGACTCCCTTCTCCTACACCTGCCAGCGGAAGCTTTACAAAAGGTTCTACCTGCATAGCCCATTGCTTACCCAAAGCTCGCTCGTAACCCAGCGAAAAATTGGCTACTTTAAACAAATGATTGTTCTCATGCTGGTATCCATAATTTCTGCTGTAATACTTACCACTTTCTTTGTATACATACTCATAATCCTCAGTCAACATCATATAGGATGAAAGACCTCCGCTGAAAAAGAATCTGCTTTTAGCTCCGCTCAGTGCATACCACTTTAGATTCAGAAGAATGTCCAGAACCTTACACTGACCATTGATGCCAACGAGAGGGTTTTTGTACTGATACTTTAGCTGGTAATCATCAGGGGAAGCCGAATACACCTTGTTGGCGAAAATAGCTCCACTGCTAACACTTAGATTTGGTAAGACAAAAAATTCTAGTTGAATAGCTGCTTTGGTGCTTACGTTATGAATATCTTGAAAACCAACTCCACTAAGATCAGGGGAAACTGCAAAGCTTATGCCCCAACGATTTGCTAATTTCTGTTTTATAACATCTTCTTTTTCTAGTTCTGCTTGAGGCACTTCTATCAGGCTCATAGTTTGCTTTGGCATTTCCCATTTGTCCTGCGCTAATCCATTGGCATTCAGCAAATGAATGGCTTCGGATTTATCAAAATCTTCCAGGGTAAGGCCTGTAAAATCTGCCTTTGCTTTAGTCTCTTTAGATGACGTTGTACTGGTATTGGGTTCAAAAGTTGATTGTTCCCCTCCAGTTTCAGAACTTTCTATTACCGCTCTCCCCTCATGATTTACACGTTCCTGCATCTCTGCTTTACCTTCAGCCGGTACTGGTGCCGGTGGCACTATACGTAACTCCTTCGCTGAGACGACCTGATGTGCCGCGCTTAATTCTATTTTCCTTGTCAGCTCTGCTTCTGCATTCTTCCCTTCACTTATCCACCAGGCTGTGCCCAAAAGCATAAACAATATTGCTAATCCAGATAGCCCCTTCCTGAAGGTTTTCCAATATCCTCCTCCGGCTTTGTTGAGGCGAGCTTGCATACCTTTCCATCCCATGGGGTTGTAGGGTACCTCCAGATTATCGGCAGCTTTTTTAAACAAAGCATCAAATTCGTTGTCGCTCATACCTTGCATGCTACTTTGCTATTTTCTTTCAACATCACACGCAAATTTGCCCTGGCCCTGAATAGGTTGGACTTGGAAGCTCCTACAGAAATTTGCAATGCTTTAGAAATCTCCTCATGAGTATAACCATCAATAACGTATAAGTTAAAGACAGTACGATAAACCGGTGATAAGTCTTGTATCAGTCTAATCATCTCTTCATATGAAAGCTGACTCAGTATGCTGCGCTCATCTGCAACCTGAGCACCTTTTTCAATGGGTTGATGATGTTTATGCTTTTCATTCTTGTGATAGTGATTAATAGAGGTATTAATCAGTATTCTTCTAAACCAGGACTGAAAAGGCTTCTGTTGGTCAAAAGTTTCCAGTTTGGTAAAGACCTTCATAAAACCATCATTTAACACTTCTATGGCTTCTTCTTCAGTATCAGTGTAGCGCAAACAAACACTCATACCGTAGGCATAAAACCTCTGGTATAATTTTTCCTGGCTTTTTCTTTTACCTTTCAGGCAACCAGTGATTAGCGTCTGTAGCGTACCATCACTCACGTCTAGGCTTTTATTTTTGATCTATACAAGCGAATTGAAGGAGGGGTTGCTTAAGGTAAGCAAAAAAATAAAAATAGCTGGCCCGCCACATGCGAACCAGCTATTTGCTTCAGCAATCTAGCTCTACCTACGAAGTTTAATTAACTATGAGAATTTCATATTTTTATAGTTAGTAGTTACAATAGCCAGGATGTAACCCATTATTTTATTTTTTTTCAAATTTTTTTTTCACGCCTTAATAGATAAAGCAGGTTTGCCCAGAAACTAAGCCTTCTGTACACAGCTACACTATAAAAAGTCCAATATTTCAGTGGGCATTGCTTTAGCTAGCGTATTGCGGAGCAACTCTTCTATTGTATAGCCTATAGCTTTGGGCTAAACCACTTGTACGCCATCGGATAAAATTGTCCACGATCGGGCAGTATGCTAATTTCATAATCTTCACAAACGACTGTTTACCAATTGTTTATAATCGTGGTACACTGCTGGCATTTCTTAGTATCACCTCTGGACTCTTGAGCATAGAGAAAGTGAAAATAATAAACACTCATGAAATGCGAACCCTATTATTGACTTACATAATTTTACTTTTAGCAGTACACACAAGTCTGGCCCAAGCCACGATAATTGTCAAGAATGATCATAAACCTGAGGAAATTATGCTTCAGGCAAAGCACTATGCAGATATTTTTGGCTTTGAAGATGATGTACTAATTGTCATCAGCTTTAGTGACAAAGTTTCTAAAATTAACAGTGGCTATACTCTGTATCAAAATGTGCAGCATTTGGGTGGTGGACATCAGGTTCATATCATTATCAGCAAGAGAGAGGACCGTAATTATCAGTTTTATACCCTTGCTCATGAGATGGTGCATGCCCAGCAGTTTATAAAAGGCAAACTCGTCAAGTGTGGAGACACACTTTTTAGTTGGAATGGGGAAGAATGTCTGAATGCCAAATACATTGCTCATCACCACAGGCCCTGGGAGAAGGAAGCGCATAAACTTGGTACCCAGATCTATCAGGCTTATCAGGAAAGCAGCCAGATGCTGGCATCTCATTAAGTAGTATATCGTTCTTTGAGTAAATCCATCATGTAACGGTTTGCTTCCCACTGATTGGTGAGTGGTTCCTTTACCAATGGCAGTTGCGGCATGTATGGAGCCGGACCAAACTCAGGGGTAATCGTCAAGCGCTCTTGGGCTTGCTCGGTTTTGAGTTTTACAATACTATCCCACCACGACAGATGTTTCTCCAAGGCTTCCTGAAATTCAGGAGCTTTAGGCTCAGAAACCTGAGGAGCCTGTTGAAAGCCAATACGGGCGTGGATATGATCCACTCGGGGAAACACATCACTCAGCATAGCTATCTGTTCAGGAGCTTCCAGAAGTGACTCTGAAACTACACACCAGTGCGAAAAGTCCGCACAAAGTCGTAAGTCAGGCAAGGTTTCCAGATAATAAGGCATCATCCCGATGGCGAAAGAGAATTTTCCACGATGAGTTTCATGAACGATTTTCACTCCTGTTTCCTCAGCAATCTGAGCGGCTAATCGTATTATTTGTATGTTATGCTCCTTAGTAAAATAGTCTTTTCCACTCTGGGAATTAATGAAAAGCGGGTTTGCCGCAGCTAGATTTCGCAGATATTTTTCATAATCCGCTTCATAGGTTTCGGTGGGTGACAAAGTGCATTCCCAGTGCTGACCGATGAATAAAAGCTGATACCGATGCATTAGGTCCACAATCTCGTCTCTTTTATCTTCATCCAAAGGCAAAGACATTTCTACCCCATCGTATCCGGCAGCCTTTACATTTTCAAAAAATGCTTCGTATGGCAAATCTTCACTGCCCCAGCGGGGACAAAAAAACTGGATATTCATTTTGGTTTAAAGTTGAAGGTTAAAAGTTGGTGAAGTACATGAACTTATAATTTAGTGATGTACACATAATAACCACCGTAAGAATTGCCTTGCTGATCCTTATACCAGGAGATTAATTCTGTATTTCCAGCGGGCAAATTAAGCTCAAAAGTAACCAGTGATTGATCATCACCTACAGGAATACTCATTTCCTGCTCAGCTATTTGTATTCCCGCTTCGGTGATGGGCAAGATTTTCCCTTCAGAGTATGCTTCTCCTCCGGGTATTTCGTCACCTTTGGGAACAGAGCCACTTAATTTGGCTCCCACTTCTTTTGGCCATCGGCTTATTTCAATACGGTAGTTACCAGCTTCTGCCACTTCCAGCGCCCAGAATCCCTGATTGTTTTTAGCATTACGAATAAGCTCCTGATTCCAGGCAGGATAACCTTCCTCGGTAGGATGAAAGTCGTGGCAGGTCAAAGTAAGAGGGTCAGCATTTTCATCTCCAATAATGATGCGTGGATATTGCCCGGCATCCTTACTCACTTCTTTCCACCAGGCTTCATAATCTTCTCTTAGTTTGGTGGCTATCTCAGGGTATTGATCAATTACATTCTGAGACTGACCGGGATCATTCTCCATATCAAAGAGAAGCGTATCATAGACCAGCCGCCAGCGATTGGTCATCACGGCAGCGTCTTTTCCTTTTTGCAGCATCTCTTCCCGTTGCGTATCGGTCACTAATGTCCGTTCTTCCCAGGTCGGCTCATCTTCCATGATCAGGCTCATCAGACTCTTTCCATGAAAATTATCAGATGTGACACGCGCAGCCTCCATATCCAGACCACATAATTCTATCAGCGTGGGTAAAACATCCGTATAAGCCGTAATTTCTTCAATATTTTTTCCTTCGGGTACATTGCCCTCCGGCCAGCGAATGAACAAAGGAACTCTATGCCCACCATCAAAGGGCGAACCTTTTTTTCCTCGCATCCCCGCATTATAACCTTCAACCGAAAACCCTTGCTGATCAAGATTAACACCGGCTGAAGTTCCATTATCTGTCATGAAAACCAGTACTGTATTTTCTCGTAATCCTAGCTCTTTTAACTTCTCCTCCAGTAAACCGATATTATCATCAATATTGCTGATCATCCCGTAAAAGTTAGGATTGGGTATGTCAGGATTGTTAGCATACATATCTATGTAAGACCGGGGAACATGGAAAGGGCTATGGGGTGCATTGGTGCTGATGTAACAAAAGAAAGGTTGATCTTTATTTGCTTCTACAAATCGCATGGCCTCTCCGAACCAAACATCTGTACAATAGCCTTCATATTTTTGCGGCCTGCCGTTATGGAAATAAGTATCGTCGAAATAATCATTGTTCCAGTAGTCAGGCGTCTGGCCCACTCCCCCTCCCCCATGCACAAGTACTTCTTCAAACCCATTATCCTGTGGTCGGAAGGGATAGTTATCGCCCAGATGCCATTTGCCAAAAATACCAGTACGATATCCGTTGTCCTGAAAAATCTCCGCCATGGTCGGAAAGCCTTCTTTCAGCAGTGACCTTCCGATGATCGTATGCCACACTCCTACTCTGTTGCAGTGTAAGCCTGTCATGATACCAGAACGGGTAGGCGCGCAAGTAGTACCCACATGAAAATTGGTGAAGCGGGTACTTTGTGCATGCAGTGCATCCATGTTTGGTGTTTTGATCCAGGGATTACCATGCGCCCCTACATCGCCATAACCTTGGTCATCGGTGATGATGAAAATGACGTTGGGTTGTGAATTTGAATCTTCAGATTCCTGTACATTTTCCGAAGACTGACAGTTAATTAGAGAAGTGCTGAGCAATGCAAGGAGTAATATTTCAAATATATTGGTTCTCTTTCGCTTATGATCCATTCTTCCATTAGTCATTACTCATTCTTCATTAGTCATTCCTTACATTAGAAAGCTTTTCCAGTCCCAACATCAGTGCCTGGGTACCCAGTTTGCCATGTCCCTGGGCTTTCACCGCTTCGTACATTTGCTTAACAAGTGCCAGACCAGGAAGCGCCAGTCCCATGCGGTTGGCTTCCATGAGTGCAATACCCATATCTTTAATGAAATGCTCTACATAAAAGCCGGGATCAAAATTACGATCCACGATACGAGGGGCAAGATTGTCTAATGTCCAGCAGGCAGCAGCACCCCCGCTGATAGACTTAAGCATGGTGGGTAAATCAAGACCAGCTTTATAACCGTAGAGCAAACACTCACATACTCCTATCATAGTACCGGAGATAGTGATCTGGTTACACATTTTGGTATGCTGCCCGTTCCCGGCTCCCCCCTGATAAACAATATTTTTACCCATAATCTCAAAAAGCGGCATCACAGTATCTACTGCTTCCTTGTCGCCACCAACCATGATAGACAAAGTACCTTTCTTTGCTCCCACATCTCCCCCTGAAACCGGCGCATCAATGGCTGATACACCTTTTTGCTTGCCTACCGCGTAGATTTCCTCTGCCAGACTTGGTTCTGTAGTTGTCATATCCACCACAATACTGCCTTCCTTTGCGGAGTGCAGTACTCCTTCATCTCCCATATAAACTTCCCGCACATCTTCTGGGAAGCCTACGATGGTAAAAATGATCTGTGATTTTTCGGCTACTGCTTTAGGCGAGTCTGCCCATTCGGCACCCGCCTCTATAAGTGACCGGGCTTTCTCCTTAGTCCTATTATATACTACTGACTTATACCCTTGTTGCTGAATGAGTGAAAGCATAGAAACTCCCATTACGCCTGTTCCTATCCATCCGATGGTGGTGTTCTGATCTAGATTTTTCATAAAAGTTCAAAAAAGTTAAGGTTTGGTTGCTCACTAAGATAGTATTTATAATAGCAAACTCCACAAACATGTGTCAAGTCTACTGGTTAAGCTTTTGACTTTTAACTAGAAAAAATAATTGCCCATGAAGTTCATTAATATCAAAGACAGTAGGATGCCCGCTTTGGGTTTTGGAACCTATACGTTAAAAGGGAAAGATTGTGTGGAAGGTGTAAGTGACGCTATCAGTTTGGGCTACCGCCATATTGATACTGCCGAAATGTATGATAATGAAGCTGAGGTGGGTGAAGGAATCAAAGCTTCAGAAGTCAGTCGTGAAGAGCTTTTTATCACTACTAAGGTTTGGTATACGCATCTCCACAAAGAGGCGCTAATCAATGCCGCTCATCAAAGTTTACAAAAGCTAAAACTTGATTATGTGGACCTTTTGCTGATCCACTGGCCCAATGAAGATGTACCGCTAAAAGAATCATTAGAGGCAATGATGAAACTACAGGAAGATGGCAAAGTCAAACATATAGGTGTGAGTAATTTTACCGTAAGGATGATTGATGAGGCCAGAAAAATAGCTCCGGTAGTCTGTGATCAGGTTGAATATCACCCTTATCTGGATCAGTCTAAATTGTTAGAGGTTGTACGTAAGAATGATATGTTTCTTACTGCCTATAGTCCCATTGGAAAAGGCAAAGTGATGGATGATGAGAACCTCAGATCAATTGGTGAAAAATATGACAAAACCGCTGCACAGGTTAGTTTGAGATGGCATATGCAACAGGATAATGTTGCTGCAATACCTCGCTCCAGCAGTCATGAAAGACGTAAACAAAACCTGGAAATATTTGATTTTAAGCTTACCGCAGAAGAAATGCAGCAAATTTCCGAAAAACGAGGGGCCGAACGTATGATTGACCCAGCCTGGGCGCCTAATTGGGATTGACTTTAGTCTTTCTTTAAGCTTTTATAGGCTTGTCAGTTTTTTCGGTGCTCAGCAAGTCGGCATAATAGGTTCAACTATTCTCATTTTAAAGATTGATTTAGACAATGTCTTGAGCTCCTACAGTGAAAAATTTGCTAAATTATACACTTTTTGTACAAAACAATTCTTTAGTCTACATAAGGTTTTAAGTGAAATAAATTGTACTTTTTTAATAATAAACATAACAATAAAGCTGTGTTTATTGAATGAATTGGTAATCTGAAAAAGCAAAAGCACAAGAATTTATTTTTATTGATGTTTATTATATCTCTCGTTTTCACTCCTACCATTTACAACCTATCTATGCGGGTTTTGTGATAAAAAGAGTGATTTCTGCATTAAATAGAAGTTTTTGATAATTTTTTCTATTGCTATTTGGCATAAAATTTATCAGTTCTGTCTCCCTCTTACCGTTTATATAATCAATCAGAAACTGGTCAACATACATTAATATAACTTTGTTAATACAATATGTAACTTTGACAGATAAAACAACAATTAATTTGTATTAAAACACGATAATTTGGCAAAAGTTTATCCGTATCAGGTAATCTGACAAATCAAACATTCAGGTTGAAGCGTATGAAAAACTTTTCCAAAATATTTATTACACTACTTTTTTTTGGTCTTCTTTCCGAAGCTAATGCACAAAATTGCCCTTCAAGCGGTGGTATTGGAGGAGCGTTTCAGGATGAGAGTAAGCTATGTGCTGACCAAACCATAGACTTTGAAGTAACCTATGCCGGGCTTAATGAAAGCAATGAAAATAAGGTCCATATTGATTGGGGAGATGGGGATATAGACATTTATGACATCACAAAAAATGGTTCTAAGTGGGAATTGGTAACACCCCATACCTACCCTAAGGGCTTAGGAGATTGTATATATCCGGCAACCGCATATCTGTATGTGAATGGAATAAAATGTGATGATTCCAAAATACAAAAAGACATACTTGTTTGGGATACAGATGATGTGCTGGGCAACAAACTACAAACCAATAAAGAAGAATATCTGGTCTGTGCAGGTAATTCAGTCACTGTTGATTTTACAGATGTAACGCAGTTCAGCTGTCTGGCTACCGACCATCCTTATAATGTTGGTAGATGGATACAGTGGGAATATGGTACAGACAACGCTAACCCTATCACTGGTGATGTAAAGATCAATGGACTGAACGAAACCTTCCCTTTCAAAGGAGGGATTACGCATTTACCTGCCGTACAGACCTCTTCCAACGTAAAAACTTTAGATATTTCCGTCCCCAACACCAGTCAGGTAGGAGAATATTTTGAGCTTACTTTGCATAACTGGAATAGCTGTAATCCCTATGAAGATGAGTTTGGTAATCCTACAGGAAATTCTTCAGTATCAAAAACTGTTTACATTCGCATAGTAGATGCACCAGACGCTGACTTTAGCATTGATATGAATCCAGCTTGTGCGGGCAATCCTGTTCAGTTTACCAACAACAGTACTCCCAACTATGCTTATAACTGGAATTTTGGAGATGGAAATACTTCAACTGATACGCATCCTACCCATACTTATGCTGCTCCCGGTACCTACAATGTGACGCTGGATGTTACCAATGACGAGATTACCGGAAATACCGGTACTTGTATCACATCAGTTACCAAGACCATTGAAATTCTGCCGCAGCCTGTGGCTGATTTTAACTTAGACCCTGCTGATCCTCAGTGTGATATGGTAGAAGTTGATCTCAATAACACTTCAGCCAATGTACCTGCCGGAACCAGTTGGAAGTGGGAACTCAGAAAAGCGAGTACCACTGGTCAAACGGTAGATTTAAATGGTAATGATATTGCTACTCAGTTCGTATCTACTGCCCAAAATATCACCACCAAACTTCCCTACTTCGGCAGCAATGCTACGGCAACCTATTATGCCAGACTGATTGCCAACACGCCCAACGCCTGCAGCGATACTTCCGACTGGAAAGCTTTGGTAGTGAAAGCCTATGTGGAAACTCCATCATTCTCTTCTCCTTTAACAACTCGCTGCCAGGCTGCTGAGACTACACAATATTCTGCTTATGCCCAATACGCCGACAGCTACATATGGGAGTTATCACCCGCCTCCGCCGGTAGTATTGATAATACAGGTTTGGTGAGTTGGGATGCAGATTTTTATGGAACTGCTACCGTCAAGGTAACAGCCAAAGGTTGCGAAGTTGATAAATCCAAAAGTGTAAATGTTACCGTAACGCCTGCAGTGAGTGATCCTACCGCTATTTCGGGAGATACTGAAATATGTCAGGGTATTACTAGTAGTAACTATTCTACCTCAGCAACCAACGCCAACAGCTATAAATGGACAGTTAGCGGAGCTGGAAATACAATCTCAGGCACTTCTTCTTCTGCTACTGTGAGCTGGGACCCTAATTTTGTAGGTACTGCAACCATTACTGTTGAAGCTGAAGGCTGTAACGGTTATTCGGCGCCTTACAGTATCACAGTAGATGTCAAGCAATCTCCTCAGTTAGACAACTCAGCTTCCGAATACGAAGTAAATATTTGTTCAGGAGAAACTGCCACTTTTACTCCTTCAGTTACATTGGCAGGTTCTTCCTTTGAATGGACTACCACAGTAAGTGGCTCAATATCAGGGGTAAGTAGTAGTGGGAATCAACTTGTAGGCACCAGTATTTCCGATGTACTGGTCAATTCAGGTACTACTACCGATACAGTTACTTATCACATTACGCCTTACAAAGATGGCTGCGAAGGTGAGACTAAAGATTTTACAGTCACTGTAAGTCCTGGCAAGCCGGATGATGCAGGAAGCATTAGCGGTCCCTCTGCAATCTGTGAAAAAGAAACTGGTATTGATTTCAGCGTAGCTGCCATTAAAAATGCTGAAGATTACATCTGGACTTTGCCGGCAGGAGCAAGTATCTCCTCAGGCGACAATACCAATTCTATTACGGTAGATTTCAGTTCTGTTGCTCCTGGTAACCATTTCATTGAGGTATATGGCGAAAACAGTTGTGGTACAGGCATAAATTCTTTATTCAATATTGAAATCAAGCCTAATCCTGATCTCATTGTTAATGTTACTGATGCTGAAATTTGCCATGAGGAAGAAGTGGTAGCCAACCTGAGCAGCAGTCCTGCTTTTACCGGCACATTATATTCCTGGACCATAGAAAGTATAGGGGCTGATATTACCGGAGCTGGTAGTGCAAACAATCAAACAGAGCTACGCCAACAGCTTTTCAATACGGGTACTGCTCCACAGGACATTACCTACCGTATCACCCCAATTCTTAACGGTTGTGAGGGAGATTATCAGGATTTTACTTTTACCATTAATCCATCTCCTGTAGTTACTATCAGTCCAACTGCTACTACTTTGTGTAACGGTGAAGAAACAGACATCAGCCTGAGTGCTAATGTGAGCGGTACCACTACTTATAGCTGGACTGCCGTAGCCGATGAGCCTGACTCTCTATCCGGTTTTAGCGATGGAACCGGAGATGAAATCAAGCATACGCTGGTCAATATTAGTAGTAAGCCTCAAAAAGTAACCTATACTGTTTCGCCCACTGCTTATGGCTGTGAGGGAGGTAGCAAAACAGTAGAAATCATAGTCCAACCTACACCTGTACTTAGCACTGCCGTAACGGCTAACACCATTTGCTCCGAGGAAGAGGCTGAAATCAATTTATCAAGCAATGTTAGTAGTACTACATTTGAATGGACAGTATCCAGCGATGCGGGCATTACAGGAGCTGTGCCTGGAAACGGAAGCACTATTCAGCAGACTTTGGAAAATACCACTTCTGCACCTAAAACAGTGACCTACACCATTACACCTGAATTCAACGGTTGCGAAGGCATAAGCAAAGAGATTGAGATTACCGTTAATCCTAAACCTGATTTGCAGATCGTCAATTCCACCCCTGAGATTTGTGACGGTGGTCAGACCAGTATCAGCCTTTCCTCTTTGGTAAGCGGAACTGTCATTGACTGGACCGTAAGTTATGATGCTACTTATATCAACGGAGCTTCTGATGGAAGTGGGACTAAAATTGAACATACATTAACCAACAACAGCAATGTGGTTCAGACAGTAACGTATCATGTTACCACTGAGGCCAACGGCTGTGCCGGAGAGAGTCAGGACATAGAAATCAAAGTTAAGCCTACTCCCGTATTGACGCTTAACTACACTGACACTGACATTTGTAGCGGAGATAAAGCCGAAGTAAGTTTTAGCAGTTCAGTAGCAAACGGTATGTCTTATTCCTGGTCGGTAGACATCAGTGACCCATCCAAAATAAGTGGAGCACTTCCCGGCACTGGAAGTAGCTTCAGTCAAACGCTAACCAACAGCGGCACTTTGCCAGTAGACGTAACTTACAAAGTGACTCCAATAGCTGACGGATGTACGGGAGACATAAAAGAGGTAACATTCACAGTTAACCCATCCATCAGTGCAGCTGAGGCCGGACTTGATAATGAAGTCTGTGAGCTGAGTTACACTTTGAATACCACAGCTCCAGTAGTAGGAACCGGAGCATGGGCTCTGGAAAACGGTCCGGGTACAGCTAATTTTGACAATCCAAATAAGCCAGACGCAGAAGTTTCAGTGTCCAATCCGGGAAATTATACTTTTCGCTGGACAGTAAGCGGAGCTTGCGGTGGCAGCAATATTGACTATGTTACCATCAATTTCAAAACTCCGCCTGTTACTTCAAATATCAGCGGTCCTACAGATGTTTGTGTAAACTTAAGTAGCGTCTTGTATCAGGTAGATTGGCATTCAGGCTCTACTTATGATTGGGAAATCGTTCCTGCTAATGCTGATGCCCCGGTAAAAACACTGGGTGGCGGTACTTCTGACCAGTATATCGTCTTAAATTTTGGAAGCAATCCCTGGTCAGGAGAACTGATCGTTACGGAAACCAATAATGGCTGTACTGCTGAGCCTAAGAAGATTGCTATCAATGTATACCCTCTTCCGGTAGCCCATGCCGGAGATGACCAGACCATCTGCGCAGGCAGTACGATTACTTTAGGAGCTACGCCTAGTGCCAGCGGAGGTTCAGGAAGCTATACTTACCAATGGACACCTACTACCGGTCTGGATGACGCCAGTGCGGCAAATCCTACGGTTACCTTATCGAGCAGCCGCACCTATACGCTCAAGGTAACAGATACTAATACCGGCTGTATCTCTGCGGTGGATGAAATAAACATTACCGTAGAACCTCAGCTTGTGGCAGGTTCTATCAATGGCAAACAAAGCATCTGTTCAGGAACTATTCCCGCTGTTTTCACCCAAAATCCTGCCAGTGGGGGTGATGGTAGCTTGACATATCAGTGGCAGATATCTACCGATGGAGGCGCTACCTATACTGATATTGCAGGAGCTGATGATGAATTGTATGAAGAAACCTCAGCACTGAACTCCACTACCTACTACAGAAGAAAAGTGACTGACGGAACCTGTGGTGAACAGATCACCAGTCCCATTAAAGTAAGCGTGGAACCTCCGCTGACTGCCGGTGCTATAGGTACAGATGATGTTATTGTAGCAGGCAGTACGCCTGATAAGCTTGCAAGTATTACCGATGCTCAGGGAGGTAGTGGCTTACAATACCAGTGGCAGAAATCCACCGATGGAGGCAGCACTTTTACTAATATCCTGGGTGCCAACAGTGCTGAATACCAGCCGGGAGCACTGCATATGACTACCCTGTTCAGAAGAGTAGCAGCGGATGGCGTGTGTACTGATGGAGTGTCTAACGTAGTGACGATTGAAGTGGAAAATGCTGCGGAAGCGGGTACGATTGAGGACCATCAGTTGATTTGTATAAATTCTGTGCCAGCTCCGATTACTGAAAAAGATCCAGCCGAAGGAGGTGTTGGAAGCTTTGATTATCGCTGGCTGTATTCTGAAGATGGCACTAATTTTACAGTAATTTCCGGTGAAAATAACATTGATTACACTCCAGTTAATCCTTTGGACACTACTACCTATTACAAAAGAGAAGTGAAATCCGGTACAGCTGGCTCGTGGGTAAGTTCTAATATCATTACCGTAACGGTAGAGCCTGAACTTGATGCCGGAGAGATTGGTGGTGTACAGACGATTTGTGAAGGAAGTAACCCATCGGCTTTCACAGAACTTAAAGTCGTGACAGGTGGCTCAGGATTGTATGATTATCAGTGGAAATTTTCTACTGATCCCAGTCCAAGCCGTACCTACACTGACATTCCTTATGCCACCAATAGGCTGTATGATGAGATGGCTCCTTTGTCCGATACCACTTATTATATCAGAGAAGTACGTTCCAGAAATGGGGTCTGCGATCCGGCACTCTCCAATGTGATTGTTGTCTACGTAAACCCTGCTTTGGATGCTGGTACAATTACCGGAGAGCAAACCATCTGCGAAAATACAGTACCTTCTGTCTTCACCCAGACAGAAGCCTCAGGAGGAAATAATACCTTAGTGTATCAATGGGAAAGAAAAATCAATAACGGAGCTTTCGTAGATATTCCGGGAGTTGAGGCAAAAAAAGCTGACTATACTGAGCAAGATGCATTACTGTCCGTGTCTGACCAGATCACGAAATATACTTATCGCAGAAAAGTAACAGGAGGAGTTTGTGGATATGATTATTCCAATGAGATAATAGTGACAGTGGAACCTACGCTCCATCCCGGTAACATCACTGGTGATCAGGTGATTTGTGAAGGAAGTAAGCCAACTGTTCCCTTTACGCAAAATCCTGCCAGCGGCGGAAGTGGTTTTTATACTTACCAGTGGCAGAAAGCTACTGGAAGTGGCGCTTTTACAGACATCAGCGGTGCACAATCTGCGCTATTCATAGAAACTCAAAACCTGTCCGATACCACTTATTACCGGAGAAAAGTGATTTCCGGTGAATGTGGAGAGCAGATTTCCGATACCATTCGGGTAGTCGTACATCCTGCTGTTGATCCGGGTAGCATTGAAAAAGATCAGGCTATTGTACTGAATGGAACGCCTGATAAGTTCACCGAAGTTGACCCGGTTACTGGTGGAGACCCTGCTGACAGGGAATATATTTGGGAATATTCATACGCTGAAAATGGCGTATATACTACCATATCCGGTTCAGATTCAAATGAATATCAGGTAACTGGCAGCTTGACACAGACCACCTACTATCGCAGAGGTGTGAGATCAGGAGCTTGTAACACATTTGTTTACACCGAGCCAGTAGAAGTGAAGGTGGAATCCAGCCTGACAGCCGGAGCCATTGCAGGAAACCAGACAATTTGTGAAGGCAGTGTACCAAATCATCTCACCGAGTCAATTCAGCCTACCGGAGGCGATGAAAATTCATACATTTACCGCTGGAAATACGCTACTGATCCTAATGGCCCTTATCTAGATGTAGATGCTAGCTGGGTGGTTGATCCTGTGGCTAAGGAACTACAATTTGTTCTGGGACTGACAGATACGACCTACTTCAAACGAGAAGTAAAGTCTGGAGCATATGATTGGGTAATTACTGAAGACCCGGTGGTTGTCAATGTACAGGCTACTTTGCAGGCCGGTTCTGTGAAAATTGTTGGCGCGGATGAAGTATGTTTCGGAGATCAGTTGGGTACATTTGAAGCAGAAAATGCCACCCAGGGTGGAAGCGGTAGCTACGATTATCAATGGCTGTACGCTACGCAAAGCGGAGGGCCTTACCAGAGCATTAATGGTGCTACAAACGCTAATTTCCAGACATCTACCACCCTTGCTCCTGATACCTACTATTTTGTGAGAAAAGTCATTTCCGGTGAATGTGATGATGTACTTTCTGATGAATTGAAAGTTACTGTCCACGAGTTGCCTGATATGTCGCTAAGTAGTTCTGTTCCGGATAATATCATCTGTCAGGGTACTGAAGTGACCTTTACAGCAGGAGGTTCAGATACCTATGAGTTTTTCCTGAACGATATTTCCGTACAAGGACCATCTGCCAATAATATCTATGTCACTGATAGTCTTGTAAACATGGATGAAGTGTATGTAGTAGGAATGAATGGTGAAGCTTGTCAGGCGACAAGTAGCAGTATTATAACGATTGTCAACGACCTGCCTACCGCCAGCATTGAGGGTTCAGTAGACCTCTGCAAAGGTGGTCAAACAAGTCTTATACTGAATATGACCGGTAAAATGCCTTTTGAAGTGGTATATACTGATGGTAGCCAAAATTATACTTTGAAAAACCTGGCTTATGAAACTATCCTGAATGTTAAACCTTCGGTAAGCACTTCTTACACGCTGGTATCTGTCAAAGATGGCAATGGTTGTGGGCAACAAATCTCTGATCAAAAAGCAATAGTGAATGTAGGGGATGCAGTGGCTCAGTTCAGTATTATTGGAGACAATCCTGCCTGTAGTCCTCAGACACTAACATTTGTGAATGAACAGATTCAGGAAGGTGTGACTTACACTTGGGTATGGGGAGATGGAACAGAAGATAATGTTACTACCGCTGCTGATCCGGCTGAAATTGAACACACTTTCATCAACTATACCAGCAGTCGTGACATGACTTATCAGGTTACTTTAATTGCTACACATGATAGCATAGGTTGTACCGACAGAGCGGTTTCCAGCGTGCATATTTACCCTTCTCCTGAAGTAAGAGTGGAAGCCGATCAACAAGAGGGTTGCGGACCTCTGCTGGTCAATTTCATCAACAAATCCTTCGGAGTGGATGTACATCGCTGGTATTACAGGGTGAAAGGAACCGATCAGACATTGGAAGAAACCACCAGTAAGAATGCTTCTTATATTTTGCCTAACACAACTTCCGAAACCATTACTTATGAAGTCGTGTATGAAGCCAGTACAGATAAGTGTACGGCCAATCCGGAAATCTTTGAAGTAATTGTTCATCCTGAGTTGGAGCCATTTTTCACAGTGACTCCCGCTCATCAGAACCTTCCCAATTCTACCGTGAGTATTACCAATCAAACCAATGAAGGTGCTTGGGATTACCATTGGGACTTTGGAGATGGCAATACCAGTACCGAAAAAAATCCGGGCAGTCATAAATACGAAGGTTACGGACAGTATTATATCACGCTCACCGTGTCTAATGGAGCCTGTGAAAAGCAGTATGAAGAAAGAGTGGTAATTGACATTGACCCTACTCTGCCCTTCGTAGAGTTTGAAGCTGATACGCACCAAGGTTGTGGGCCGTTGACTGTTACTTTTACCAATGAGTCTAATTATGTAGACCCGGCTACCTTCCAGTGGGATTTTGGTGACGGAACAGGTGCTTCAGGAGTGGAGCATCCTATCCATACCTACGACAAACCCGGAAAATATTCAATCAAATTGGAGGCTACTAACATTTTTGGTGAGCATAAGCTGCTGATGAAAGAATTTTTGGTGGAGGTATATGATCAGCCCCGAGCTATTTTCAGTGCAGGACCGCCCACTGTATATTTACCTGACAGACCTATTGGAACAATTAACCAAAGTGTCGGGGCTACTGCCTACGAATGGCACTTCGGAGATGGCACTGTGTCCTATGAATTTGAGCCTACTCATACGTACACTGAAGAGGGAGTGTATGATGTCATGCTTATCGCTGTCAATGACAGTGGTTGTTCTGACACCTTACTCATAGAAAGAGTAGTGGACGTAAGACAACCAGAGGCGGGTAAAACCAGAATTCCTAACTCTTTTACGCCTAACCCCGATGGTTCTAATGGAGGAGGCTTTCAGTATGGCGACGTCAGCAACGATATCTTTATACCTGTCATTGATGGCGTTACCGAAATGTCCATGACTATTTATAATCGTTGGGGTAAGGTGATGTTTACCAGCAAAAACAAAACTATAGGCTGGGATGGCTACTATGAAGGCCAACTTTGCCCGGCTGATGTTTATTACTATAAAATTGAGATGAAGTTTTCTAACGGTGAAAGAAAAACAAAGTATGGAGATGTTACTTTAATTCGCTAGAATTCAAAAGTCTGTATAAACAATTTGTGTGTGTAGCTAGCCTGGAATCAGGCTAGCTTTTTTATCTCTTTGAGGGAAAGTTTTTTCGTAGCTGCTAATTCTGATTTACCATCACAGCTTCATTGCACGTAAGTTATATAAAGTAAGAAAATTGAATTTGGGCTTCTTCTGATGATGCCTTACATCCATTGTGCAACTCCATTACCTGCATTGGAATATTTCTCAAATACTACTTGCACAGACTGAGATATTCTATGAAGAAACAAGAGGAAGTATTAGGCTATTCTTATAGTATTTTTCATTTTTCAGACAACTCATTTTTTATCACTTTTCAATTATTACTCATCAATAATACAAGTGTAATATTTTTATATTTTAACTATTTTTATATATATTTGTATTATATCAATAAATAATCCATTTTTTATCTGACTGTTACAGTTATGAAAGCTTGCTACCAAAGAATAAGCACCCAGTCAAATACTACTATACAACCTGAAAAGAATAAGCTCAAAAACTTTGTGCTAAGAGTTTGCTTCTTATGCCTGATCTGTAAAACCATTGTTAATTATGCTTATGCACAAGATCCTCAGTTTAGTCAATTCTTCGCTGCTCCCTTATATCTCAATCCTGCTTTCACTGGTACTACCAAAGAACATCGTTTTGTAGCCAATTACCGAAACCAATGGAGAAATGTAGCTAACGGTTATGTCACCTATGCCTTTTCTTATGATTATAATATGCGAGACGCAAGAAGTGGTTTTGGCCTGATGGCTACAGCCGATAAAGCCGGAGCAGTGGGAATGGGTACGAAAACAGTAGGTTTTTTATATTCCTATAAAGTCAAACTGGCAAATAACTGGATTCTTACTCCTGGTCTCCACTTTGCTTACGGTACCAGAGGCATTGACAAAGATAAAGTAGTATTATTAGATCAATTGTCTTACGGAGATGCGTCTATTCCTTCTAACGACCCGCTGGTTTTTTCGCTGAAAGATACTGATTACTTTGACTTCGGATCAGGTTTGTTATTATACAGCAAAACCTTTTGGATAGGCGCTTCTGCTTTCCATATGAATCAGCCTAACATAAGCATGATTGGCGATAATAGCGAGTTACCCATGAAAACATCAATACATGGGGGAGCAAGGATAAGACTTTATAATGGTCCATTTCGCAGAAACATTGTACCTAGTATTGCTCCTTCTTTTATTTTGAAGAAACAAGGTAGCATTGAACAATTAGATTTGGGCGTTAATTTTCACTATGATCCGGTGATGGTAGGTATGTGGTACCGTGGGATGCCAGTACAGGAATCACCAGAAGAAAATCAGGTAAGCCAGGATGCCCTTATCTTTTTAGTGGGTATGAAGTATGCTCAGTTTGAGTTTGGCTATAGTTACGACATCACCCTTTCTTCTTTAGGACCCACTTCAGGAGGGGCGCATGAGGTTTCATTGACATATCATTTGCATAATCCTAACCGTAGTCGTCCTAAAGTAAAATACAAAGACATCCCTTGCCCCACTTTCTTGCTGGATAATTAAAAAAAAGTAAAATTTCTTAATCGCTAAAATGCATTTTATTCCAGGATTTTAGTATTACTCTTTCATAGCCATGATTCTGAGTCGCTTGTAATCAGCATACCATTTGCTTTCTTCGTAACAGTAGGGTCTGATCTTTTCCTGCACTTCAGCTTTGATGATTTCCTGCTCATTTTCAGAAATACCCAAAAAAAAAGCACCGGCAAACATGGAAAGCCAGTCTACAATACCACTTTCATTACTGGGCATTTCCGTAGGACGATCATAGTGCTGGGCAAGTAGCACGCTAAAACCTTGCTTTTCCAGCAATGGTGTATACTCTCCAATGGAAGGAAAATACCAAAGCGCTAACTCAGCCTGCTCTGTAAATCCTCGTAGTTTTAGAGAAACTCTAAGCTGATTGATAATGGTTTGAATATTGCCTTTACCGTCCATCTCCAATACTAACCTTCCTCCGGGTTTCAGGCTGTGATATATAGAGCGTATAGCTCCCTCATAATCCATTACCCAATGAAGTGCTGCATTGGAAAACACCGCATCAAAAGTCTGGTCAACGCTAAAATCAGAAGCATCTGCAACACTGAATTCTATGTCTGGGTATTTAGATTTTGCATCATCAATCATTTCTTCCGAGCTATCTATACCTACTGCTTGTCCACATATCTCCTGGATTTTGGCAGTCAGTTGCCCACTTCCGCAGCCAACATCCAATATCCTCTCCCCTGCCTCAGGGGCCAGCAAATCAATCAGGCTTTCACCATAGTGATATACATAAGCATGTTTGCTACTATAAATAGCCGGATTCCAGTCAGTCACTGATGATGGTGTTATGGAAGTAAACTACAATATTCAGCACCATAAAGCTATTAAACTACTCGGCTTCCTTTAGTAATTTGATAGACTCGGAATTGATACAAAAGCGAAGACCGCTGGGAGCAGGCCCGTCAGGAAATACGTGCCCAAGATGGCAGTCACATACGTTGCACATTACTTCTACCCTCACCATTCCAAAAGAAGTATCTTTCTCGTATTTGATCACATTGTCTTTAACCGGCTCGGTAAAACTGGGCCAACCTGATCCTGATTCAAACTTTTCGGTAGAATCAAATAAAACGGTATCACAACAAACGCAAGCGTATTGTCCAGGTTCGTGTGCATGACAAAGTGCTCCTGAAAAAGCAGCTTCAGTACCTTTCAGCCGAGCTATTTTGTATTGTTCAGGGGTAAGTTGTGTTTTCCACTCTTCGTCAGTTTTTTCTACTCTTCTGTCAGGTTCAGGACTACCCTGATTGGCATACCTGATTACATCGTTCCAGTTCATTCTTTTCTTTGTTTATTCTTTAAAAGGCCTTTGGGTTGTGGGGCTAATGTTTATTACCTGTATTGCCAAGATATGTTCAGACAAAGAGAGATTTTTTTTTGCTTTTGTCGTATGAAATGAAAAAACCTGCTCCTTAAACGGAACAGGTTTCTCATTCTTGTCAGCGACATGACAAGTTATTGGATTATTAAATATAGAAAAAGAGGATTCTTGTTATCCGATCATATTACCATCTTCATCATAGGCAATAGTACCACTTTGTGTACCATCAGATATGGTAATTTCATATCGTGTATTATCTACTTCTTTTACTTCATGCACTTTGGAAACTTCCCAATTGCTAAACTGAGAATCTTCAAAAGAAGTCCTTACCTCTTCAGGTAGCTCTTCGTATTTTATTTCTTTACGATCATCCTTTAACACTACTGCTGTAGAAGTTTCCTGCTTATCGGGGGTAGCCTGAGCACCTATTGAGGCAAAAGAAAAAGTAGCCAATGCTGCGATTGCAATTACTGAACGTTTCATATCTAAAAAGTTATTCGTTTAAAAAATCAAATTAAAAAATACAGTAATTCTTAAGGAAATAAGCATGCCAATCGCACAAAGCTATACCCAACACCCTTTTTATCAGCGACTTATAAAAGATGTTTTTCTTAGAAGCAAAAAATTATCATTGTGTATAAACTTTAGAACACCTACCCAAACTGAGGTTTTGTTCTACAAAACCTCAAATCTCTTCTAATGAGCGAATAGCTCTTCTGATACCTTCACTTCCTGGATTACACTTCAGCGCTTCTTTGTAAGCCTGCAAAGCCAAATCATTTTCTGCATTGGCATGATAAGCTTCAGCAAGGCTCTGGAAGGTGATGAAAGATTCGGGATAATACTGGGTATTCAATTCAAAAATGGCAATTGCCTCAGTAAGCTTTTCCTCCTGTTGCAATAAAAAATGTCCTACCTGATTGAGCAGCTTTCCCGGAGGAAGAATAGCGGCATCCATTCTTTCAGCAAACTGTTCATAATGATATTGAATGTCAGCAACACTGCTTTCAGCGATGGTGTGCAATGGAAATTGGTAATCTTCAAAAATAAATTCCAGGCCATGAATCATGCTAATCATAGATACTGAAAAATGATCTTCATCTTCATAAAAACGGTAAGCGTCTCTGAGTCTGGGAGAAGCATTGCTCTCTAGCGACCGCACAAAGGATTGTAAAGCTTCACCACGGGTTCCAGTGGATTTGCCCGGATTAAAGGGATTATTTGCCTGTGCCAGGAAGAACGAAGTATGAAAAGAAGTGTCCTTCTGCAGGAGGCTTTGTCCTTTTGCCATTTCATCTTCATAGCGATGTAGGCTGGGATCAATGGCCAGATAAGCGTCAAAACTGCTATGCTTAAAAAAAGCCTCCACGGTAAACAGTCCTGCCAGCGAATGACCTACCAGTACCCAATAAGGTAATGTGCGATATTCATGATCTATTCTGGGGAGCAGTTCTTCTTCCAAAAAGCGAAGGAAGTCTGTACTTCCTCCTTCAGAAGCATTTTCCTCTGCCGAAGAAGATGAAGGCGTCATATCACGGTTACGGTCTGTATTCCTGACCGCTACAACAATCATTTCGGGAATCTTTTCGGTAGTTCCGGCACTCATAGAACCGACGATTCCAGTAGTAATATGAATGTGCGCATCTCCATCCAGTAGCACCAAGACCGGATATTGTTTATTGACATAAAAGTCATCTCCCACATAAGAATTTGGCAGCTTCAAGTAGAAACTTCTTTCCTCACCCAGCACTTCCGAATACAACTGATACTCCTCTCCAATCACAAACTCAGAGGGCTGAGCATATCCTATGAGCGGAAAGCAACTAAGTAAAATAATAAGACTCCTCATAGCATGGGGGTTAGGACTGAGGCTTGTTTAGGTGGTAAGTGTTTAATCATCTTCTAAACAAGTTAAGCTATTTTTGCTTTTCAAACCATCCTAATCCTTCCCATGAGAAGCCTTCATCGGCAAATCATATTCTTGATGTATCTTTTACAGCACAAAAAACTTTACGACCAAACCTCCTAAAAGCCATACATAAGAAACAAAAGCAAGGTATTTAAGCACAGTTTCTACCGCTCCTTTATCAGCCATTTCGTGATGGTGATGATGTCCGTTTTTATCTTTTTTACCAAAAGCCAGCCAGGCGAAAATTCCTGAAATAATCAGGAAAGCGAGATTAAGAAAGAAAGTATAGTCAATCTTAAAATGTGACTGGTCCGCCATGTTTTTACCACCAGACTCTGGCAGTAAGTCAAAAGCACTGAAGCCGTAATGCAGGAGCAGAGAAGTAGCGATAAGAGCAGTAAAAAGCAGAAAGAGAATATAAAACGACATCTTCCAGCCATAATATTTGGCATTGATCCTCAGAACCGGAAACACCACCAGATCGCTGAAGATAAAGGCCATGATACCGGCAAAGCTAACGCCATTGCTGTAAAGTAAAGAGGCCAAGGGAATGTTGCCCATAGAACCGATAAAGGTACAGAAGGCAGCTACCGGACCCACTACAGCATGTTCCAGCAGGGTAAAAAAGCTGTAAGATGCATTTTCTTGTCCGGTTCCGATAAACAGGGTTTCAAAAAAACTTGAAGGAACAAATGCTGCGATAATTCCCGCCAGTGTAAAACCTACCGTTACATCTTTCCACACCATATTCCATTCCATGAAATATTGCATACTTACTCTTTTCCAACCAGTCACTGAGGTGGCTTGCTTTTTCCAGTCAGTCTTCTCAGCATGTGATTCACCATCATCTCCCAGGCGCTCTCGTGCATTTTTGATAAGCTTTTTAGGATTGGTAATCCTTACCAACATCCAGGAAATAAGAATTAACAATATGCCCCCGATGTACTCACCCACTACAAACTGCCAGGCCAGAAAGATGGAGATGATGATTCCCAGTTCAATCACCAAATTGGTGGAAGCTAATAAGAAAGCAATAGAAGGCACAAAACCTGCTCCCTTCTTGAACAATGATTTGGTAGTTGCCAGAGCGGCGAAACTGCATGAGCTGCTGATAAAGCCAAAAAATGTCCCTAAAAAGACTGCTTTACTGTCAGCCTGTCCCATGCTTTTTTTCATACGCTCCTGGGTGACAAACACCTGTATCATGCTGCTTACCGCATAGCCCAGTACAAATGCCCAGAATGCCATCCAGAAGAAGCCCAGGGAAGTCATAGCAGCCTTGGCATACTGCTCAAAAAATGAATCCATCAATGCAAAATTAAAGAATGCAAAAAAATAAATACGCTATTCTTTCGCTCTAACACTGCTTCACACAATTTGTTCGGCTCTTCTATACTAAAATCAAGCCATTAAGTGAGTGTTTTAGCAGGCATACTTTGCCAGAAGCAAAGGCATCATAGGTTGCTTTTTTTCATTTCATCCATCGCATAATTCGCTGCCCGGGCCGTAAGAGCCATAAAGGTAAGCGAAGGGTTTTGATTACCTACTGAAGTCATACAGGCACCATCGGTTACAAACACATTCTGGCAGGTGTGCAATTGGTTCCATTGATTAAGTAGTGATGTTTTAGGATCTCTGCCCATTCTTACTCCACCCATTTCATGAATATCCAGGCCGGGAGCCTGCTTACTATCCATGGTTCTAATATTCTTGCAGCCCGACTTATCTAACATCTCTGCCCCCTGTTCCAGAAAGTCCTGCAATACTTTCTCATCATTATCATCATAGCCGATAGAAGTAACTAATTGCGGCATATCGTAAGGATCTTTTTGATCTTCGCTGAGACGTACGTGATTTTCTTCTTTGGGTACGGTTTCGCCCTGCATCATCATGTATACCTGCCAGTCGCCGGGCTGACTGAGTGCATCTTTCCATTCTCCGCCAAAACGGGTTTCTTCTGCCATACCCCGCTGCCACCCCTGGCGTGAGGCACTGAAAGCTACCATATAACCCCGCAGGAAGTCAGTATCCTGCTGGAAGACGTTACGGAAAGATGGCATAAAAGCAGTGGTAGGTCTACGGCCGTAATAATATTGATCCTCAAAACCTTCGTAACTGGCCAGCATGCTACCCCTATAATTATGAAAAGCTACATACTTACCCATCAATCCATTATCATTACCTAAGCCATTAGGGAAACGCTTGGAAGTAGAGTTAAGCAGCAGTAGATTGGAATTGAGTGCCGCGGCATTCACAAAAATGATTCTGGCGTAATACTCCACCATCTCTTTGGTTTGTGCATCAATTACTCTCACACCCACTGCTTTCCCTTTGTCCTCATCGTAAATAATGGAATGTACTACAGAATCAGGCCTTAAGGTCAGATTACCGGTTTTGGCAGCCCAGGGAATGGTAGATGAATTAGAACTAAAATATGCGCCAAACGGACAACCACGATAACAAAGGTGACGGGCCTGGCACTTGCCTCTGCCCTGCTGGATATGAATTTCCTGCGGCTCAGTAAGGTGCGCACAGCGCCCGATAATCACATGACGGTCAGCATATTGTTCCTTTACTCGCTGCTGAATATGTTTCTCTACACAGTTCAGGTCAAAAGGAGGAAGTACCTCACTATCGGGAAGGTTAGGGATGTTATCACGATTACCGCTGATGCCTACAAATTTTTCTACATGGGAGTACCAGGGGTCCAGATCGTTGTAGCGAATTGGCCAGTCTACTGCAAAGCCATCCCGGGCAGGAGCTTCAAACTCATAGTTGCTCCATCGTTGAGTTTGTCTTGCCCAGATTAGGGACTTCCCTCCTACCTGATAGCCTCTGATCCAGTCAAAAGGCTTTTCCTGCACATAAGGATGCTCCTTGTCTTTGACAAAAAAGTGCTCAGTAGCTTCTTCAAAAGCATAGCAACGGTCTACGATAGGGTTTTCTTTGGCAAACTCAGGCGTAAATCTACCTCGGTGAGGAATCTCCCAGGGAAACTTATTCGTGGTTGGATAATCCTTTACATGCTCTACCTGCCGGCCTCTCTCCAGGACCAAAGTTTTCACTCCTTTTTCACAAAGTTCCTTAGCAGCCCAGCCTCCACTGACTCCCGAACCGATGACGATAGCATCATAGGTCATATCCTTTTTAGCGTCTCCCTGTATATACATAGATCAATTTTTTTAGCGGATAAATCTAATAAGCATTCTTCAGCAATACCAACAATATATTCTGAGAATATATCCCTAAGGGATGAACAATTCACCCTGCATGACAGCTACTGCTTTTCCTTTGAGTTTTACACGTTCCCCTAAATACTCTAGTTCCAGATCTCCACCCCGTGTAGACGCCTGATAGGCTTTCAAAGTTTTTTTGCCCAACTGCTCTGCCCAGTATGGGGCCAATGTACAGTGAGCAGAGCCTGTAACTGGGTCCTCATTGATGCCACAGGCTGGAGCAAAAAAGCGAGAAATAATGTCATAATCAGGATTGGTAGACTTTGCACTTACGATGATGCCTCGGCAGTCTATCTCTAACATGTGGTTAAAATCCGGCTTCAGCTTCAATACATCTTCATCATTTTCCAGGATCACCAGGTAATCATAAGCGTTTTTGCCCAGAAATCTAATTCCAGCATCAAATAATGACTTAATCTCTTCATGATCTACAAGTTGTGCGGGAGTAGCCGGAAAGTCAAGTACAATCTTATCACCCTCTTTACTGGCTCTGAGCTCCCCACTCAAAGTTTCAAACACAGCTACTTCATCGGGTGCCAGTAAGCCATGATCCCAAAGCATAAAAGCGCTCGCCAGCGTAGCATGTCCGCATAGTTCTACCTCACTGGCAGGTGTAAACCACCGAAGATGAAACCCATGCCCTTTCTTAACAAGAAATGCAGTTTCGGATAAATTCATTTCAGCGGCAATTTGCTGCATCAGGCTATCTTCCAAAGGCTCGGAAGTGATACAAACGGCAGCCGGATTCCCACCAAAAAGCTTGTCCGTAAATGCATCAATCTGGGTAATTATGATTGGCTCCTTCATGCTTTAGTAAGTTATAATTCTTCTATAATAGACGTACCTTTTGCCTGGTCGCCACTAGTCCACTGCCACTGTTCGTGCAACCACAACTTACCATCAACTAGTTCGGGAGTAGAGAGACATTTTCCTGTTTTAAACGCATTGTCTGTACTCAGGTGCTGATAACGTATCTCTAACTTTCCACTATCCTGCCATCGTCCGATGATATTTCCCTGCCTTATCGTTCCTCCGCTGTAGGTTGCCCATACCAAATCACCCTCCTGATAGTAATGGAAAAGTGTTTCGTTACCAACATCTCCGTGGGCATCATTAGATAAGGAGCGAAAACGTTTGTTATTAAGATCGTATTGCATAAACTTAGCATGTGTTGAAACAATAATAACATATTTTACCTAAGCCTAATAACTTTGTTCAACAAAAGCTGAGACTAGTTACACATAGTTAATTTTCAATGCTAAGATTTTTAGAAGCTTTACTACCCATCTTTGGGGTGGTAGTACTTGGACAAATTTTTTACAGAAACAACTTTCCCGGGAAAGCTTTCTGGCCGTTGGCCGATCGGCTTACCTACTATGTTTTACTTCCCGCCTTACTGGTTAGTAAGATTGCTGAAGCCAAGCTTAACGATACTGGCATTTTACCTATGGCAGGATTGCTCGTACTGGCTACCAGTCTACTTGCACTTCTACTGGTGCTGATACAGTTTATTTTTAAAATCTCTCCTGCACGTTTTACCTCTGTCTTTCAGGGGAGCATCAGACCTAATACTTACGTGGGGCTGGCAGCTGCCAGTGCACTCTATCATGAACAAGGGCTGGCACTTACCGCGATCGCTATTGCAGGAGTCGTACCATTAGTCAATGTGCTCAGCGTAGGGGCCTTTGTCATTTATATCCCTCAGGCAAATCGGAACTGGCAGCAGCTCACGAAAACTTTCATAACCAACCCTCTCATCCTTGCCTGCCTCCTGGGTATAGTACTTAACCTGACCGGTCTGCCGGAAACTGGGATTGAGCTCCTGAAAATCTTCAGCCGTGCCGCATTACCCCTGGGTCTGCTTTCAGTTGGTGCGGGGCTTAACTTTAAAGCCTTGCGGGCCTCTATGTTTGCCATTAGTCTGACCGCAACTCTCAAGTTAATAGCATTACCTTCTTTAGTCATGTTGCTTTTCTATCTGAGCGGAATTAGTGGAGTAAGCAGAGAGGTAGCACTTATTTATGCTGCGGTGCCTGGGGCGATTTCGTCTTATATTCTTTCCCGGCAGCTAGGAGGAGATAGTGAACTCATGGCTGGAATTATCACCATGGAAACTTTTCTGGCTATGTTCAGCATACCTTCTATGTTGTGGCTCTTCACCTAAAATATTAACTATATAAAGGGCATTCATAATTATTTCCTGTTTTTTGATAAATCTTGCTTTTAAAGAGAATTATTAAACCGAATACATTATCTTGACGTTTAAATAGTTATTTCAGCACTGTAATTTTTAGATTAATCAACCAAAAAAGGGTAAGTGTTTTAATCCCCCTCCGAGGAATATAATTTTATATTTACATTCAAGTTTTAATGCGATGCACCTTAGCGAATCTGATGTGGCTAATTATCTGATCAATAATGACTACTTCTACAAAATAGAAGAGCTGGCTGAGGTGCGCAATGTTAACGCACAAATCATCATAGAAGACATTTACGATCAGCTGAACCATAATATTGGTTCTTATTACCAATTGTCTAAGCAGTATATGACGCATCACTGCTCCAGCACTTATTTTCTATCGCTGGCCAGCAGAATTTTGGATATGTTTTATGCCAAAGAAATAGAGGGCACCGCACGGGGCTTTCCTATGCCAGGCAATTAATTTTTTGTGTATGGCGAAGGAGATTGAGAGAAAATTTTTAGTCAAGAAACTTCCTGATTATATTACTACTCAATATCACGGTACTGATATTTTGCAGGGTTATATTACTGATAGTGCTTCCGGCCGTCAGGTAAGGGTTAGAAGCAAAGGGGATAAATATTATCTGACTGTAAAAGATCAGGGATTTCTGGAAAGAGAAGAGGTAGAAGTAGAATTATCAGAAGTACAGTTTCAGGCACTTTGGCCGCTCACCCAGGCCCGTAATCTTCGGAAAAAGCGTTTTGAAGTACCGCATGGCGAACTTACCATAGAGGTAGATGTATTCAAAGGTAAGCTTAGTGGATTAGTAATGGCTGAAGTAGAGTTTGAATCCGTTCAGCAAAGCAAGCAGTTGGAAATCCCTGCCTGGTTTAGCAAAGAAGTTACGCAGGATATACATTATACCAACAGTCATCTGGCCAGCAGCCAGCAAATTCCTGATGCTCGCCTTTAGATTTTTTGAGAAGATACGCTCTTAATATCTACCCGTTCGTACCAGTGTGAAAGCTTGGATACACTTTCATAAGACCTTATTTCTTTGACTCGGTCTCCCTGCATACCGTCGAAACTCACTTCAATAAAGATGACCCCATCGTAATATAGGCATATACCGTAGGTCTTGTACCGCTCACGCACTACCTGAAAATCAATCAACTTACAGTTTTCATAAATGTAGTTGATCTGTTCTTTGGGCTCCAACAAATTAAAATAATAACATTTCATAGACACAAATAAGCTAAACTCTCTTCTGAAGCACCATACAAATCCTTAGCATTCCTTACAATGTAGTAGTAGCGCCCATATGAATCTAAAAATCCTGCTGGTCAGCAGTAAGCTGCGATTCATCCTAAAAAACTGCCGTTTCAGCTTGTTAAATTACTATTCTCCAGACTTGCACATCACCTTTGTTATATACTCTAACCAAGGTTTATGAAAACGGTTATCATATTTTTAGTTTCTCAGGCATTTTTATACGCTAGTCAGGCACAAACAATTCTACAGGGCAATATTCAGAATCAACAGGGTGAAGTCCTCATGGGCGCAAATATCTATTTGCTGAACACTTATGATGGTACTTCCAGTGATTCGTTGGGATATTTTACTTTTAGCACAAATTCAAAGGGGGAACAAACCCTGGTCGTGAGTGCCATAGGATATAATTCTTATCAGCAACAGATTCAAATAGCTGATACCAACCTTACTTTTGATATCCAGCTTCATGAAAGTACCAGAGCCATGGAGGCGGTTACCATTACGGCAGGAGCCTTTGAGGCGGGAGAGCGAAACAAATCAGTAGTTCTGACTCCTCTGGATATTGTAACTACTGCCGGAGCACTGGGTGACATCAATGGTGCCTTGCAAACGCTACCCGGCACCCAAACCGTTGGCGAAGACGGCAGGCTGTTTATCAGGGGGGGAGAGGGGTATGAAACCCAGGTATTTATTGATGGCATGCAGGCGCAAACTCCTTATAATGCCAGCGTACCCAACTTACCTACCCGGGGCCGCTTCTCCCCTTTTCTATTCAAGGGCACTACTTTCAGTACCGGAGGCTACTCAGCGGAATATGGACAGGCATTATCTTCAGCGCTAATTCTAGATACACATGACAAGCCCGAACAAACCCAGACAGATATTTCACTGATGACAGTGGGCGCAGACTTAACCCATCAGCATGCCTGGGAAAAAACTTCTATTGCAGCTAAGGCAGAGTATGTAAATCTCGCTCCTTATCAGCTCTTTATTCCACAGGGTATGGACATGTACAAAGCACCGGAGACTTTTGGTGCTTCGCTGGTTGGGGGTAAAAAAACTTCAGACACAGGCTTGCTCAAAGGCTATGTTAATTACAACGGTTCGGAACTAGGTATTCATCAGCATAATATTAATCACCTAAATCAACAGGATAGTATTTATCTGACCAATGATAACTTATATGCAAATCTCAATTACCGTGAGCTTATTGGAAAAAAATGGTCTGTACGTTCCGGATTCTCTTACACTTATGATCAACAGTACAGAAGTCTAAACACAGATAATATAAACGATGAAAATCAGTACTGGCATGCCAAAACAGTATTTACCTACGATTGGTCGGACCAGTTGGCAATCCGCATGGGTTCAGAACATATGTTTCAACAAACAAAACAGCACTTAAGCCAGGAAGTCTCTGCTGAGTCCCGACTTATGACACTCAGACAAAACTTAAGCGCAACCTTCGTGGAGAGTGATATATACCTGAGTTCTCGTTTTGTGATTCGCCCAGGCCTTAGATACACCTATTCAGCTCTTCAAAATAAACACATTGTTTCTCCACGATACTCCATGGCGTATAAAACAGGAAAAGAAAGTCAGGTTTCCTGGGCTTATGGCCAGTATTATCAGCAACCTACCACTCAATGGCTTTTGCTGAACTCACAGCTTGGCTCCGCAAGGGCAGACCATTATATACTCAATTATCAGTTTGTTCGTCAGCGTAAAACTTTCAGAATTGAAGGATATCATAAGCAATATGACCAATTGATTAAATACGAAATAAATTCAAACGGAAAGCCTGTCAACCTGGATAATAAGGGAGAAGGTTATGCCCGGGGTATTGATATTTTCTGGCGAGATCGTAAGTCTATACCTAATGGAGATTACTGGATTTCCTACTCTTTGCTGGACACCGAGCGTGACTATCTGAATTATCCCCAAGCGGCGATGCCCGGTTTTGCCTCACGGCATAATTTCTCCGCGGTATACAAGCATTTTATTTCTGACATAAGGACACAAGTGGGAGGAAGTTATCAGTGGGCGAGCAATCGTCCTTACCACGACCCTAATCAGGATGATTTTCAGGCAGGAAGGACACCAGCCTACCACAACCTAAGCTTGAATGCCGCATTTCTGTACAGGCAAAATATCATCTTCTATACCTCAGTAAGTAATGTGCTGGGTACTAATAATATTTTTGGTTATGAATACGCCGACCAGGCAGGTACAGATGGCAGATTTGCGCGGCAGGCAATCATTCCGCCAGCACCCAGATTTTTCTTTGTAGGCGTATTCATTACGCTTACCAAAGAGCAAAAAGCCAATCAATTAGATCAACTATAAACCACTATAAAAATGATGATTTCCCTTATTTTATCCGTTTTGTTTAGTCTTTTTTCAGAAGAGCCAGTTCATCTCAGTGCTGAATATACCCTGAGCGTTACTGTCGACGACATTAGCTTAGCCGAAGGTACTCTACTGGTAGATATATTTGATAAAGCTGATCACTTTCTTGAAACCCCGTTTCGCTCCACAACAGTCAAAGTGGATACTACCGGAAGCATAGAAGTAAGCTTTGAGAAGCTTCCACAGGGAACTTATGCCGTATCTGTAATCCATGACCATAACGATAATGGAGAACTTGATATGAATGCGGTAGGCATCCCTACAGAAGGCTATGGTTTTTCTAAAGATGCAATGGGCATGTTTGGTCCTCCGTCTTTTGAAAAAGCTCAAATCAACATAGAGCAATCACAAAATATACATATTCACTTACGCTAAAATTAATACTTATGAAACTGTTCACTCTCATTATCGGTACAATGCTTGCTTTTTCTCTTTGTCTCAAAGCAGAAAATGGCTATCAAGAAGCTATGAAAAAAGGTATTGCTGAACTTGAAAACGCCGACAGTCCGGAAGCTATGAATCGCTCAGCCAATTTTTTTGAACGGATTGCTGCTACTGAAAGTAATCAATGGTTACCTGCCTACTATGCTGCTTACGCAAGAATTAACCTGGGAGCCATGGAAGGTTCTGATGAACAACTGGATCTCGCACAGGCTCATTTGGATAAGATCGCGGCTCAGGAGCATGAAAAATCTGAAGTAGTGGCTTTACAGGGGTACCTTTACACGATAAGAGTTGCGCTTGATCCGGCTAATCGCGGTCCGCAACTGGCACCTCAGGCGATACAAACATTATCAGAAGCAGTACAGATGAACCCCAAAAATCCACGGGCGCTTATGCTGCTGGCTCAGATGCAGTACGGCACTGCTCAGTTTTTTAAAAGTGATACTCAGGAAGCTTGCCAGATGGTTGATCAGGCGGTCCTCTTGTTTGAGAAAACTCAACCTTCTGATGCTTTGTGGCCAAACTGGGGAAAAAACACAGCGGAAAATATACAACAGCAATGTGCCAACACAGATGCACATAAGAAATAAAAGAATAAAAATGTTTGCAAAATTTTATTCTGTTTCTTAAAAAATTGCGAATAAAGCGCCGAATACAATGCTGAGGATTTAGTTTAAAATATAATTATTTAAAAAATACATATTAACATTAAATTGATAAATGATTATTATATAACTATTCCGCAACAGACGCGTAATTCTGATTACCAAATATTATTTGGTGAAGATAACATTAACCAAAAATCAGATTATGTCAGTCAGTATTGTAAGACCAATTAGAACGCTTAGTATCTTGGCATTGGTAGCCATTGTAACTATGACTAGTTCAGCATTTACCAACCCTTTTGATGAAGCGCAGATTCAACTTCAGGCTATTGAATCAGGTAAAAAAGCCATTGTAAAAGTATGGAACCTGCCCGAGACACATTCAGCAAGCCTTAAAGTGCTGAACGCAGCAGGTAAGCTTGTCTATAAAGAAAATTTCAATGGTGCAGCCTATGCCAAGAAGTTTGACTTCTCTCAATTGCCTGCCGGGAACTATAAAGTACTACTCCAGAGCGGAACATACACCCAGAGCGAAACATTTGAGGTAAATGAAAATGGTAGTATCAAACTCATGGAAGACAAGTATGCCAGTAAAGGCTTTAAACCTTTTGTGAAAGTTCGTGAAGGCAGCAAAGTTGATTTGTTGATAGAAAACCGTTTTGCCAAGGCGATGGATATCACGCTAAAAAATCAGAAGGGAGAAGTTGCCTATCAGAAACAAATTGCTCCTGAAGGTAAATATGCTCACCGATTAAACCTCAACCGATTACCGAAAGATAACTATGTGCTAAGCGTAGCAGGTGATGGTTTTGAATATACTCAGGAGATCAGCTTATTTTAGTAGCAAGTAGTTTTTGTAAGATTGAAAAGCCTGGTAATTGCCGGGCTTTTTGCTTTTCAAGCCCTCTATTTACGACTCATCCTGGCTTTTCAACGATTCGGCAATTTTTCTTAGCTTACCTGTGACAAAGGCCTCATCTTTGGAAACCTTGAAATATATGTACAGCATAAATTTTCCACAGCTCCGTTTTCGTAAGCTTGCAAGAGAACTTGGAATTAACCTGGCCATAGCCATTCTCATTGTATTTTTCTTGGCTCCTGAAAAGTTTTTTTCTTTAGAAACACTCATTGATAGCTGGGATGATATTCTATACTCCTTTATTCTTACATTAGGTCTAGGTTTAGGTAATGAGCGCCTAAATAATGTTTTGGACAAACACTTTAGTTGGATACACTTTCCGGTAAAGAGACTGATAATCAATGTGATAGTATTATTATTCTATTCATTTTTGTTTTCTCTAATCACCATCTATCTGTTCGTCAATATACGCTTCAGGGAAAGTGCTTCCAGCGTCACCTGGGCTGAGTATGTATCATACACTTACATTCCATTAGGCATAGCGGTAGTCATCACAATATTCCTTACCAGCCGCGGATTCCTGATGGGATGGCGTCAGAGCGTAATAGAATCAGAACAACTTAAAAGAGCACATATCGCTTCTCAATATGAATCTTTAAAAAATCAGATCAACCCTCATTTTCTTTTTAATAGTCTGAATGCTTTAAGCAACCTGGTTTATGAAGACCAGGATCAGGCAGCACGCTTTATTCATAAGCTTTCAGAGATCTACCGATACGTATTGGATACCCAGGACAAAGAGGTAGTCCCTTTGAGTGAAGAAGTAGCCTTTGTTCGCTCCTGCATTTTTTTGCACCAAATCCGTTTTGAAGACAACCTCAGGATTGATATGCAACTAGCTGAAGATAAAAACCTTATGATCCCTCCCCTTTCCTTGCAGATGTTATTTGAAAACGCCATCAAACATAATGAAATATCCAGGGAGTATCCTTTGCACATCTGTATTAAAAGCACATCTGATTATGTCATAGTAAAAAATAATTTACAGAGGAAGCAGCAGCATGAATACTCTTTAGGATTGGGCTTGCAAAATATCAAGTCGCGTTACGAACATCTAAGCGGACGTCCTATTGAAGTGCTGGAAGAAGAGCTATATTTTACAGTAAAACTACCTCTCCTCAAATTTTCAGAGATATGAAAATACTGATCATTGAAGACGAGAAAGCAGCTGCCAAACGGTTAATTTCGCTAATACAACAACTTGATGCCAGGGCTGAAATTCTGGATGTATTAGACACCGTAAAATTATCAGTTCATTGGTTGAAAGAACAGCCAAATCCAGACCTGGTCTTTATGGACATCCAGTTAGCAGACGGACTGAGTTTTGATATTTTTGAGCAGTATGCCCTCAGTGTTCCTGTCGTATTCACCACTGCCTACGATCAGTATGCAATCAAAGCATTTAAGGTAAACAGTGTAGATTATCTGCTTAAACCGATAGCTTTAGAAGAGTTAAAAGATGCTCTAGCAAAGTTTAAGCATCATTATTCTCCTCAGCCATCTGCCCAGATTGACTTTCGCCAGATTCAACAAACCATGAAAGCGCTGACACAGGAATACAAAAGTCGTTTCGTGGTAAAGGTAGGGGAACATATCAAAGCAATTGATGTAAAAGACGTTCATTATTTCTGTAGTCGGGAAAAGATGACTTATACGTACACCATTGACGGAAGGCATTACATTATTGATTACTCCTTGGATCAGTTGGAAAACAGCCTTAATCCCAAAGTATTCTTTAGAATTAGTCGAAAATATATTGTCAGTGTACAAGCCATAGCAGATATTGTCACTTACTCCAGTAGTCGCTTAAGGTTGATACTTAAGCAATCAGATGACAAAGACATACTGGTAAGCAGGGAAAGGGTGGCAGGATTCAAGGCATGGCTTGACCAATAAGTTTTACCCTAACAGAGCCAGCAGGTTTTCCACACTGGGTAATAATTACCCAGCCGATGTAGAATAAAGTTCATACACTTTGTGCAGATTAGCCCTTTTAGAGGGTTTTGGCACGCTGGCAACAAGTTTGACTATATAAGGGTGAAGTAAAGGTTAATAGTTGAGCTTAATTTTTTAAACTAGGTAATTGATATTTTTTCACATCTAAGCTCTTCTAATGAGGTTTACATGAGGCTAGCGAAAGCGGTACGGAGTTTTCTGTACCGCTTTTTTTTATTTTTTAGTATTCAATAGTATTTAACAGACTTTATTTCAGAACTGAAAAATACCTTAATATGAGCTGTAAATTTATATGATAAAATAAGACAGCCCACTAGTTCTAGTCTAAAAAAAGCTTGGATTTAAGCGAAAATAGTACACATTAATATAAAGAGCAAAAAATTTTCTTGCAAAAAAACCATAAATGTAAACAAATCTATAATTATTTAAAACATACCGCAACAGCTTTGTTAATATTACATATATTTTTCCTTTTATTAAAAAAATCATATCCTACATTCATACCTAAAAATTACTTCAAAAATATTAAATAGAAGGCAACAGCATAAAAATACTCACTAGTGGGTATTGACTTTTTGACAATAAGAAATTTAAGCAGGAATAAGTCTATCTAATCAATATTAATTTTAAATTTCCTATGAATAAAATTTCCTTTTTAGTTAATTATATGGCTTAACCTTACACAAAAGCATACCTTCTATGACATGCTAATTAAACTCAGGAAATTGTGCAAATTTATTTTAACCGTACAATTCATCTCTTCTTTGACTTTTGGTCAGACTAACCATGATATTGTCTATACAAAAGAGGGGACAAAAATAGAAGGTGCTATTAAGAGTATCAATGATTCCTACCTTACATTAGATAATGAAAATATCAACCTGGCAGATTTAGCCCTTGGCATCAAAGCAAATGGTGATGTGTTAACCATTAATTCAACTGATGACCAATACCGATGGATAAAAAATAGCGGCCAGAATTATCATAAAATCATTACCCTGAAAAAAGAAATATTTGCTGCCGAGAAAGTAGAGATTATCAACAATAAGATTGGGTTTCAGGATTATTTTAATGGTAGGTATTTTTTACTGGAAGCTTCTGAGGTAGCATTAATCATTTACAAAAACGGACTTCACAAGATGATCTCCGACCCCATTATCGCCAACCGCTGTTTAGCAGAAATAAAAGACCTGAACTCCTTCTCCAGTAGAGAGCCTTCTACTACCATTGAGCTTACGGCCGAAGAACAAGACTACTTTGCCAGACGAGCCCTCACCAAAACTCGTGCTTTTGGTGAATACCTGCGCATTTTATCAGATGCCAGTATGGATGAACTGGATCAATTTGATGCTGTAACTGAAGCTTTAAAGCTTTTTTATGATGAGGAACGTTTGGTTGAAGTCTCAAGTCTTAATCGTGAGGAACTAAAATTTTATAAGATTGGCGAGTATCTGAATCACATCAGAGCACTTTCTTATGCACGGGTAGAGCTGCTCTGGAATCAGGTAGCCTATGTGAATCAAATTAAAAAAGGGGATGATGGCGAATATCATGGGATTATTACTGTTGAACAGATTTTTAAAGGTTATAACAGCGACAATATTTTGGTATATCAGGATGTCACTCAAAAAAATATTGATATAGTCGTTAAGCCTCTTAAACAAATCATAGATGGTAAAGAGATCAGTAAATGGGATGTTTTCCTTTCAGACATAGGAGTAAAAAGCACATCCAATGATTAGAACGATGCTTATATTGATTGTTTTTGCCAATGTAGCGCTGGGGCAGGGAATGATACAGCAGTACGACCGGGAAAATTTTGCAATGCAGGTAAAGCAGATTGATGAGTTTATTGAAAGATTCAATAATACGGACTCAACCCTGGTGAAAAAATACCTGAAGGAGCAGTACGACCTTGAAGTCTCCCGAAAAGATCTGGTACTTAGTTTATTTGATCTACAGAGTAAAAATTGGGATCAACAACAGATCAAGCAGTTTCTGGAAGATGTAGTATATAGCAGTAAGCCTCCTTACCTCAGTTTCTATGATAGAAACTGGTATGCAAACGTGGAGTGTTCGGCTGATTACCAGGGACAAGCGATCTCGTTTGAATTAGTAATGTCTACCGTTACAAATCCTAAAAAAGGTACAGTAAACTGGGTAATCAGAAGTTTGAACGCTTCAGATATTGACTTTTGCGGAAGTTTTGATTTTAACACCTTATTACCCCCTAATGGACATGGAACAAACTTCCTGGAGCTGAGAAGGATGTTTACCAACCCAAAAAATTATTATGACCATACACAGCCTGAAGAAAATTTAATGAATCAGATGTTACAAATGGCTGCTCAGGGTGACTTAGAGTTTTTAGGGGTGAAGAACATTGCTTACCATTTCCTACAGTTGGATCGTTGGATTATCCGAGTGGAAGAAATAGAACAAAGTAATACTGATACCATCAGTGGATGGCTGATTCGTGCATTAATTCAGGCAAATGAAGAAGAAAAAGAAAAATACTTATACAACCATCTATACATAAAGTAATGATGCGGAGAAAAACATATATCATTTTATGCTTATGCATTTTTGCTATCAATGCTGGCCTTTCAGCACAAGCCCTCACCGAATTTGATAAAAACCAGATCGTAAGGAGAGCGAGATTGAGAATCCAGGAATTTGAAGAGTTGTTACAGCTGATCTCTGACCCCACACGAAGCAGGGGAGCAATTGACCGTTATATAGTCAGCAGTTATTCAAGAAAAGACAGCCTTTTCAATCAGGTATTTTACGATGATCAGGTAATTATTGAGGATGACCTCACTCCTATTGACCTGACCCAGGATAATATAGAGGTATCTGCGCTGCCCGTAACTACTTATCTGAATAATTTTAAGCTTCAATATCAAAAATATTACGAAAAAACCATTTTTTTCACAGAGCTGGAATTCTCAGAGGTGCAAGAGGAAGACTTTATTTACGTTATAGCTAGTTACAATAGTGAGTTTAAGGGTAAACATGCCAGTTATAAAAATTACCAGTACAAACCTATCAGAAGGAAAGCCACACTACGAGCTGAGTATGACCTTACTGAAGATAGATGGAAGGTATGGATAGCCGGAGTAAATTACGATCGCACTCAGCCTCAGCTTCAGGCAACAGAAAACAATGCCGCCTCAGATAGACAGGATTCTTTAGCTATTACTGAAGAAGAAGTACTCATTCCCACCGATACAGTTCAAGAAAAGCAGGAACCAGTGCTTTCTCAGGTGCAGGAAGAAGAAGCCTCTTCAGAAGAAAAAATACCACAATTAGCTTTTACCTCTCGGCCACCTGCTGGCATAAAGAAAGGTGAAAATATAGCTTTCAACTGGAATACTCCGCTGAATGATGCCACGCTTACCCTCTACCAGGGAAATGATAAAATTGCGGATATCCGTCGTGGGCTGGATGGGCAGAAATGGAACTGGAAGGTTCAACAAAAGCCTGGAAAGAACTACAGTGTAACTTTATATGATCCGGCCACCGATAGAAAAGCTGAGAGCGGTCTATTCCGGATCAAGTCTCGCTTTCCTCTGGCATTGAAGATAGGAATACCCCTTGCAGCTGTAGGAATCATTGCAGTTATATCCAGTCAAGATAATGGCGGTGGTGGTGGAAATGGAGGAGGTGGAGAAACAGACTCTTCTAAAATTGACATTACACCCACAGTGCCTTCTGGTGGGAACTAAGCTTTTAAAAACTAATAAACACTATACCTCATAATACTTTAACCATGATAAGGATAGATTCAAATAGAAACGTTAATCATTGGAAAAGATTAACTTACTTATTTCTCACTTTCACTTTCTTTCCTTTGATACTGAGTGCGCAGAGTGTGGTCATCAGCGAAGAAAGCAATGCTAACCCAGCTGCTTCTGCGATTTTGGATGTACAGTCTACCGATCAGGGAGTGCTTGTCCCCCGCATGACACTTGCACAAAGAAATAACATTCCAAGCCCTTCCAATGGCTTGTTAATTTACCAAACTAACAGTACACCTGGATTTTATTTCTACAATGGGTCCGCATGGGAAGCGCTAAAAGGAGGAGGAGAATTCACAGAAACTGATCCACAGGTAGGGACGATTGCCAACAATTTTGTTCCCCGATGGAATGGAAGTGCATTAGTTTCCAGTAGTATACAGCAGGAAGATAATATCACTTTATTTGATAACGCTTTAATTACAAGTCAAGGAAGTGGACGTTTTAGTAGTTATATAAGAATCTATGATGAAACCGGAAGTATATCTGAGCCTGACTCAGACAAAGGAAGGTTTAATATCGCTCAAGATGGTTACGCATATATTTTCCTTGATGGTGCTGATAACCATCCTATCGTTAGGCTAGGATCAACTTATGATGTGTTTGACCCGGATAATCGCCAATACGGAGTAAATAGAGGCGGAGTATATGTTTTTAACGGTACTAGTAATGATGTTCCACCTCGTGCTGGAATGGAAGTAAACTCGTTGGGTCAAGGACGCATATTTGCTGATGTAAAATCATTCGTAGAAGACCATCCGCTGGACCCTTCTAAAGAAATTGTCTACGCCTGTGTAGAAGGCCCTGAAGCTGCAATGTACATGCGTGGCACCACAAAACTAGTAAATGGTAAAGCTACCATTAACCTTCCTGAACATTATAGGGTGCTGGCGGTAGAAAGCAGTATGACTGTACTGCTTACACCATTATCTGCCAGCTCAAATGGGCTGGCAGTTACCACCAAGGATTTGAAGGGTATCATAGTACAGGAGTTGATGAATGGTAGCGGTTCTTACGAATTTGACTGGGAGGTCAAGTGTGTTCGTAAAAACTTTGAAGACTATCAGGTCGTTCGCGAGAAAGGTAATACAAATGCTGCCTCGGGAAGTATTTATAAAAGTACTACGCCAGGTGGTGACCTTCAGGCAACGCCGGAATAATGATTCTACTATTTTGCTCCTATTTTTAGGCAAAGCTAACATAGTTCCTGGCCTAGACATTCATGAGTAGCGACTCTTACAACAAACATAAAAATGAAGCCTAAACATATAACTGTTCTGTGGATTTGCTGGTGTCTTACCTGTGCGACTGTAGTCTGTGGCCAAGGGATAACAGTAACAGGAGGGGCTAAACTACAACTAAAAGGAGCAGTACATTTAAAAGTAACAGGGGGAGAAGGAAATGTAGCTACGAATAATAATGGTGATATCAATTTAGAAGCACAGAGTATCTTATCGCTAAGTGGCAATTTAAATTTTAACGGAACCAACACTCAACTGCTGGGTAGCCTGCTGATTGTAGGTAATCAGTCACAGTCAATTTCGGCAAACGAGGAAATTACGGTTAATAATCTCAATATGAATAATAGTGCCGGACTAATCCTGCAAACCCCTGTATTGGTCATGGGTAGCCTGACACTTTCCAATGGAATAATCACTACTAACACTGATAATATTCTGACACTTAGTGAAAGAGGTAGTTTTGGAGGGGGGGGGGAGAGCAGCTATGTAAATGGAGCGTTAGCAATCAATTCAGCAGCATCCTCTAGCGAGCACAGTTTTAGCTTTCCGATAGGGAACGGCACTACTTATAAACCCATTACCCTCTCTTTCTCTCAAACGAATGCCAGCAGTACAACATATACTGCACAAATGAATACTACTGGTATCCCTAACCTTGATTTTCCTGTAGGACTGGAAGGCGTATCTCCTAGCAGGTACTGGCAGATATCTAATGGAGGGGTAAGCAACTTTACAGATGCAGTCATTACACTTCCAGTCTCTCCGGATGATGGCGTTGATGTAGCTACTAACGTAAGAATCGCTAAGTCCAATGGGTCAGTATGGCAAAACCTGGGAGGAACAGCCACAGCTATTCCGGGTACTATAAGTTCTACAGAGGCTTTTGCTACTCTGGGAAATTTTATCATTGCAAGTTTAGAAATAGTCATTCCTCCTCCTACAATTGCTACAAATGATGGAATTATTGTCAATCAGGGTGAATCCGCAATCGTCAGCCAAACTGTATTAGAACTCACCGACCAAAACAGTGGGCCTGAGGGGATTATTTTTACTTTAATCACCCCACCTGTCAATGGTACTTTACAAAAAGATGCACAAGCATTAGCAGCCAACGAAACTTTTACACAAGCCGATATCAATGCTGACATCATCACTTATGTGCATGCAGGAGGAGATAACAGCAGTGATTCCTTTACCTTCTCAGCATACAATGAAGCAGGAGGGACAATCTCAGAAACTCCCGTAGCTATTACTATTTCACTACCCAATATTCCCATTGCCGACGCCGGACCTGATCAAACAGTAACCGATGATGATGATAATGGTAATGAGGATATAACTTTGGATGGATCTGCTTCCTTAAATGCAACCAACTATACCTGGGAGTGGGATGGCGGCAGCACTACAGGAGTAAACCCGACAATAACGCTCCCTTTGGGAAGGACTACGATTACCTTAACGGTGAGCAATGAGCAAGGAAATGATGATAGTGATGAGGTAATCGTTACCGTAAATGCATTTGTAGATCCAGGTGAAGACTTAGCTCCACCCCAGATTGTAAGTGCAAGCTTTAATAATCCTGCATCTCATGACCAATCCGGCAGTTTACAACTAGAAATTGACGCAACAGATGACATAGGGATTACCAGCTACACTTTTATATATGCCGGACTCACAAAGACTACTGCAGATACACAGGAAGCAGAACTTTCTCTTTCTGGAGACACCTACTCTGCCTCTCTCACTCCTGCCCAGCTTTCTACACTAAATGATTCTCTTGGCATCTGGTACAATTTTACTTTCACAGATGCTGCAGGTAAAACTTCAGACACTACAGGAGTAACTTACTGGAGTTACAATCAAAATGCATTTAATAGCTCAAACAATGCAGTTGACTGGCATCAGATAGGAGAACAGTCTTCTGAACAACTTACTATTTCAGATTTTAACATCATAGCTTTTCCCTTTGAAGCACAAAGGGTAAACACAGTCATTGAAGAACTCAGCCAACCTAACGATAGTGTATGGCGACTCTTTAGGCACATCGCTGGCAATAATAATGAAGGTTTCAAAGAATTTGGCTCCAGTGACTTTTCTACAGCTAGCAATTTCTCACCGGGCCAAGCCTATTTCATGATCTTAAGAAACAGAAGCGGTATTAACTTCGGAGGGCAGGTAGCCGAAATGACAATTCAAGATGAAGCCACACTTTTTCCCATTGCACATGAGCTCAATCTTAAAGAAGGGTGGAACCTGATTGGCAACCCTTTCCTCTTTGACATAAGTTGGGAAAGTGTAGCGAATGACCCGCTGAACAGTAGCATCAAAGATCAGCTCATGCAGCTTAACCGCCTGACGAATACCGAGGACGATTACATATTATCCAGTGAGCTCAACAGTTTTGAAGGCGCCTTTCTGAACTGGCCGGGTGCCGACGACCAGAAAATATATATTTCTCCTTCTGCCAGAAAAAATAACGCTACAAACCGAACAGAAGCAATAGAGAGTAAAGGTTGGGAACTGCCAATTGTCCTAGAACAAAGACATTTAAAAAGTACTCGTGCTGGCGTGGGCATGCACCCTGAAGCCAAAGAGGGTATGGATTGGTATGATGCTCTACAGGTTCCCAAGCTACAGGGACAAGCTGAATTTATTATAGAAGACTTAACCTATAATTATAATCGTTCAGTAGTACCCCAACTACCAACTTACTTATGGAATGCACGAGTAGCAGGAGCAAATACGGGCGAAGAAATCAAACTGAGCTGGGAAAGTCAGCTTTTAAGTGATTTACCTAAGGGGCTATATCTCTGGGATGAAACCAATATTCGCCTGATTGATATGCAGGAGCAAAGCTTCTATTCCTTCCTTGTCCCTGAGTATGGTAAACTTCCTCTACAAATCTATTACGGCAGTAAAAACGAGCTTTTTGAAAATTTAAATATACAGCGACTCATTGTAGGTCAGCCTTTCCCTAATCCTGCAATGGATAGGATAAAACTACCCTTGACCATTCCCGAAGGAAAGCCGGATATCCAAAATGTATATGTCACTATCTACAACAGTCAGGGGCAAGAGATTAGCAATTCTGCTTTTAACCCACTGGCAACAGGGTATTACGAAATGGAAATATATTTACCTGAACATGCCAGCAGTGGACTATATCATTATATGCTGAAAGTAGACGGTAAAGAGAGTAATACTTTTCACGGAAGAATTATTAAACGATAATTCAAACGACTAAAACTTTTTTATTGAGAGCGAAGTAATCTTTCTGCCTCTTAATTTTGTTTGTAGTGTGTCTATTTCCCATTCACGTGCTTCTATACCTGAGGTATTTACTACAAACCTCATGAATTCTTCAACATTTTTTTCATCTATACTGTCATTCATGCTGACCAAAACAGTTGCCTCTTTATCCGTAAAGTATTCAGTGATATAATTATTGATTCGGCTTAACCTGAGATTTGTATTGATAAATTCATTATCCAGAGATTTAATTTCTCTTAACACGTCATCATAGAGCTCACTTTTATTAGCATTGGAAAAGCCCTGTTTTACAGGTGCTGATTCCAGCAAATTTTCTGACACTGAATCAATCTTTATTGAAGTATCAGCTTTTACTACTTTCTGTCCGGATTCTTCATTTGGCAATCTGTTTTCTCCCACAAGTTGCAGAGAGTCATCATTTATTGTGTTCAGTTCCTTGGCCTTAATAGGAGCATTGTCAGTACCATTTTCCTGTAGCACTGAAGCCTCAACTTCTCCCTTATCTCTTTCTTCAGGCATTAGAAAAAACCATGCTCCAAAAGCCAGTAATACCAACATTACTATCGCCGCAGCAACCCAGATATTATTGTTTTTTCTCTCCTCAGATATCGGAGTCTGCAATATATCAAGGAGCTCCAGACTACTTTGCACCCTTTTTTTGGCATCTTTTATAAGACACTTAAGAATCATTTTTCTGTAGGGCTCAGGTACCTCCTTAATTTCAGAGGGTAGAGGGTTATGTAAAACATTATGCATAATCTCCATAGGGCTTTGGGAGGTATTTCTGTCACCAAAAGGAGATTTATCGGTAAATACCTCAGTAAGAATTACTCCAAATGACCACAGGTCTACATTGGTAGTTATCTGCTGATTGATACCGTATTTTTTAGGATCAAACTGTTCGGGTGCCATATACTCCATCTTCCCCACAAGCTCTGAAGATACCTTTTTTTGTCCCATGTTGAGGGTTTTCATATCTATTTCCTTTGATATGCCAAAATCTGCAATCTTGGGTATCCAGGTATCGCGCTCCTTTACCATAAGGATATTATCAGGCGAAAGATCACGGTGAATCACCCTTTTTTCGGTGTGTAAGTAATGTAGTCCCTGAAGGATTTCTTTAATCACTTCTTTAAACTCTTCTTTGGAAGGAGATGACTTCAGAAAGTCCTGCAGATTACCTGCATTGGCATATTCAAGAATCCCTACCTGTACATCTTCAGTTATACCGAAGCTATTGGTAAACCTGACAATACGTGCATCATGTACCCTGATGATATTTTTATGCGTGAACTTGCGAGAGTTTCGCATCTCACTTATAATGTCATATTTCTGGGCATCAGTATTTGTATAAAATTTGAGTGCGACAGTTTCCTCAAATTGACGATCAAAGGCCTTATAAACTTTAGCAAAGCCTCCCTCTCCCAGGAGGTTGGTATGGTCGTAAACAAACCTTCTCCTAAAGTCCTGTTCAGAGATGACTACTTTTTCACCCTCCTGCATAGTGTATAATTCAGTATCTGAGATTGAATGATGTTGCTATATGAGCAGCAATTAAATTTAACATTATTTATTGTAATTGTTAAATGTTCGGTCCAGTCTAAAGGAGGAATTTCATTAAAATTTTAATATATTGAACTACATTTAGTCCTTAGCCTATCACATTGTTTTTATGTCCAGAGCTACACAATCCTTTAAGACAGGTATGTCTTTCATAGGGGGTGAGAATGTTCCTGCTTATACACTTGAATTCCTTACAGCTTCGCCCAAGCATGCCGTAGCAAGCTTTGAAACTGTAGTTGTGCCATACATTGAGATTGGAAGGTCAAGCAGCTGCGCCATCAGGTTTTCAGATGAGGTAGGAACTGTGAGTAGAAAGCATGCTGCTCTGGAAAGAAAGGGGAACGATGTATATATCAAAAACCTATCGGCTACCAATCCCACTCTTGTTAATGGCTCACCGGTAGCCAAAGAGTGGAAGTTAAATAACGGAGATGAAGTACAGCTCTCCTTTGAAGGACCACGATTGAGATTTAACATTGCCAGAAGCGGTTCCACTTCTATGGGAGTTACCAAAAGAATAGGCTTGGTAGTCAACCAGGCGGTAAGACCCTATAGAGTAGCTGTGATTTCTATGATAAGTCTACTGATCATTGGGGGAGTAGTTGCAGGATTTTTTATTTATCAACTTAACCAGGAAACGGAAGTCTTAGCTGGTCAAACTGACAGCTTACGCAGGAATAATGAAGCGATCTCTGATTCCTTATCACTAGCCATCAGGAAAAACGAAGCACTAAAACAGGAGATGCTGGCAGATAGACAAAACATGGAGGCGCAACTTCAATCAACAGTTGCCAATTTTGCTGCAAAACAACAACAGCTTATCCAGCAAATTAATAACACAAAAAAAGAAAGCCCCGAAGAACTAGTCGCTAACGCTATCGCCAAAGTAAAGGAAAGTGTTTTTTACATGGGCATCAAAAACGTAAAAGCTGAGATGGATGGTGAAGTGCTGGTAGATGAACCTCTTCCTGAAAATTGTCACTGCACTGGCTTTTTATTAAACGACGGTAAATTTGTTACTGCCCGACACTGTGTGGAGATGTATTTCTATGAGAAAAACGAACTCAACCTACTTGCTAGTTTGGGTGGTACAGTAACGTATGATTTCTATGCAGTTTCCTCAGACGAGTCAATACGATTTGACTTTACTAATCATGATTTTATGCTTGACCGCTCTACCGACTATCATGTTGAAGAAGAATATAATGGGCAGGAAGTCGTTTTGATACAGGCTAATCATTATGACGGTACCGACTGGGCATATTTTCAGACAGATAAAAATGGTACTATTGCAGCTGACCCTCAACTATCTGCATCGCTCAAAAGTGGTACAGAACTCCACTGCCTGGGCTATACTTATGGTGATACCTTTCAGAAGTTAGGTAATGATAACGGGTTGGAAGTATTGTACAGTAAGGCTAGCGTAGCCAAAGATAAGCTAGATAATAATACCATCATCGTGTCTGGCTATGGCTTTGACAATGGTAATTCAGGAGGGCCGCTTTTCGTGATAAGAGATGGTGTACCAAAAGCTATCGCCATCGTATCAGCAGGTTATACCAATCCCTCTACCGGAAGAGATGATGCATTAGGGTCAGTGGTACCTATCAAAAATATTAGCAGGTAATTCTATGAAAAAAGTAGTTGAACTGATTTTGGTATTATTTACCCTATGTTTTTTTAAGATAGAGGCCCATGCCCAAATAGACTCTACCTCTATCCGTATCCCACAACTGGTAGCTTTACAGAACAACCAGAATCTGGTCAACAAAGCCATTGATGGAGCCATTTATTTGGTAAGACAGGAATATCTGCTGGAGTCTGCTTCAGGTGAAAAATTAGGAAGAGGTATTTTAGATTATTTTGGTAAATCATATAGAATAGGAGTACTGGTGAATAGAGACCTATGGATGCCCAGCAGCATACGGTCACCCTGGAAAGAAGACCCAAACTTCAAAGAATATGAATCCGAACATAAGCCAGCCTGTTCTTTAACCAAAGTAAAAAAGATTAACTCAAATAACGACTATAGGGTATTCGAGATCAAACAATTAAACCTTGATGCCTCTTTAACGAGCTTTAAGCCAGGTATAGCCGGACTCAATGCCAGTGACTCTCTTCCCCAGAATGGTAAATTACTGGTTTATTATGTAGAAGCAGATTTAAGCCCGGATGAGGCTGAAATTAAATCCACCAATATCAGCCTCAATCAAATTAGCTGGGATAATGAAGGTATGGCTGAGGTAAAAGACATACAGTTCAAGGACAGATCAGTGCTGGGAGGGGCCTTATTTGTAGAAAAAGTCAGTCTGGGTAAGATTGATATTGAGTTAGTAGCTGTTTATACCGATGTAGAGGATAACTGGGTCTTACAGGCCGTTAATCCTATCAAGGCAAATCTTATTCCGAGCAATTAAGCATTAAATTTTACTATTGTGAGGCACAAAAAAAGTAGTTTGAAATATTTTGGCGCCACTAATGTAGGGCAGGTCCGAGACCATAATGAAGATAGCTTTGTGATTATTGATCTCGCTCAGGAAGAGAATAATCCAAAAGGGACCATTTTTATGGTAGCCGATGGTATGGGAGGAGCCAATGCGGGAGAAGTAGCTTCAGCCATTGCCTGCAATGTAATTGAGGATAGATTCCTTAAACTACAAACAATACCAGATTCACCCAGAAATATAGAAAAATACCTGAAGAACTTACTGCTGGAGGCACACCAGCAGATGGTACAACATGCCAGCCAGCATCCGGAATGTGAAGGTATGGGTACTACTGCGGTACTTGCCTGGGTTATCGCTAATCAGTTACATATTGTATGGTGTGGAGATAGCCGTTGTTATGTTTACCAAAACAGACAGCTACATACTCTCAAGCCCATTACTGACGACCATTCTTTGGTCTGGCAAATGGTACTGAGTGGAGAACTTTCTCCCGAAGAAGCCAGAGTACATGATCAAAGCAATATTATTCTTCAGGTATTGGGGAGTACAGATTCAAAACCTAAGCCATCCTATCTCAGTAAAAAGCTGATTAAGGGTGAAAAAATACTGCTCTGTAGCGATGGCCTGAACGGGATGTTGAGCGATGCTGCGATACAGCAAATTCTGGAACGTGAGAATGATGTAGAGCAAACAACCGAAGTATTAATTGATGCAGCCAATCATGCCGGCGGAACAGATAATATTACGGCAATCTATGTAACTGTTGAGGATGCCCCAATCATGGCTCTCGAACAGAAGAAAGATATCTTTAGTACGTTCAAGAGTAAATGGCCTTTCGTTTTAGTATTCGCTTTAATATTGCTCGTTTTGGTATATTCAGTGATAGCCTGGAAAGGGAAAAAAACGAGCACTGATTCAGAAGTTGAAGTGAAAGCGCAATCTTCTCTTACAGATGAAAATCTCAATCAGTATAAAACAGCCATCAGCACTAATGAGAAAGAAGAAGAAGCTGTTATCTCAACTACAGAAACAAATCAAGGTGATGCAGTAAGCCAAGAAGAGAATGATCTGAGCACTGCTGAATATAACTTTCTCGGCTCATTAAATAAGCTTGATGAAACGTTGGAGCAGCAAATCGCCAGCACCAAAAAACTGATAGAGGGTTGTAAAACCTGTAATGATAATCCACAATTGGAGAGTGTTAACGAGTCTCTTTCCGCCACACACGATCTGATCAAAGACCAAATCAAAACGGCTAGTCTAAATTTGCCTATTTCTAGTCAATCTAAAGAGAAACTTTCTTCAATAAGTCAGTCAGTAAATGTATCTTATGATGCGAATAAACCATTTAAAGCAGACAGTCCTTTATCTGAGCAAGAATATATGATCAATACCATTAATGAAGTAGTATTAAAGATTAGTGAGCAACTGGCGACTTTAACCTCTAAAGTCCAGCAGAAAAATTAAGCGTTATGAGAAACCCATTTAAAAATAAAGGCTTTAAAATAAAAAAGCAGGAACCTAAGCCTCCCAGTGAGCCTATTAAAGAGCCCTGGAACAGACAACCCAATGAAAAGCCATTAAAGCAAACGAATAAAACGATAGTTGGGAAAAAACCTAATGCTCCCTATCTGGACCAGCAAAATAAAGAAAATTCCTTTGATAGTGGCTACCAGTGTCCTGAATGCTCTTACCCCCTGAGAAACCAGATCTCTGATACTACTCCCTGCCCCAATTGTGGTTTCAGTGGCGTGGAGAAAACTCAGCAGGAAACTACCACCGCTAAGCGTACTATGACTTTCAGTAGCCTTAACTTTGGGAAAATTTCCAGCAAGAGAAAATTCACTTTGGTTAACGAAGCCGCACCTGAAATGTCTGTAAGTGCCGAACTCGGAGAAGTAGAAGAAATTACGCTGGGTAGAGATGAGTTAGACCCCGATAACCCCAGTATTTCAGGTAGTGGTCATATTCAACTCAGGGAAAGTCAGGGGAAATGGTTTATCAAAGATATAAGCTCTAATGGGGCTACCTTTTTGCAGGCTCTTAATTACCACCCGCTACTGGAGGGTAGCAGACTTATCTTGGGAAATCGTATATTTCTTTTTTCTTCTCATGCTACCAAAAACAATCCTGTAAAAGTAGAACCAAACAAAACAATGCAGTTCGGTCAATTTAATATTTCTGAAAATCAACAGGGCACGTTTACTTTAATAGATGAGATGAATGGTACGGCAAAGCAATTTACGGGGCCAGAAGTTACCCTAAACCGTTTTAACCTTGCTCCTGATGACCAGAGCATTTCCAGTAAACAGCATGCCAGTATTGAGAAAAAACAGGATGTATGGATGATAATTGATAGGAGTTCTAACAAAGCTACGTTTGTACAATGTACGAATGAAGTCCTGTTACCCCATGAGACAAAGCTGATTTTAGGTAATAAGGTTTTCAAATTTGAGATTGGGTAATCCTTATTCCTCAACACATGCCTGTTTCTGAGAGAATAAACCTTCAACCTCCTCAAATCATTCATTTAGATGGGCTTGACCTTTCTATCAAGGAAGAAATTGGTAGAGGAGGATTTGGGAGTGTATACCTTGCCGAACATGAAGGCGTATACATAGCCATCAAACTATATCGTATGTGGGAAGTGCTCCCCGCAGAGCGAGAAGACATGGTGCAGAGGATCATTCAGGAATACAAGATCAGCAAAGAAATTGAGTCTCCTTATGTGTTAAAAATTTTCAGTTATCATGAGTTGGCTGGCAACCCCTTGCTTTTTATGAAATATTGTGAAGGGGGAAGTTTGAGAGACACTATAGGAGATAAACTGGATGACCGAAAAATATCAAAGGTTGTACATGATATTTGCAAAGGCCTGCAGGCCATGCACCAACAAAACATTATCCACCGGGATATCAAACCTGAAAATATTCTCCTCAAAGCAGGGAATTACTGTCTGAGTGATTTTGGTGTATCTGCCAGTTTACACAACAGACTTACCCAGACTGATATCCGAGGGAGAGTCAAACAAATATTTGCTACCGCTGCTTATTCTCCTCCCGAACAAGCCGATGGTGCCAGGGCATATAAAAAGACCGGACCGACAAATGATATTTTTGCTTTTGGAGTGGTGTTATATGAGTTACTCACCCAAGGTCACTTACCTTTTGGATCATTTGAGCAGTATGAGAGCGATCCTTTGCAATACGAGAAGAACAAGAAAAGTGATGATTGGGATTATCAAAGATTAATTGATTCCAATGTCAAAGCTTTCTGGAAAAATATTATTGTAAAATGCCTGAATCCAAAAGCAGACGATAGATTTCAGAGTGCTGAGGAAATACTTGAGTTGCTCAATAGAAGTGACTTCTCTAGTAAGCCTGTCCGAAACAAAGCAAAGGTAGCCCCTCATAAAAAGCTGGTTATCATATCTCCTAAAGAAAGTCAACAACAAAACTTCTACATCAGTAAAATTGCTGAAAACAAAAGTAAATTTAAACTTACAATCGGACGGCTTGATGATGAAAACTTCTCTGCTAATGATATCTTGATTGAAGAGGACGAAAGTGCCTTTATATCTCGCCACCATGCTACTTTAGAAAAATTCTTTGATAAGGAAGATAATGAGAAGTGGTACATAAGAGACGGTCAATGGATCAAAATTGATGGTCAGATGAAATGGAGGCCCTCCACCAATGGTACTTTTGTCAATGATTTTCAAATAGGCCAGGAAGGTATAGTTTTAGAAGAAGGTGATGAAATCAGGCTGGGCAATACCACCCTTAAATATTCTTCTTCCTGATCGCTTTTTAAATCTATTCTAAGCTCTGATATGAGGCTGTGTCTGATAATTCAAAAAATAAAGTTAGATCTGTCTCACTTTTAAAACTTGACAGATTTTCTTCACCAAATGTTATTTATCAGACATAACCTAAATTAAGCCAACTGTATAAGGTCATTGATTCTACCTTTTGATGCTGCATCTATAAAGTAAAATGGGAATAGCGATGACAGTGTCTCAACTAAGCCATAGTATGGGTCTAAACACACGAGTTTTTGCCCATACTGTACGCAAACCACCCAATGTCCTCCTTGTCCAACCCCACTTACCCCCCAATCGACTCCAAGGATTACTGGTTTTGTTGGTGTTGCTAGTCTGAGCCATTTCTCGACGTATTGGGGAGCCACCTGATTTGTTTGAATACCATATTTTGAAAGTACTCCTATTATTGGTGACTGCGTAGAACCTAATGCATCGAAATCCCGAACACCAGCACCATCAAGATTGACGGCCCCTTCTGCTTTTCCAAAAAAGCGACGCCCAGTACCTTCATCTAGTTCTCTGTTTTGCTTAAGTTTAAGCACCATCATTGCGCAAGCAACTCCACAACTCTGAGACTTTTCTTGTTTGAAAAGCCGATAAGGATTACCTGAACTAGTTATTACATTTATCCATGCCATAATATTATTACCTTTTAGTTTTACATTTATTAAAATGATTCTGATGCTATTCATTTAACTTCATCAAACCAAAGGAGCTAAAATCAAATGATATACTTTCATTTAGCAAGTACTAAGGATGAGGTCTTTTGTTGTAGCACAGGCCCTGGACTTTATTTGTTATCCTCCAATGAGCACAGTAGGCGCACCAAGTACAATAACCCCACCGTGCGAAGTAGAGTCACCCATACGCGCGGCGGGTTTTCCACCAATCATGACAGAAGTTGATCCCAGAATGATGCTGTCGGGGGGACCTACACATGTACACATATCACCCATTACAGCGGCGGGCATTCCGGTAATCAGGACCGTAGGCACACCAGGGCCAGTGATAGGGCCTCCCACATGTGGCACTGGCGGCAATCCGGGGGTCACCATAGGGCAGGTATGCATATCTCCTATTCTAGCGGCAGGCTTACTCATAATTCCCTCCCTCCTCTGAATATTTTAACAGTAGAGCCCATTTTTTTGGGGGCTGGCTGTTCCGCTTGGGGTTCAGGTTCTTCCCGAGGTCTTTCGTAAGCCGTAGTACTACTATAGGGTAGTTTTGAGAGTATTTCATTGAATGTACTTATTTCTTGGTGAAGCATGGCAATTACCTGATAGATCTGCCTGTGCGAATACTTCAGGTTCAGTATGTTATGAATCATATTTTCAAAGGTGCCTGCGGCGAAACTTCTGTTGAAAGTATTATAAACGTTAAGCCTGTCATCTTCAGGCATACAGTTCAACTCTGTAGATATCAACCTGATATACCTCAGAAAAAACTTGAATATGTGAATAGGAGATTTGGTAGGAACCTCCAACTGAAATTCATCCTGATAAATAGCCATGGTCATCAGCATGCTCTCGGATAGTGCCAGCACATTATGGTTAATTGACCTATCATCCAACGCACGGTTTTTTTTGATGAATTGGGTAAGACTTTGCCTGATTTCGTTAAGTAAAGTCTCAAACTCACGATAATATTCTACCAAAGTCGGATGACTACTCATACTGGTACAAGGTGGTATATAATCTTCCACCTGCACTTCTCCACCCACTACTCTGAATTTTCCTATCGTAAGGTGATACGTGCTGAACTCCTCAGAATTAACTTCCTTGGAAGGTATAATATCAACCGAATATTTAGGGATAGAAAAAGGATGTCGGAGAGGATGCTCTTCCGGATTGGGATCGCCTACAGGAATTCTGTGGTAAGGGTCAACCGTTATTACAATGGCATATTGCTGGTTGGAGGCATTTTTCAGGTCGTACTTTACTTCAAACTGGTTGCGTTCCAGACTATACAGCTTACTGATATAAGGTGTGATCTCTATTCTGATACCACCCCTGGTGATCGCCCTACAGGATAAGAGCGTAACTTTGACAAACTGTGTTTGCTCAATATCTATCTGAAAATTTACTGAGGTGTCAACATCGCCAGAAGCCGGCAGTAATCCGTATTCGTTATCCGTCAACCTTAAGGCAGCAATATCTTTGAGGTGGTCAATGACCCAATCTTCGGTTTGAAGAAAGTGATCTTTATTCACTTTCATTCCATCTATCCAGTTGACCGAGGCTTTTCTTAGGTTAGGATGCATATATCAATAATCTATTAAATAACTGTTGTATAATTTAGTAATCCTTTTCCATAATTGTCTCCTAACCTAAACGTTTCTTGCTCAGGATTTACCAGAATCTCTATTTCCCAATCAAGCTCAGCAGGAATGAAATAAGCGACCAGAAATTCAATGTATTTCTGCTGTTGTCCATCAGGTAAAAAACCAGGGAGCGACTGCTCTTGCAGAGGACCAATTCTTATTGTAATAGTATCCAGTTCGCCTACATACAGGTCGTCAAGTAAAAAATTATCACCCAGTTTAAACGCACCCAGGCTGTTGCCTTCCAAATGAAAGTTTTCATGTCTACCCATAGTACTTTTCAGAGATACCGGCACCTGCAATAGAATACTCAGGCATTGGGCTGTCAGCTCTATATTTCCCACTATGTTATGTACTATAGGTAGCATGTAGGCCATGCATAAAGACTGGTAATAATCTAATGGAAAAGGAATTTGCCAGAAATCTGTAATCAGTTCATCCACAATTGCCTCAGAAAGGCCTACAAGAGATTTTTGCTCTTCTATTTCAATGGCAATCCTTTGCTGGTAAAACATCTGCTCCAGAGGGAGGAAAAACTTTCTAGCGCTTTTCTCTTCTTCCCGATGTATCTTAAGCTCTTTCACCGACTCTTCGGTATCAATGTGCTTTGTCTTCCTAAGATTTGTGTGAAACAAACCCTCCGGTAGCATATCATAAAGTCCCTCGCGATGGATATTAAAGTGTGCGGCTGAATGCCCCATTTTTTTATCTTCAATCACTTCCACTCTGGCCAGGTCAGGCTGGTAATTTCTGGAAAATGTACCCTGAGGTTTAACGTATAATTTTTCAGGGTCTACCCTACCCTGCTCTATCAAAGCGGCAATCACTACTTCCACATACAGGTCAAGCTTAAGCTTGAGCGGCAGTTCTTTGAGTCTTGCGTTGGTTTCTTTAGGAGTAGTATTCATCTCAGGAGAGTTCTTGTAATACAACCTTTACCGTAATTGGTAAGAAGATAGAAGAACGTCGCTGTAAATTCATTGACAATTCCTCACAGATTTTATTCCACTCCTCTTCAGACAATTCCTCTTTTCCGTGGGGAGTAATTTCAACATCCAATACCCTGCGCAGCCCTTGCCGAGGTGAAGGTGCATTTACGTATCCTTTTTTGATATCAATGTGTGCAATTGTGTCTCCTAGTTCAGCATAACAGGCAGCCCTTATATCTTCCCGGGTGACGATCCTGTCTCTGGAGAGTAAGTTGCTACGGAAGGTATATAGCTTTTCCTGTTCCGAGGGCTTATCCTTTCCTCCGAAAGAAGTGGTCATAGAACACACGCTCTTGGCTTTAATGTCTATAGAACGTGTTTTGAATGCGCTTCCGGCAGGAACTTTATTAGCAAGCGCTCCGGTAGTATTCCAAAAAGAAACGTAAATATCTTTCGCCTTATCCGGCTTAAGCATAAGGTACTGGTCCGTATCACCTTCCTGCGTTTTGTTGGCGAGGTTATTTTCAATCCTGTTCAGGATCTGCTCCAGTTCAACGATTTCTTTGGAACCAATGGAGCCGCTGGCAGCCTTAAACGCGGCAGCTTCATCCCGCATAAGTTCCAGTACATAATTTAACATTTCACGGGCATTACGACTGTCAAACTTCCCTACCCTATCTCTGCGTATCGCATAGATTCCTGGTTTCATCTGCTTTACATCAAAAAACGGAAGCCCCTGGAAAGGCTGATTATCGTTTGACGCTACCTTATGTACGGCCAGAAAATAATCATCAGATTTCAGGGGAATGATATTTAGACTTTCATCAAGGCGATAAGGCCGGCGATTATCAACCAACTGCCGGTTGCAGGCCGGAAAGCAGTTAATAGCCAGGATCATATCTTCTACTGCATCCTGAGGGATCAGTTGCGATAATGACAGCTTTATCCAGAGGAGTGGTTCTTTGAGGTTCTTTAATGTCTCTTCTTCAAAAAGCGCTTCAAAAGCTTCAGGATAATTTCTAAGGTGTTCTTTGGTCGCGATATCATTACTACTGAGGGTAAGGAAATGCTGCTCGTACAACTGATTTACCTTATCCTCAATTTTGGGCAAGATGTCCCACTCCTCTAGTAATTCATTTCTAAGCTTACTTATCCTATCTTCTACAGTAAGGCCGTAGCCTGAGCGGGTGCTCATGTTATTTTCTCCTACTGAACATTGAGTGACAGGAAGCAGGTTGAGAAATTTCTGTTTTTCGGGATGGTTTCGCCAGTCAAAGAAGAAGCTGATTTGTGGAACATTTACCAGGCTAGCATTCACTTTGAGTCCAACCCATATATGCTGATTGGTAAAGCTTTCTCCTTTTTTTGTACTACTCAACATCTCTCTGGCATTGACATCTGTCTGCTGTAGAAGCCGCTTTCCCAGACCTATATAACGTATGCTGACATCAAAAATACTGGCCGGAAGTGTAGGTGAGAAAAAAATAGCCTTCTTACTGATTTCGGTGGGCTTTGCCGGGTTGATCACTTCTTTATCAATTAAAAACTGATCTTCAGGACGGAGCGTATAGCGCGGTTCTACCGCACTGGCATGTATGATGGTATGCGCCGGCAGAGGGGTAACCAGGCTTTCAGGTAGCAGCAGGTGGGCCAGTTTTTCCAATACCCGGCTTTGGGAAGAAACGATCTGGTTGGCGGTGCGCTCAAACTCCACAGCGCAAGCTCCCAGCAGCAGATCCACCAGCGGGTCAAAACCATCCATATCCGCCTGCTGATAACCCCAAAGGTCAGCTACGTACTTGACCAGGCGACGCTTGATGTTGGATTTGTCTAAATTAGAACTCATATGATGTAGTCTCAGTAATAGTACCCTCTGCTAACCCAATTATTAAAGTTTCTCTCAAATTCAACATAAGCTGATGCAGCTTTACTCTCAATCATTTCTTTTTCTTCTGTAATCAAATTAATAACCCTGACCATTTCTTCTCTTGATTCTTTTATACCTCGGTCAATAGCATTACATAGTTTATCTGTCAAACCTAATTCCTTATCCAAATGACTTACCACTGCCCCTATTATCACAGTGACACCCACAAAAAGCAACGCACCAGTAGCACCTGCAGCAACGAACACTGCCGCTTTGGCAACAGTTGCTACAATTAGAGCAGCTGATTTTACCGAGATCAATAGCTTTATCATTTCAGAAGAAAATTCTCCTAAAATCTGACCAAATGTTTTTTTATCTTTATTAACGAGTTCACCAATAGCAATGCTAGAATGAACAACTACAGCCAGGGCACTACTTTTCACCAATGTTTTTCCATACTTCATACCTGTTTTCAGTAGTTTTCCTCCTTTTAAAAATAATGCTTGAATAGGCTTAGCATTTAGTAATGCGGTGACCTTTTTTTGAGCATTACCGATTTCCTTGAAGATAAATGTGTTATTGTTGCTGTGTAAATAGAGTTTCCCTTTTATTGATTTAGCCTTACAAATTAGATCACCAAGCTTATTTATTAGCTTTTCGTTGTATTTATCAATTGTTGGCGTCGAGGAAGGCGTATTTTTGCTGGCAAATTTTGTATAAGTCAATTTATCGCTTACCACCTTGGTTGATGCATCATCCGACCGTTTCAATACTTCTAATACATCATCAACAACACCGCTTTTCAAATTTTGAAATAGTTTTTTTATATCATCTTGTGCACCTTTTATCTCCAGACCTAGCTTTAGCAAATCTTTAACGTCAAATACATGCAAAACAACAAACGATTGTGCTGTTTTTACAGAGGACTCTATTTTAAACTCCCTATTCCCTTTAATTATGTCATTTAAAAATCTATCCTGTTTATCAGCGTTTGTTTTTCTATAGCAAGCTTTTTGTTTTTCGGTAATGTCATATTCCCGACCAAATTTCGGAATACACATTTTATTTTGGTGGTCGTAAGACATAGTTTAGTTAATTGAAAGAGGACTGAAATAAATAAACTCCTGATGCTGAAACAGCTCTCGTGTTTTCTGTATCGTACCGGATACGGTGATATGTATTCTTTTTTTCAGACGGCTTTGTGGGTTACTTTCAGCGGCATAGTCTTTAGGCTCTTCTACTTTCACTTTCGTTTGAATATAATCCATCCTTTTTTCGTACTGCCGGATAGCTTCCCTGATCTGTGCCTCCAGCGCGTTTTCCCACTTGCTGATGCTCTTGATGTTCTCAAAGTCTTGGTTCCATACGTAGCAGCCAAAATCGTAATCATAGCGGTACTCAGTAAGATGTGTTTTGAGGATGATATGAATGTAATCCGCAATCCCTTCTTTCAGCTCGGCTAAGCGATGCCTTTTTTTCTGGGTCAACTGCTCTGTTTGTAATGGAAATGTATAGTAGGGACGCATTGGCTTTAGTTTTTATGAGTGTAGAGGCACCTTGGCTTTCCCGGATAAGCGGTATTAAACTTTCCGACTTTATATGTAACTACAGTTACTGTTGAGGTGGGACTATTCAATTGGGAATCGTAGCCGATTACATACCCCATATCAAAAGTAGTGACTAAATTACCATTGTTGGCTACTATGGCTGGATATACCGCAGATCTTAACACCGCTTCCTCTAGTATCTCAAAGCTATTAAATTTACTTTTTTCCAGTCTATCTGCTTCATTATCTACCTGATGACTTGGCCTTCTCTTTTCGTAACCGGGCAATCTGGCACTGGTCTTAGCCAATACTGTGTCTAAATATCTTTTTTTAGGTTTAAAGTTTGGTTTATCATCATCATCAGTATTGGGGTTCGGAACAGGATGCCATGTGGCATAATCATGATTCATCCGAGCATGAAATTTGTCTTCGTACTCAAAAATTACAGGTGGCTTGTTTTCAGGAAGAACTATTTTCATAAAAGTTTAATTTATTTTCACCAGGGCACCTTTCAGGTTGGCCATAGGGCCACCATCCAGATCCAGTTGAGCACCACCCTTGAGAGACGACATCAACCCGCCCTCAAGTTTTAAGTCAGTACCACCCTTAACACTGGCTGCAGTTCCTGCTTCAACTTTGGTGTCAGTACCGGATTTAACATTTAACTCAGTTCCCGCTTCCATCTTGGTATCTGTACCAGATTTGATCTCCAGCCCCTGGCCTACATCCAGGCTGGCATTGGCTCCTGCTTTGATATCAATGTCTTCATCGGCTTCCATGTTGATGGAATTTGCTTTGATATCCAATGCCCCCAAAGTCATAATGGTGATCTTACCATCTCCTTCCATACTTAGCCTGATTTCGTTAGTAGCACTATCAATATCTTTATTGGTAATAATAATTTCTTCCTTGCCATTCTCATCTAAAAAGTGAATCTGATTACCTGAGCGTGTCCTGATCACCTTTCGGTTGGTATTCGGATCATGCCACTCACCAGGATGATTACTGCTATTATTATGGTACACACTTCCCATTACATAAGGTAATTCGGGATTGTCATTAATAAACCCTACAATCACTTCATCCTCTATCTCTGGGGTGAAAAAGAATCCGTGCAAGTCAGATGACTGACCGGCATAAGGTTGCATCATGCGTATCCAGGGAGTAACTGTCCCGGTTTCCTGCCATTTAAACTGCACTTTCACCCTGCCCATGCCTTCCGGGTCATCATTTTCTATGACCGTCGCTTGCTGAGCTTCGCAAAAAGGCACACGTACCTTTGGGTTATCGGGCGGACTGGAAGCTGCATCAGGGATTGCCTGAATGGTATTGCTATAACTGAAGCTTTCGTCTATGCTATGATTAATCGCGGTAATGATGAATTTTTCAAGGTCTACTTCATTGGCCTTTTCACCGGTAATATTGACCACCGAACCTACTCTGAGTTGTGTATGGTCGGTAGTTCCGCTAAGCACCACCATATCGCGGGAGCGGGTGGCCATCTCATGGCGGACATAATCATCCAGCGCCTGAGCGGACTGAAATTGGTGATACGGCATACGTAATGATTTACCGGAGAAAGCATCAGGCTCAACTTTATTCAGAATTTCACCGCCAAAATTATCCAGATCAGAAATATCGCCTGGCTTTGCCGTGCTTTCATAAACTTCATGTTTGAGGTAATCATAAGCTTTAGCCTTAAAATTTACCGGCACTACACGCATAGAGAGCTTCATGTCCTGCAAATCCTTTTCAAGCAGTAAATCAATTGCAGAAACTGAGGGTTGTTCCCCAAAAATAAATTCGTCACCATCGTAATAGAGCCATTCACCGTAGGTATCTGCCAGTCTTTGCAGAAATTGCATGTTTGTCTCCCGATACTGCACAGCGTATTCTATGTTTTCTGTATATCTGGGGCTGACGATAGCGCTCATATTGGCTGGCACATCCTCCAACAACTGGTTGACAATATCTGCCAGCGTCATCTCATGGAAGGAACGGGTGGTAGCGACCCCGCTGAGGTAGACGGTAGGGCTATAGGCCGTAACAAATATCATCCTTTCCCCTCTCTGGGAGCGAGTCATCCGGATATCGGTCACAATTCCTTTGAAGCTAAAATCTCTCTTGAGTTTATCAAATACCCCTGACCTGATTTGGGCAGTGAGAGGCTGATTCAGATAATCCTTAGCCTGATTGAGAATTTGTGCATTATTGTCCTTGAATGCATTAAGAGGGATAACAACCTGAATAACATTATGGTCAAATAAGCTCTGACTGATGTCCAGATCCGCTACTGGAGAAATGGTTTTGCCCGCAATGGTGACATTTACCTTTACTTGATGTGCCAAAATAATGAGATGGTTATATCTACAATCAGTATATTAGGTCTATCATCTAAACTGCAAAACAGTAGGTAAATCAATTTTATATGATGCCATTTCACATATCCGCACGCAATGCTTGCTTGATAATACTGTATTGATTGCCTTGAGAATCTTAGAGAGCCCCTTGTGCCTATGAATACAACAAAACAAGTCCTTTGATTAATACCTTAATCTGTCAGCTGCTGTCTGAATAGAAGAACTGCACCACTCAAATACTAAGTATATTAAGCGGTGCAGCCTATTTTATCTATTTAGCAAAGTCAGGCCATTCATTCTCATGTACCGCGGGGCCATCATCGCCCTCAATGGTGATTTCCCGTGCAGACAGGCCGAAGTTTTCAGTAGCTTCCATGTTTTCACTATACGTTTGAGAATAATCTACTATGTAGACATCTTTCAGGCTGATAGTTTTTACAGGTTTTTTATCATCAGTTTCATCCATGATTTCAATCTTAGCCTCTTTGGTTTGTGTATTAGCCAGTGTCATCCAGGTAGGCAGAAAAACACTTTTGGAAGCTTCAATACTGAGACTTACATACCCTCCGGTTATATTGCCAGAAGGTTTACCAGAAAAATCGGTACCGCGTGAGAAATTGTAGCTAAAAGACAAAACTCTCCTGTCAGTAATTTTGTCTAATGTTAATCTTACTTTTTGAGCCATGATATTTAATGATTAAAGTTAAAGTTGTGTACTTAATAAGTTAATATTTCCAGAGGTTCAATAGCTATTATTGATACCCGATAAGAAAGCATCCAATAAGCCATTACCTTGCTAATGCGCTCGCGCATTAGACTGAAGGCATCTGAACAGAAGCCTGTATCAAACAATTGCAACATCGCAATTATGCTTACCAGTATCTGCCGAGCCATACGCTTCCGGAAACGGAGTTATCCAGCTTTTATTCTTCAGCAAATTCAGCGGCCCACTCATCGGCTGTATCTCCCTTGGTACCTCCCAGTTTCAACAGGAAATTTTTGGCAGGAAAAAAAGGTGTGATGTGCAGGTCTATATTAATTCGCTTGGTTTCAGGGTCCTGTTCCAGTTTCATCAGTTTATAGTCCTGGATAATCTTGGTACTTCCCATGATACTTTTTAAATATCCGGAAATCTCACTGCTCAGCTCCTTTTGTACTTTAGGCGTCCAGTTCACAAAAGCTTGCCGGTTAAGGAAATCAATAAGTACCTTGCCTATATAATCAAACACACGAACTACTGAGTATGTCTGTAAGCCTATATCATTTCCGGTATAGAGGGTTTTGGCAGAAAACGCCATAATTTTATCCCACTCTTTTACCATAGGTACAAGTCCACGCTTCTCCAGTTCAGTGATTTCACTTTTCTTCAATGGAAACCTCACACCGTTTACCTCATTGATGCCACCGTGCATTTTTCCGGCAGTAGGTTGCGCGATGAGTGTGCTGTAGATTTTTCCTGCTAAGGCAGCAGAGGGTGGAACATGCAGTTCTTCTTCCTCGCCCAGTTCATCATACTTCTCACGACCTACCAGCCAGTTACAAGCCATGATCACATTGGAGCGATGGATCTCTCCGCCGGTAAGGTTGGCTACATCAAACTCTTCCATTACCGCGTCAGGATCGTCCAAATGGGCAAAGTCAGTCACCAGCATTACCTTATTCTGATAGGCAATTTTAGCCCATTTCTCTACCACCATATTGGAACCCAGATAGCCGGGAATTACCAGCAAAGAATAATTTTCCCTCAGGTCCAGTCTGTCGTGCCGGGCCTTGAGCTCTTCTGCTATCTTATCAATAACCAAAGTATTATCAAGGTCTTTCAGGCGGTCAAGCTCTGCATTAAATATGGTAATGTTCCTTACCTTATCCTGCTCAGAATTTTTGAAGAACAGGGCCATAGAACGATAATTTTGCTCTAGCTCACGGGTAGCCTCCATGGCTTTGGCAAGGTTCTGATTCAGTAGTTTTTCTGCTGATGCACTTCTTTCTTCGGCTTTACTTACCAGTTCGGTGATATCATCAGATTCACTGAGCAGAGCGTGCCAAAGTTGAAGCTGTTTTTTCAGTTCTTCCCGGTCCTTCTTCCGGCCTGCTTCTTTGAGAAAAATGTTTTTACGAGCCTTACCCTCAGGACTCATCACTTTGGAACCATCTACTGAGGCCTCAATGAGTTCAAACTCTCCGTATTCTACCAACTCCTCCAGGCTTTCTTCCAGCACCTGGTTAGGGTTGTCAATTTTTGATCCTTCCTTAGTCTTGGCAGGTACCGCCGCTGCGGTAGCTGGCGATTTTTGAGCTTTCTGTTCAGCCATGGTTTTTTTGTTTATTGGTCAGCGTTTTCAATTTCCTGTATCATTGCCTGCAGAGCCCGCAGATAAGCTTTCTTCGCATCCGGGTTCGTTAGGGCAGACTTAAGAATTTTGTTGGACCTGAGTTGCTTAGCAAATTTTTGATAATTTTCTTTTTGCGCGTCCAGTTCTTTCAGGAAATCACTCTGTCCGGAAATGCCTTTTTTATTAAAGTCGCCTAGATTACTGAAGTGAAGCTCTTCCTTTACCGGTGCCCCCTGCTCATTTTCAAACTCTACTTTTACGTTAGGTTTAAAATGATCAAAAACATCGTCAATGGTTTTGAGTCCGGTGATGGGCTCTGGCTTGGTAGGCTTACTGGTGAGTTTTTGTACCAGCAGGGTCCTGTTGGAAGAAATCTGTGAGATTGCTTCAAAAGATTCCTTAGGCACTAACTGGCCTCCGATTTCTACTTGGTTCATGAATTATTGGTTTATTAATTACACTGAATTTTTTGTTACCAATTTTTTGCATAAGGAAAAGGACGTTCTTCTAAGGGTATATAATTCATATCCTCTTCCTTATGCGTGTAAGCCAGACCACGACGAATAGGCACAAAAGGCTTCGCGCCCTTCGCCTGATTACAACCTCCATCTCCTTTCTGTAGCGACGTACATAAAATCACCGCGTTAATCGCGATAGCGCTGGGGCGTCCGCTTCCTCTCAGTGAACGGTCCGGCGCCAAATGATCCACATTGAAGTAGCGTTTATCAGTATGACAAAACAAGCAGTTCTCACAGAAATATATTAAGCCAACCAGATGCCTGTAACCTTCTGCTATTTCTATCCCATCTTCACCTTTTGCAATCCTGAGCGCATTGTAATAATAAGCCTGATCCTTCTGTGTCGATAAGAATTCTTGTCGCATAGTGGAGAGTTTTAGACCAATATTTAATACTTAAGGATAAATAGTTTTTCAAAAAGATATTTATTAATCCTTATTTGTATGTATCCAAAGCTGTTAATAAGTAACCCCAATAAGATTAATATTTCCACTTCATCTCTTTTTTATCGTCAAGGCTCAATTTGATGGTAGAGCCTTTCTTTACTTTTTCTGCGATGATCATCCGGGAAATCGGTCTTCTCAGTTGGTTCCTAATTACCCCTGTAAGTGGCCTTGCTCCGTATTCTGGCGTATATCCGGAAAGTGCTAACTGCTGCTTGGCTTCATCAGATATTTCCAACTCAATACCTTGGGTCTGTAATTGCTTCAGCAGCTTCTTGAGATGGATATCAAATATTTTGACAACGTTCTTTTCTAATATAGGTGAAAATGGGATAATTTCCGTTACTCTCGCTAAAAATTCCGGACGGAAACTACCACTCATGATTTCCATCATTTCATTGGAAGTAGGAAGGTTTCCTTTTTCTACTTCATCAATTATATGACGACTACCAATATTAGAAGTAAAAAGCACAACTGCATTAGAGAAATCACCTTCTTTGCCCAGGCGGTCGTGAAGTTTACCCTCATCCATAATTTGGAGAAAGATATCAAAAACGGAGGCATGAGCCTTTTCAATTTCATCAAAAAGCACTACCGAATAAGGTTTCTCTCTGATCTTGTTTACCAATATACCGCCTTCCTCATAGCCCACATAGCCTGCAGGAGCACCGAGAAGTACTGCTGCCGAATGTGACTCTTTAAACTCCGACATATCAAAGCGAATGAGCATATTCTCATCATTAAATAGGAAGTCTGCCAAAGACTTGGCAAGCTCGGTTTTACCTGTTCCTGTGGGGCCCAGAAAAAAGAAAGAGCCGATGGGTTGCCCTGCTCTGGTAAGACCTGATCGTGATTCTAAAATAGCATCTGAAATCACCTTAATCGCATGATCCTGCCCCACTACTCTCTTCTTGAGATGCTCTTCCATATTGAGCAATTTCTCTCGCTCCTGCGTCTGTATTTTACCAATAGGTATTCCTGTTTTGTAGGCTACTACCGCAGCAACATCTTCTTTTTCCACACTACCTCTTTTCTTTTCCGTAAGGGTAAGCAGAAAATCTATGGTTTTATCCAGATAATCGGCAAACTCATCGGCAGAAGCTTTTTCATGTGCCTTTTCTTCTTCTATTATTTGTCCAAGCAGTATAGGACTGATTTTATCGTTGAGTTGTCGGTGAAACCACCTCAGATCAGGTAAGGACAAAAGCTTCTCTTCGTTGTCCCGGAAGCTTTTTAATTCTTCCTTGAGGGTTTTTAACTCATTTTCTGAAGTTTCGTCTGCCATACGTATTGCTGCCATCGTACGATCCAGCAGGTCAATGGCTGAATCAGGCAGCCTTCTGTCCTTCACATATCTCTTGGCCAGAGAAACTGCTTCAGAAGGTGTATTTTCGGCTACACTAATGGTATGGTGCTCTTCATACAAAGGTATCAGAGTTTTGATCATACGTGTGGCAGCCTCTTCATCGGGCTCTTCTACTCTAAGCACCTCAAAACGACGATTGAATGCCTCTTCTTTCTCAATAAATTTCCTATACTCATCGTTTGTGGTGGCACCGATGACAGTAATCTCTCCCCGGGCAAGTTCTGGCTTGAGTAAGTTAGCTGCACCTGTGCCTACTGGCCCATTGCTGTCCAGCAGCAAATGTATTTCATCAATAAAAAGGATCGCTTTATCAAAGCTTTTCACTTCATTGATAATATTTTTCAGCCGATCTTCTACTTCTCCCTTATAGGACGCACCTGCCACCAAAGAGCCCAGATCAAGTTCAAAGACTAGTGCCGCTCCCAGATGCATGGGTACTTTTTCCTGAATGATACTCAAAGCAAACCCATCTACCAATGCCGTCTTACCAACACCAGGCTCACCTATAATCAACACGTTAGGTTTTGTACGACGACCCAGAATCTCAATCATCATACGGGTTTCCCGATCACGACCTATAATAGGGTCAATCTTATCTTCTTTGGCAAGTGAGGTTTTATCTACACAGAACTTATAAAGCGCTTTGGGTTTTGTTGTTTTCTTGACGTTACTTCCATTGGCGGGCACACTCACTGCCTGCTGTATAGCCTCTTCCTGGATAATTGTAGCTAAAAGATCATCCTGTTTGAGCGGAAAAGTTTTAAGCTGATCTTTGTTAAAGGCCACATTTGGTTTACAAAGTGCAGCGAGGAGTGCAAAAGGGGTAATTTCATCGTCATTGAGCTTAAGCCGGATAAGATCAGCCTCTTCAATAATGGCAGTTACCTTTGTATCTCCGGGTGGCTCTTCGGGTATTTGTGTGTTTTTAGAAAGGTTTTCTATACGTACTTCCGCCCATTCCTGGAGGTATTGGATATCCTGCCCAAGAGAATCCAGCAAGTCACGAAGTCCTACATCTTTATGTAGTAATGAAAGTAGCAGGTGCCCGGGAGTAAATTGAGCGTTTTGATATTCTTTAGCATAAGATTGAGCTATCTGAATAGCATGCCTTGTCTGATCGGATAGGCTTAAGGTTGTAGTCATTAGGTAGTAGGATTTTATATTGGGCTAAGCATTTAAATAAAGCCAAAAACCCTGGCGTAGATCATAATATCTTTAAACGATTTGATCTTCAGTTTTTCCTTCAGGTTTTTCCTGTGGGTCTGGGCTGTATGTTTTGAAATAAATAGTTCTTCGGCAATTTTTTCACTACTATAACCCATTGCCAACAAAAAAAACACTTCTTTTTCTCTTTCACTCAGCGAGTCAAACTTCTTCTTGTTACACTTAAGGAACTGGTTATCTCTGGTAAGCATTTTTAATATCTTAATGCTTTTGGGAAGTTCCTCAAGGGGCTGCTCTATTTTAATGACTGCTTTATGATGCTGAGTATGCTTCTCTACCGTTACCTTCCATGTCTTCTCTTCTATAGTTGTCATGAGGTGTAATTTTTAAAACAATTTAATAAGCTTTCGGTAGAGATAATGCTGATGCTTATTATCTTGAATTGTATGTAATAATTAATATTACGAATAAATTATGAACATGCAAAGAAAAAAAATTGTGTTTCTGTTGATTTCAGCATGCTGCTCTTAATGACAAAAAGTCAATACCCACTAGTGGGTATTTTATTAAAACACTTATACTTTTACTGTAATGTTTTATATATAAAACAACAACGCTCGTCATATATATTCCGAAACCAGCAAGAAATCAAGGAAAAACCAAAAAGTGAGTGTGGCAGAATATACGTTTGCTGATTTTGTGTTCAAGGAAAAGCAATTGTAGCCCCGACAGGAATCGAACCTGTATCTAAAGTTTAGGAAACTTCTATTCTATCCATTGAACTACGGGGCCAGTACTAACTGTGGCTGATTAATTAAGAGACTAATTCATCTAACCCATCAGCGCTGCAAAAGTAGTAAAATACATTACCTATGGCAAACCAAATATTATGATTTCAGTGCATAGCTAGAATATATCTTTTCAGTCATACACTTTTTCTCCCTCCTTTAACCAAATACCCCAAACTTTATCATAAGCGTGAACTTTCTGCGTTGTTTGTCCCCTGGCATCAACTACTGACATCCCTTGGTTTACCCATTCAAATATACCTCCGTAAAGATTAGATACATGATGAAATCCTGCTTTCTTGAGTCTTTCAGTGATTTTTTCACTTCGGTACCCCACACTACAGTACACTACAATTTCTTTATCTTTTGCAAGATCATCTACACGTTTTAATGAGAAGTCATCATAACCTACCCAACGAGCACCCTTAATTTTGCTTACATTGTACTCTTCCTTCGCTCTGGCATCAAGCAATAATACTCCACCATTTTTCACTTCATCAACCGATATTTCAGGTACAGTATGGTCCAGTAAGGTACTAAGCATTACATCATAGGCAGTGCTCTCTACTTCCTGCGCCCGTATCGCAGGACTTATGAAAAAAGCGAGTAGTATCAATAAATAATTTCTTACCATATAAATATTTATTCTTTCCTGTCAGACCAAATGACTCAATTACTTTGAGTCATCCCCACTTAAAAACGATCTGTACTCAAGATAGTTCTGTACTTGTGATTGGACTACCCATTTGCATTAGGTGTAAATCGCTGAATAATGGTAAAGAGTAAATATAACCAGGGAGCCCCATGAAGAAGCAGGTCAAAATAATCTATGGCTTGCATACCACTGGCACCGCCTAATACCCACTTGAGCTTTCCTATAATATGGGGTTCGGGAACAAAAGGAGCTAGCCCAAGCGTCAATGCAAATAGCACGGCAATCAGTATATTCTGGCCTTTATTTTCTTTCTTCAAGGGCTTTGAGTCTTTTCTCAATTTCAATCAGTTTATGTATGATGATAATATGGGTTTTCTTGGCATCTATCCCCACTACGCTTTCGCTACTTGCAATCATCTTTTCAATTTCTTCATATATTTTTTGAGATACTACTTCATTTTCCATAAGGTATATTTTTAAGTAATCGTTTGAGAAGGTAAATCACTATCTTTTTAGGTTATGGCTGATAATTATTAATAAAAAGAATAATCTGCCAACTCTCTAAGATTTGCCAGATCTTCTCCCTTAACTTTATGTATAAGACACTGCCTAGGCTACCTTGGCACTTCTCCACACACCTATTCCTCCTGCCAAGTTATAAAGATTTTTAAAACCCAGGTTAGCCATCAAAGTACAGGCATTTGCACTACGGTTGCCACTTCTACAGTAAACCAGATAGTGCTTTGACTTATCTAAATTCTCAATTTTGGTTCTGAATGCGGGGTCAAAAAGGTTGATAGCTACATGTCCGGGAATCGCTTCTTCCGCTACTTCTGCAGGGGTGCGCACATCCAGCACCACATACCTCTCCTTTTTTCTAAGCTCGTTAAACTCTTCGGGACTTATATTACTATATTTCATCGGTCTTTTTTAAAATAAATTGAACATCATTCTGAATTCTAAGTATTCATTCCTATTTTATCAACTTAAAGCTTAAGGCTGCCCTTACGCGCAGCCTTAGTTTTTTGCATTTATATGGCTTTCTTTGCCAGGTAAAAATCTACTTTCTCCACACTTTCATCAGCAAGCCTGGCATTCATTTCTTCCAAAGTTTTGGGCGGAGGCACAATCACTTTATCTCCCTTTTTCCAATCCAGTGGCATAGCTACTTTGTACTTATCGGAAGTCTGAAGCGCTTCCAATGCTCTCAAAATTTCATCCATGTTACGCCCTACATTGAGTGGATAGTACATGATCAACCTGACTTTCTTGCTGGGGTCAACGAAGAATACTGCCCTCACTGCAGCGGTCTCGCTTTCGTTGGGCTGAAGCATACCGTAGCATTTTGAAACCTTCATATCCAGATCAGCGATGATAGGAAAGTCAAAGTAGACTCCGGTATTTTCTCTTACATTATTTACCCAGGCCAGATGAGAATGTATACTATCAATACTAAGGCCCAGTAATTCAGTATTGAGCGGGTCAAACTCTGCTTTTCTTTGGGCAAAGCCACTCATCTCAGTAGTACATACGGGTGTGAAATCGGCAGGATGTGAAAACATAACTACCCATTTATCTTTGGCAAAGTCTGAAAAGCGAATTTTCCCTGTGGTAGTAACAGCCTCAAAATCAGGCGCAAGGTCTCCGATTCTGGGCATCTGTATTGGTGTTTCTTTATCTTCCATGACAAATATTTTTAAGGTTTGTATAGTTAAATAAACGACTTTACGGCATGCTGTGCTGTAACAAAGGTTACACAAGACCGCAACAAAAAGCCTCGATTCAAAGAACCGAGGCTTTATCAATCCCACGCAAAGTTTGAAAACTACAACATGGTTTCCGGCTCGTGGTATTGCGTTACTTTGATACAAGATTTCTTGATCTCATTAAAGCCACCGCGAATATTGACAATATGACTGAAACCTCTGGCTTTTAAGATTGAAGTGGCAATCATAGAGCGATAACCACCCTGGCAGTGCAGATAGTAGGTTGTGTCTTTATTGATCTTAGACATATTCCTGTTGATAAAATCCAGTGGAAAGTTCATAGCACCTTCTATATGCTGAGACTCATATTCGCTCTGCTTTCTCACATCCAGAACATTCAGCACTTCTGTATCATAAAGATTGGTAAAATCATGAGGACCAATTTCATTGACAGTATCTACATCTTTTCCGGCTTCTTTCCAGGCCTGCATGCCACCATCCAAATAGCCTAATGTATTATCATATCCAACCCTGGATAAGCGGGTTACCACTTCTTCTTCTTTGTCTTTTTCAGCCAGAAAGACAATTGGCTGCTTTAAGTCTGTAATTAATGCCCCTACCCAGGGAGCAAATTTGTCATCAAGACCAATCCAGATCGCACCGGGGATAAAGCCTTTTACAAAGTCTGTCTGCGGACGAGTATCCAACACCATAGCACCATTTCTTTCTACTACATCTACAAACTGCTTAACATCAAGGGGTAGTACGCCTCTATCCAAAACTTCATCTATACTTTCGTAACCCATCTTGTTCATGACAGCATTTTTAGGAAAATACTGGGGAGGCTCCACCAGCCCGGTAGTTACTTCTTTGATAAATTCTTTCTTTGTCATGTCTGCACGGAGTGCATAATTGAACATTTTCTGATTGCCAAGTGTATCGGTGGTTTCAGCACTCATATTTTTACCACAGGCCGAGCCAGCACCATGACCAGGATAGACGATCACCTCATCAGGTAAGGTCATAATTTTGTTTCTTAACGAATCAAAAAGGTGGCCAGCCAAGTCTTCCCTGCTCAAATCAGTTTTTACGGCCAGGTCAGGACGACCTACATCACCAATGAACAAAGTATCACCGGTAAAAATCGCTTTTTCTTTACCTTCTTCATCTATCAGTAAAAAAGTACTGGATTCCATGGTATGGCCGGGTGTATGCAGCACTTTTATTTTGATATCTCCCAATGCCAGGAGTTCACCGTCCGTAGCCACATGTGCTTCAAAGTTGGGCTGAGCAGTAGGCCCGTAGACAATCTGTGCACCGGTCTTTTTGGCCAGATCAATGTGGCCCGACACAAAGTCGGCGTGAAAGTGTGTTTCCAGTACGTACTTTATTTTTGCGCCGTTTTCCTTAGCTTTTTCTATGTAAGGGGCTACCTCTCTGAGAGGGTCAACGATAGCCACCTCACCTTTAGACTCTATGTAGTAGGCAGCTTCTGCCAGACATCCGGTATAAATTTGTTCTACTTTCATGATGCTTTTTGTTTGATAAACTATACTGTAAATAACGGATATTCACCTGTGAAAGAGTGTTACTAATGTTACACATAAAAGTGACTAATATCAGTGTAAAATTGCTTTAACTCCCTCTTCTATGATCAGACAGTCACTTCCTAGAAATTGTAGTTCACAATAAAGTTGATCTGAAACATATCCACTTTATTGATAATAAAGTTAGGGTGCTCAGGATAATTTCCGCTTCCCATTTTGTAGGTCAACAGTAATTCTGGCTTTAATCTTTTCACTTTATCGTTGTGGTAGAAAAAATCCAGATTGAGGTGTGTATAATCAGGCATGGCGTATTTGTTATCCGCCGCATTGGTCACCGGAGGTTTCCAGTGATGCCCTATACTAATGATTGATTGAAGCTTATCTTTGTTCAGAGGAAAGGTCCTGTCAAAAGTGTATACTACAGCATGGCTATTGGCTGTTCCTTCGCTACGTTCTCTCTTCTGAAAGCTGAATAAAGGCTCACGCCCCCATTCACGGGGAAATAAGAATCTGCCACCATCCAAAATATGGTCATAGGCAAAAGTCAGGTTAGTTTTGCTTACCTTAAATTCCAGTTGTACACCCAGCACGTTAGCACGTTCATCTGTAAAGTACCGGAGGGAATCTACACTATTTCCTCCTTCCCCTACTCTCTCCTGATGCATCCATTCTAACGAAAGTTTAGTACCTCTGTCATCCAGATCTATAACGGGCCTGAGGTAAGAAGTATTAAAAACATGATCAACGTAATAATTCCATAATTCTACTTTAATAAAGTCAAGCGGCTGTATATCCAGATTAGCAATAGCGATATAATCCGACTCAGTATTGCCCGCATACAGGCTGGGTGAACCGTCAGGATTTCTACCTAGCGGGTATTTTCCTATACTTTCTCCTATGTTAAAAAAACCATTGGTAGAACGAACGCCTATTGCATTCAACACGCCCAGTTGAAGCTTATACTTTCTCTGCGGTTGGTAGGTATACCACAGCCCCTGTGCCAGGGTAGGGATCATTCGCCCATCTTCAGGATTGATCCATGGCGTTGCCAATTTCATTCTTCCCAGCGTAAGCTCATGCTTTGGAGATGTATATCGCACAAAGAGTTCACCCAGTATAAATATAAAGCGATCATTATAATCCTGCACATTGAATAAGCCTGATTCATAGCGGCTGAACTTACCCGTAATAGGATCAGGTATGCTCAAATCCTGTATTCCCAAATTTAAAGAGGTATAGGCTGCTCCACCTAATTTGAAGTGTTCTCCCAAGGAATACACGTACTTAATCTTTCCTCCGGTGGCAAGTCCATAGTAATCTTTCAGTTCGCCTTTGTTGAAAGTATTTAAATAAAAGGTCCTCCATTCGCCGGAAAATGCTCCACCACTTTTATTAAGAGAGTCTTGTGCCACCACGCTGTGGTTAAACCACAGTATCAAACTCAATATGAACGGTGCTCTTAGTCTCATTTCGTTTTGGTGATATTGTACTTCTCTTTGTAATAGCGCATGATTGGCTGAAAGGGTCCATACTTATGTTGCTCCGCCGAAAATTCATCTGCCCAGGGGCCGTATGGGGTGGAGACTGGCTTAAGTTTATTATCAGGAAAATCTGCTTCTGCATTTTCTTTTTCTGGCCGCTCAAAACTATCAATATAAGCAGCTACATGATAGGCTTCTTCATCGCTAAGCTTTGGATTAGCGGAAGTAGCTTGCGCAAAAGGCATATTGGCTTTGATAAACTCTGCCGCGGTGATTATCCGGTTCATACCTGCCCCGTGATTATAGCTATCCTGTCCCCAAAGTGGAGGGTATTGATAACCTTTACTGCTGTCTGCCAACCATACGCCTTCGCCATTTTTCCCATGACAGAGCAAACACTCCTTTTCATAAATAGCCTTACCTATAGCCGGGTCAGCGGCTACTTTGGGAAGCTTGATACCAGGAAAACCGGCAAATTCCTTAATCCTTTCTTGAGGTATATCTTCACTCAGCCACTCCATATAGGCTACCATAGCCTGCATCTGCTTGGAGTCTTCAGGAAGTTTGCGACCATTCATGCTGCGTTCCATACAGCCGTTGATCCTGTCTTCAATAGTGCCCTCTCTATTCTCTCTGGCACGGAACTGAGGATAACGTTCAGTTACCCCCACCCAGGAGGCTGACCCCGCCTGTCTCCCATTATCTAAATGACAATTTTTACAAGCCAGATTATTACCGGTATATTGCATATCAGCATTTTTCACCTGAGGCCCCATCCATTTGGGAGTTTCTGTGAGTAGCAAATAACCATACCTGATCTGCTTGCCTTTTTCACCTTCTGGCAAATCTGTCGCGATAGCGGGGGGAGACCAGTCTGCTGGCTCTACTACTGCTTCATGAATATAGAATAAAGATGGCTCCAGCTGATAAAGAATGACTGCTCCAAAGAGCCCTAGTACCAGCAAAAATACCACAGCGGTAAGGCTGGTAAGCTGTTTTATCACTTTTTGGAAATCCATGGCTTATCAATGAGGAAGCCTCTTTCGCAGTAATCCATATGTATAAGTCCCTAATAAAGCGGCGGCTATCATGACCAGGATCACTCCTACTCCATTTCCTAACAGGATAAACATAGGACCAGGACAGGCTCCTGTCATCGCCCAGCCTAAACCGAATATAGCACCGCCAATCAGATATCGGGGTATACTGAACTGTTTGGGATTGATCACAATAGGCTCGCCATCCAATGACTTTAGATGATTTCGCTTAATGATTTGCACGAAAATGATACCTAGCAATACTGCCGATCCTATCACGCCATACATATGGAATGACTGAAATTTGAACATCTCATAAATTCTGTACCAGGAGATGACTTCAGCTTTTGCCAGCGTGATTCCGAAAATGATTCCTATGATTAAATATCTCAAAAACTTCATTGTATTCCGTTTGTATAGTTTATTACTAAAGTGTAAGCAGATGGGGCAGGATCAGGTAAGTCATGATTAATCCACCAATGAAAAAACCGATCACAGCAATCAGTGAAGGCAATTGCAAATCACTTAACCCACTGATCGCATGCCCTGAGGTACAACCTCCGGCATAGCGCGTACCGAAACCAATCAGAAAACCTCCCACCACGATAAAAATCAATCCTTTAATAGTGAAAAGCGTTTCCCAATTGAAGATACTTGGGGGTACCAGGCTACTTCCGGGTTTATCTAAACCCAGTGCCTGCAGGTCATTGATCGTTGCCTGTGAAATGTGAACTTCTGCGTTAGGTGTCAGGTAGAGATGTGAAATCAACCCTCCTATCACCAAGCCCAAAGCAAATACCAGGTTCCAGACCTGACTTTTCCAGTTGAAGTCAAAAAACTCACAGCTTTTTCCTGCTCCTGCGATAGAGCACATCGTCCTTAAATTGGCTGAAATACCAAAACTCTTACCTAAGAGTAGTAATGAGAACATTACCACTGCTATTATCGGCCCTGCCACATACCAAGGCCAGGGTTGACTTATAAATTCAATGAATGGATTCATGTAAATGATTTTCTTGTTTTTGTACTATTCAAATGTACGCGAATTCTTAAGGTAGGAACGTAACAATTGTTACATAGCCCTTGCACCGGGGCTTATGAAAGCATAAAAAAAGCCAGGTTTTACCCGGCTTCTTGTTGATTAGTAATCTAACTTAATTCACTTCAGGGTAGACGGGCAGACATAATCCGTTTTAGGCACATCTGTTTCCGAGAGCGCTTTGAATCCCCCGGAAATATCCACAATATTTTCATATCCCCGGGACTTTAGGATAGAAGAAGCGATCATAGAGCGGTAGCCTCCTGCGCAATGAAGATGGTAAGTCTTTTCTTTATCCACTTTATCCATGTTTTCGCTGATGTAATCCAAAGGAAAGTTCTCCGCACCTTCTATGTGCTCTGCCTGATATTCAGAAGACTTTCTCACATCCAGCACGTTTAATTCTTCCTTATTGAATTTTTCAGCAAACTCACTCGCAGAGATAGATTGCACTGAGTCTGTTTCTTTTCCGGCAGCTTTCCATGCCTGCAGGCCACCTTTTAGATATCCCAGTGTGTTATCGTAACCTACTCTGGATAAGCGGGTAACTACTTCTTCCTCCCGGCCTTCTGGTGCTATAAAAACAATGGGCTGCTCAAGATCGGGAATTAAAGCGCCTACCCAGGGGGCAAAGCTACCGTCAATCCCGATAAATATGGAGTTAGGAATATGACTCTGAGCAAACTCTTCTGGTGAACGAGTATCCAGTACGATAGCCCCCTCATGGTTGGCCATGGCCTCAAAAGTATCTGCGTCCAGAGGTACATTTCCTTTTTCAAGGATTTCACTTAAACCAATAGCACCGCTTTTATTCATGGCTACGTTCTGAGCAAAGTACTGAGGCGGAGGCAGAAGCCCTTCGGTTACTTCTTTGATGAACTCCTCTTTGGTCATATCCGCTCTCAGCGCGTAGTTGGTTTTCTTTTGGTTTCCCAAAAGGTCAGTTGTTTCTTTGCTCATATTTTTACCACAGGCAGAACCCGCACCATGGGCAGGATATACGATCACATCGTCGGGTAGGGTCATGATCTTCTTTCTGAGACTATCATACAGATAGCCAGCAAGATCGTTCTGGGTTAAAGTACCTTTCTGAGCAAGATCAGGTCTGCCTACATCACCGATAAAAAGGGTATCTCCACTAAAAATCGCATGCTCTTTTCCCTCCTCATCTATCAGCAGAAAAGTAGCGCTCTCCATCGTATGGCCAGGGGTGTGAAGTACCTTTATTTTTACTTTACCTAGTTCAAATAATTCTCCATCCTTGGCTTCATGAATGTCGTACTCGGTTTTGGCATTAGGCCCATACACAATGGTAGCTCCGGTCTTCGCCGCCAGGTCTACATGACCCGAAACGAAATCTGCGTGAAAGTGCGTCTCAAAAATGTATTTGATCTTAGCGCCTTCTTTTTCTGCTTTTTTGATGTAAGGATCAGACTCTCTCAAAGGATCAACGATAGCTGCTTCGCCTTCGCTTTCAATATAATAGGCTCCCTGAGCCAGACATCCGGTATATATTTGTTCTATTTTCATATCAATGTTTTCTTGAATTTCTATTACGTTTAATTATTCAAATATACGAGACGTAGATAAATCTAAGTGTAACAATTGTTACCGTTTGTGATTGGACTGTAGCGCATATTCCTTGTGACCTTCATCTTCATGGGTGGTAATAAAAGTTACTGCTTCATTGAGGTCAAAAAAGATGTTTTCCTTCCCAATAATATCAATCAGTCCGGTACGGTGTAGTGTGTCTCTCACCGGTCCAATCAGATCACAAAGTACAAATCTGATATGCTTTTCTTTTAGAAAGTCCAACAGTTCCTTTAAGCCGACAGAAGCTGTAGCATCCAGATGACTAATAGGCCCTGCATCCAAAATTACTGTGTCTATCTTGTCATTAGACTCCTGAATAGTGTTTTCCACGTATTCTTTGAAATATTGAATGTTGATAAAAGTCAGCGGGGCATCCACTCTCAGAATCAACAGGTTTTCCCATACTTCAAGCTCTTTGAAACGGGTTATATTTCTGAACTCATGATAGCCCTTTACCCTTCCCAAGCGTGCGATGTGAGGGTAAGCCGCTTTATACAGCAGCACCAGTATGGAAAGTACAATACCTGTCACGATCCCCGGGACCATGCTAAAATTCAGGGTTACCAGGAAAGTGGCTAATAGAAGTAAAAACTCTATCTTACTATCCTTCCAGAGTTGTCGTGCATAAGATAAATCAATAAGACCAGCCACGGCTACCATGATCACTGAAGCCAAGATAGCTTCAGGTAAATAATAAAACAAAGGGGTTAAGAATACTAAGGTCAAGGCTACTAAGCCTGCGCTAATGATTGAGGCAACAGGAGTATTGGCACCAGATTGGTAATTCACCGCAGAACGGGAAAACCCTCCGGTAACCGGATAGGCCTGAAAAAGTGAACCCACCACATTGGCTGCTCCCAGAGCTACCAATTCCTGATTAGGCAGCACTTTATAATTCCTCTTCTTAGCCTCTATCGCTTTGGCTACCGAGTAGGCTTCCATAAACGCTACCACTGAGATCGTCAAGGCTAGAGGAATAATTTCTCCTAACTGACCCAGGGATAAGTTGGGCAGCTGAAATGCCGGTAAACCATCCGGTATGGCTTTGACGATACTTACCCCGGCTTCATCCAGCTGCATGAAATAGACTAGCACCGTACCAAATACTACGGCTACCAATGCGCCAGGAATATTTTTATGAATCTTTTTAACTCCCTTAATCATAACAATTCCAGCAATTCCGATGAGTAAGGTAATCCAATGCGTATGATCCACCTGCAGAATGGCACTCCAGAGGATTTCGTAAACCCTGTTACTCTTTACTAACTCTATTCCCAATAAGTATTTGAGTTGGTTTAAGCCTATGATGAGGGCGGCGGCTGAAGTGAACCCGCTAATCACTGGCTTAGATAATAAGTTAGTAATAAAACCCAGCTTCAATACGCCCAACAGAAGCTGAAAAGCTCCCATGAAAAATGCTAAAAGGATGGCAAAGCCAATATAGGCGTCTGTACCCTGGGTAGCCAAAACAGAAACCCCAGCAGCAACCAGGAGCGAATCCATGGCTACCGGAGCTACTGAAAGCTGGCGGGAGGTTCCGAAAATCGCATAAATGACCTGAGGTACAATAGAAGCGTATAATCCATATACCGGAGGAAGACCAGCGATCAATGCGTAAGCCATTCCCTGAGGAATTAGCATAATACCTACTGTTATCCCTGCAAAAATATCTCCATTGAGGTATTCCTTTTTGTAGCTGGGCAACCAGTTGGTGATTGGCAATACTTTTTGTATAAGTCTCATATTTTCATGTTAATACTCATATCAAAAGTACGTTAGGCTGATCTTCAGCGATGTAACATTTGTAACATAAGGGAAATTACAAGATCTCAATACGATTGCGGTACTGCTCTATTTTCTGCTCTTTCTCCAGCTTTTTCAGTAATCTGGATACTACCACACGAGAGGTATTGAGTTCGTTGGCAATCTGTTCATGAGTTTTATGAATTACAAAAGACCCGGAAGCCTGCTTTTTATCTAATAAGTATTTATAAAGTCGTTCATCCAGATTTAAAAAGACTACACTATCTAATGTGTTGAGCAACTCATCAAACCTGGTTTGGTAGGAGTCAAATACAAATTTTCTGAATGATGGGTACTTGGTGATCCAGGTATCCAGATAGCTCATAGGAATCATCCAGAGTACTGAGTCTTCTTCGGCCATTACCAAAAAAGAGGTCTTTTTTCCTTCTATGCAGCAAGTAATGGACATGGCACAGGTCTCTCCGCCTTCCAGAAAATACAGGAATACTTCATTACCATTTTTATCCTGACGCATCACTTTGAGTAAGCCTTTTAGTACAATAGGCATCTCATTGGCCTGACTTTCGGGGCTAATTACTACACGTCCGGCCTTCACCTTTTTCAAACGTCCTACTGCCAGTATTTCATCTATCAACTTAGGCTCAAGTGCTGAATTGATAAGTACTTTGTTTACTAGTTCTTCCATACATCAAAGTATACAAATATGTTTTTTTATTCATATGATATTACTCAGTAAAATATATTTTATATAAACTCATTGTGTATACGTAATTGAGCTTATCTGGTATTTAGAATTACTGACAAATAACAATAGCCTCATAATATTATTGGTCTTACGCTGATACATTTCTCTGAGCTATCAGGCGTAATCCATCCAGAGTAAGCCAGGGATCTATGGCATCAAACTGCTTAGTGTGGGGTGCTATTACTTCTGCTAGACCTCCGGTGGCTATTACTTTGGCAGCCTCTCCTAACTCTGCTTTAATTCTTTTAATTAACGATTCTACCAAACCCACATAACCCAGCACTACTCCAGATTGAATTGCATGAATGGTATTTTTACCAATCGCTGAAGGAGGAGCTTCTAACTGAACGAAGGGCAATTGAGCGGTATTAGAAGACAAAGCTTTCATTGCTGATTTGAGACCGGGAGCAATAGAACCTCCCAGAAGTTTTCCACCCTCCCCTACTATGGTAATGGAAAGTGCCGTTCCAAAATCTACCACAATACATTTATCCTGATACTTGGCATATCCAGCTACTGCATTAGCTAACAAATCAGAGCCAATTTCCACCGGATTGTCTATTGTTACCTCTATACCGGTATCCATGGTAGCATTTACCATCAAAGGCGCAGTACCAAACATACGCTGCACCATATGCTTAAAAGTGGGGCTAAGGGGAGGCACTACACTGCTGATCACTACCTGCTTCACATTTTCTAAACTTCCATGACCATTGGAAATCAGCGAACGGAAAAGCACTTCGTATTCATCTGAAGTTTTATCAGCTACAGTGTTGAGGCGCCAATGCTGTTTCCAGCCATTTTCATAAATCCCAAATGCAATATTTGAGTTACCGATATCTATTGCCAAAAGCATAGTATAATTCTTGAATAAACAATGCTCAATATGGGATGTTCATTTAATAAACCAAAATTATGACGATGATTATAGAAGAGAATAGAATCATTACAATGAGTTATGAATTGAGAGAAGGTGACGCTTCCGGACAGGTATTAGAAGTGATGGATATTGCTTATCCTTTTATTTTTTACTATAAATCTTCAGGCATATTAGATAGCTTTCAGGAAAATCTCCGTGGCATAGCATCCGGTGAAAATTTTGAATTTATCCTCCCGGTTGAGGAAGCATATGGACCTCATAAAGATTCCAATATTGCCTCTATCCCGATTGAGCGTTTTGTTTTAGACGATGAAATGGCAGATTCAATCCGTGATGTAGGAGACTATGTATCAGTTACAGATGAACAAGGTAATACCCAAAATGGAAAGGTTGTTGAAAAGAATGCCACCCATCTTAAAGTAGACCTTAATCATGCGATGGCCGGCAAGGCCCTCCATTTTAAAGGAAGAATACTTAATATCCGTAAAGCCACGGCAGATGAAGCTGTGCAAAAGAGATACATCATGCCTGACGGAATTCGGTTTTAGATGAATCTTTTTACTTTTGTGCGGTAATCATTTATAACATCCGTACTATGTCTTTGAAGCATATTCTTTTCATCTGTATTACTCTTTTTTGTATTCAAAACCTTTCAGCGCAAATTCTTAATGTAGAGAAGTCACGACTGAGCAGTGACTCAGTAAATTACTTTCTGGGAAGTCTAGGTTTGTCTTTCAATACCAACAACCGCAGTATCAATGACGATGGAGAAACAGTCTCTTTCATAGGCCTTACCGCAAACTCTGATTTTGGCTATATTTCTGAGTTGCACAGTTTCCTGATTATCAGCCAGTTCAACTATACGGCTACATCTGACGATCCCATTAACAGTACTGGATATGGTCATTTTAGGATCAATTTTCTGCGAAAGCGGTCTATATCTTATGAGACTTATACACAGGTACAGTATGACCAGGGAAGAGGTATGGAAATTCGTTGGCTGGGAGGAGGAGGCTTTCGCTTCCGTCTGAAAAAAACAGAGAAGAGCAGTATGTATGCAGGTATAGGTGCTATGTACGAAGAGGAAACCTGGAATTACCCTGGGCCTAACGAAGCTATATTTACAACTCGCATCTGGAAATCATCTAATTATCTTTCAGGAAGATTTAAGTTAAATGATCATATTAACCTAAATCTGATTACCTACTATCAAACAGGCTATGATTTTGAAGCAGAAATTTTTAGGCACAGAGTTAATGCCGACTTGAATTTACTTATCAATGTAACTTCCAAACTCTCTCTACAAACCAGCGCATTCATCGGTTATGAAAATGAGCCGGTAGTTCCTATTTCTAAAACTATTTATTCTATTAGTAATGGCGTTATTTTAAGCTTTTGAGCAAACAAAAAAAGGACTGTCTTTTCAGACAGTCCTTTCATTTATTTATTTTCCTATAGCTTACTCTTTCTTTTCTTTCTCCATCTTTTTCTTCTTATGGCTTAGTGTAAGCTCATCACTTTTCCCATCATAATCTGCCACAATGATATCAGTAGGTTCTACATCACCTTTCAGGATTTCTTCAGCCACAGCATCTTCCAGATACTTCTGTATCGCTCTGTTGAGAGGGCGAGCACCGTACTGAGGATCATACCCTTTGTCAGCGATGAAGTCTTTTGCTTTTTTAGTCAACTCTATTGTATAACCAAGGGCTGTTACACGAGCGAACAACTTACCAAGCGTGATATCAATGATTTGGTGAATATCTTCTCTTTTCAGAGAGTTGAACACGATAACGTCGTCCAGTCTGTTCAGAAACTCAGGGCTGAAGGTTTTCTTCAAAGCATTCTGAATCGTAGACCTCATGATCTCATCCATATTCTCCTGCTTAGACTGCGTAGAGAATCCTATTCCTGCACCAAAATCTTTCAGATCTCTGGCACCGATATTAGAAGTCATGATAATGATAGTATTACGGAAATCTACTCTTCTTCCCAATCCATCTGTCAGGATACCATCATCCAATACCTGGAGTAAGAGGTTGAAAACGTCAGGGTGGGCTTTCTCAATTTCATCAAGCAATACCACGCTGTAAGGCTTTCTTCTTACTTTTTCGGTAAGCTGACCCCCTTCCTCATAACCAACATATCCGGGAGGCGCTCCTACCAAGCGAGATACGGAGAATTTCTCCATGTACTCACTCATGTCTATTCTGATAAGTGCGTCTTCCTTATCAAAGAGGTAAGTTGCCAGAACCTTAGCAAGTTCTGTTTTACCTACTCCTGTAGGACCTAAGAATACGAAAGTACCTATAGGCTTTTGAGGATCTTTCAGTCCTACACGTGTTCTCTGTATTGCCTTTGTCAGTTTATTAATTGCATCTTCCTGACCAATCACTTTACCTTTCAGTTCACCACCCATGCCAAGAAGTTTCTGGCTTTCGTTCTGCGCCACTCTGCTGGTAGGTATACCCGTCATCATCGCAATTACTTCCGCTACATTTTCTTCGTCTACAGTATAACGCTTGGTACGTGTTTCTTCCTCCCATTTTTGCTTGGCACTTTCCAGTTGATCTAACAACTTCTTCTCACGATCTCGCAACTGGGCAGCCTCTTCGTACTTCTGGCTTTTGACGACACGGTTTTTCTCTACCTTGATATTTTCTATCGCCTCTTCCAGCTTTACGATTTCATCAGGTACATGTATGTTATTGATATGGACACGCGCTCCAGCTTCATCTAATACGTCAATTGCCTTATCGGGTAAGAAACGGTCACTGATGTAACGGTCTGAAAGACTTACACAAGCATCCAGCGCTTCCTGCGTATAGTTCACATGATGATGGCTTTCATACTTATCCTTAATGTTGTTAAGGATCTGCATAGTCTCTTCGGGAGAAGTAGCATCTACCATTACTACCTGGAATCTACGGGCCAAAGCGCCATCTTTTTCAATGTATTGACGATACTCGTCAAGCGTAGTAGCACCGATGCATTGAATCTCACCCCGAGCTAGCGCGGGTTTGAACATGTTAGAAGCATCCAGTGAACCTGAAGCTCCACCTGCTCCTACGATGGTGTGCAGCTCGTCTATGAAAAGGATAACATCAGGAGATTTTTCTATCTCATTCATCACCGCTTTCATACGCTCTTCAAACTGACCGCGGTACTTAGTACCCGCTACCAGAGAAGCAAGGTCCAGCGTTACTACTCTTTTGTTGAATAGTACACGAGATACTTTTTTCTGGGTAATTCGCAAGGCTAGGCCTTCAGCAATAGCAGTCTTACCAACGCCTGGCTCACCTATTAAAATAGGGTTATTTTTCTTTCTTCTACTCAGGATCTGCGCTACACGCTCAATCTCTTTCTCTCTACCTACAATGGGATCAAGTTTGTCTTCATCGGCCAGTTTGGTAAGGTCACGGCCAAAGTTATCCAAAACCGGAGTCCTTGACTTTTCTGATCCTTTTGACTCACGGCTTGAGCTTGAGCCACCAAAAATTCGGCTGGAAGAATCCTCATCGCTATCGTCAGTATCAGAAGAAGCCATAGGATTCTCTGTCTGGTATTCCAGAAGTTCTTTTACAACATCGTAATTGACATCAAATTTCTCCAGGATTTGTGTAGCGATATTATCTTCATCTCTCAAGATAGAGAGCAGCAGATGTTCAGTTCCAATTAACTGACTCTTGAATATTTTTGCCTCAAGATACGTGATCTTCAGCACCTTCTCTGACTGTCTTGTCAAAGGAATATTGGCCAGGTTTTTCACATTGCCGGTGGCTGTACCTTTAGTAGCCTGCTCTACTGCATTTCTGAGTTCATCAAGTGATACACCCAGTTTTTTCAGTAAGCTAACTGCTACTCCCTCCCCCTCTCTGATCATGCCAAGCAGCAAGTGTTCTGTACCAATATAATCATGCCCCAAGCGGAGAGCCTCCTCTCTACTAAGGGATATTACTTCTTTCACTCTATTAGAAAATTTAGCTTCCATATAACTAAGGAATTAAAAGTAAGTCGGAAATCATTAATTGATCTATCCTGCCCACGAGCAAGATAAAAATTTTGTACTAGAATTCAACAAGTCTGGGAAAGCAAATGTTCAACGAAAGGTGAGGGATGATTGCCCTAGAATCACATTGGCATTTGCACCTTCACAAAACAACAAATCTATTACACTCAGATTAGGAACAAAGTTTTTGCCAAAAATCTGATTGTAGGCTTTATACCTTTCTTTTTTATCGTCGGGTGGCATGAACTTTACGTCCATTTCCCCTCTCAGGTCAACCCACTGGCTTTCAGGGGCTTTCACATATGAACTTGTAAGCTCTATTTTCTTATCATGCCAATTGAGCAGCTCAAGACACTTTGTCAGTAAATCCACATTCAGGTCTATTAAAAACTTGTATTTACTGTATAAAATGTCATGGAAGTAATCAGCAAAAAAATCAAAAAAAGGAGACTTGCCATAGGCTGAACTGATAGCTCTCCAGTGATTATTTTGCCAACGCTGCGTATAGCTGACCCTTATGTCCTTCAACTTTGTTTTTTCCTCATCTTTGCTTACAGGTATGCTTAGCATTTGTATTTTATTAGCAGTAAGGATATAGCTTCGGTTTCGGTAGGTTTGTTTAGTATAATTTTCATTTACTTCAACGATAATATTCCGAAACTTTTGCAAGTGAAGAAAATAAGCGATGCAAGGCAGATAATGTAACTCCATCAAAACAGTATCTGCGGATGAATGATTCATTAACAGACCAGATTACATGAATGGGGCCAAATTGCCCATTCCTTCCCGTACTATTTTTACTTCATAATCATCGGTACAATCTACTACAGTAGAGGCGATATTATTTCCGGGACCTCCGTCAATGATGATATCTACCAGATTGCTAAACTTCTCATAAATTAAAGCAGGATCAGTAGAATATTCTACGATCTCATCATCGTCATGAATAGAAGTTGTAATGATGGGGTTACCCAGACCTTTTACTATTTCACAGGGGATATTATGGTCGGGAATCCTAATGCCTACTGTTTTCTTTTTGGAGTCTATTACTTTAGGTACTTTGCTGCTGGAGCGTAAGATAAAAGTATAGGGGCCAGGCAATGTTTTTTTCATGAGTTTAAACGTGGGCGTAGGCAGATTTTTTACATACTCTGAAATGTGGCTCAGATCATTACAGATAAATGAAAAATGATTCTTAGAAGAATCTACTCCTTTGATGCGAGCTACTCGCTCCACAGCATCTTTATTATAAATATCACAGCCGATTCCGTAGACTGTATCTGTAGGATAAATCACTACTCCGCCCTGACGTAAAACTTCAATTACCTTATCAATTTTTCTTTTTTCTGGATTTTCAGGGTGTATTTTCAAAAGCTCTGCTTTCATAGATAGAATAAATTTGGATTGACTAATAAAAAACAGCTTAAGTTAAACTAAGTATTGGGTAAAAGATGTTTGTTGTACTCAAGCATTTTACGTAAAGTTTTATTAAAAACTACATGCTTATCTCAGGATTATTAAAACTATAAATCAAAAATGTCCTTTTCGGACAAATTACTAATTTTGCTGACGTTATGAAATGTGTGGTAGTGATTCTTGAACCATATTATATTTTTTATTTCCATATCACTCAGCGCATTGACAAAGCAAGAATGTTAAACCCATACGAATGAAAAGAAACAAAATATTCATAATAGGACTGATAGTATTTACAGTAGCAGTAGTTTCCTTCTCCTTTTATGCCTACCAAATGCTTATGTCGCCCAATATACTGGTAGACAAATCAGAAAGAGAAGTACTCATTCCTACTGGCTCTACCTTTGACGAAGTACGGGATATGCTGTATGAAGAAGGGTATGTAAATGACCTACTATCTTTTAGCGTTCTCTCCAAACTCATGAAGTACGATCAGTATGTCAAACCCGGCCGCTACATTCTGAGTCCTGATATGTCTAATCTGGAAGCTATTCGGTATCTGCGTTCCGGTAAACAGGAGCCGGTAGACGTTACCTTTAATAATGTAAGACTAAAACCAGAGCTTGCAGAAAAGCTTACTTCAAACCTTGAAGCCGAGGCTGATAAGTTTTTAAAACTTATCCAGGACTCTTCTGTAATCGCACAATATGGCTTTTCGGAAGAAAACATCATGACAATGTTTTTGCCCAATACTTATGAAATGTTCTGGACTACCCAGGAAAAGGAACTTCTGGATCGTATGCATCAGGAATATCAAAGGTTTTGGAATGAGGAACGTTTGAATAAAGCTAAAGCGCTTAACATGACTCCGGTGGAAGTGTCTATTCTGGCATCAATAGTGGAATCAGAAACCAATAAGATGGAGGAGGCTCCAGTAGTGGCAGGCTTATATCTAAATCGCCTGCAGCGCAATATTGCTTTGCAGGCTGATCCCACCCTGGTATTTGCTGCTCAGGATTTTACCATTCGCCGGGTTTTGGATAAACACAAAGAGATTGACTCGCCCTACAATACCTATAAATACACAGGTCTTCCTCCCGGACCTATACGTGCTCCTTCTATTCAGGCTATCAACGCTGTACTCAACTACGAAGACCATAACTATCTGTATATGTGTGCAAAAGAAGATTTCTCCGGTTATCACAATTTTGCCACTAATCTTCAAACTCATTTGGCCAATGCCCGCCGCTATCAGCGTGCTTTAAGTCAGGCAGGGATTTACAACTAACTTTTTATGTATACTCACACAACCCAAATCAGAGTTCGTTACGGGGAAACAGACCAGATGGCTTATGTTTATTATGGCAATTACGCTTCTTACTTTGAAGTAGCACGGGTAGAAGCCTTGAGACATCTGGGCATGAGTTACAAAGAATTGGAGGATGAAGGGATCATGATGCCAGTACTGGAGAACCACTCCTACTACCATCATCCGGCAGTATATGACGATTTACTTAGTATAGAGGTAAGTATCAAAGATATACCTTCAGTAAAGATCAGTTTTTTCTATCAAATCTATAATGAGGCTGGCAAACTCGTACATTCGGGGGAAACCAAACTGGCTTTCATGAAGGCTAATACCAAACGCCCCTGCAGACCTCCTGAAAAAATGATTGCTCTACTTAAGCCTTTTTTTGATTGATTCTTTTTAAAAAACCAAAAATTCTCTCATTGATCATTTGTCATTAAAATGAAAAACTTTACATTTGCATTCTCGTTCACCAAAGCGAATAACTACACAGAGAGTTGGCGGAGTGGTCGAACGCGCCGGTCTTGAAAACCGGAGACCTTCACGGGTCCGGGGGTTCGAATCCCTCACTCTCTGCATCTTTGATTCATTGACCACCAAAACCCTTCAAATTTTAAGATTTGAAGGGTTTTTTGTTATTAAGCCCTTCATTTTATTCACCAATTCTTATAACTTAGGTGACCTATTCGGTTACCTATTTTGCTTGTTTTTGAATAGGTAACCGAATTGTAAAAAGTATTAGTTACGTATTCTAATGTAAAACATCAAGGGCCAATGAAGTATTCACTTTCAATATTGTTCTGGTTAAATAAAGCTAAGGTAAACAGTAGTGGTTTAGCTCCAATTTATGCTAGAGTTACTGTCAATGGTAAGCGGACTGAGATAGCTACAGGAGAAAGAGTATTGGCAGAAAAATGGAATTCTAAAACGGGTAGTGTTAAGGGGAATAAGGAAGAATCAAGAAGAATTAATTCACACCTGGATCAGATAAGAGCTAAAATCAGAAAGATTTATCATAACCTAATTGAAAAGGATCAGGTGATTACTCCAAGCATTATCAAAAGTGCATTTACTGGAAAAAAAGACAATGCTCATAGTTTGATAAAAATATTTATGCAGCATAATAATGAGATGAGAGCTCAAGTTGGAAAGGAGTATGCTGCCGGTACTTTAGAACGTTATGAAACTTCCCTCAAACTCACTAAAGAATTTATCAAATATGAGTACAAAAGAGATGATATTTACTTATCAGAGCTTCAATATAGCTTTATCACAAGATATGAGTTTTTTCTAAAGACCGTCAGAGGTAATAGTCACAATACAGCTAGTAAGTACCTTCGCAATTTCAAAAAAATCATACGCATTGCGGTTGTAAATGGCTGGCTGGAAAAGGATCCGTTCCTTGCATATAAATGTACTTTAAAAGAGGTAAAGCGTGACTATTTAACAGAAGAAGAACTTGAAAGAATCGCCAATAAAAATTTCCCTACTCAAAGACTAAATCTGGTTAGAGATATTTTCGTATTCTGCTGCTACACAGGCCTTGCTTACGCGGATGTTTACAAACTTAAACCAGCTGATATTTCTCGTGGCATTGATGGAGAGTACTGGTTATTTGCAGAAAGAAGAAAAACAGGTGTTTCTTCCAATGTACCGCTACTTCCACCTGCCCTAAAGATTTTAGAAAAATATAAAGAGCATGGTGAGGTTACCAATGGAGAGCAATTGCTCCCTGTTATTACCAACCAAAAGTTAAATGCATATTTAAAAGAAATTGCTGATGTCTGCGGTATTCATAAGAAATTAACCTTTCATATTGCAAGACATACATTTGCTACCTCAGTGACGCTTACCAATGGCGTTCCCATGGAATCTGTAAGCTCAATGTTAGGTCATAAGAACCTGCGTACTACTCAGGTTTACGCTAAGGTAGTTGAGAAAAAGGTTAGTGAAGACATGAAAGCCTTAAGGAGTAAACTTGCAAAGAGTGATAAAAAAGAAAGTGCCCAAGTCCGAGAATTAGGACAATAGCCGTACATTATGAGTAGGAAGTTCAATTTAGTGCATACTACTACTTTATTTTAATGCTTGAAATTACTTCATATTTAATAATACACTTTATGATTTTTAAATTCGTGAGAGGGTGAAAGACTAGAAAAGATTAGTAGAAATTTAAGTTGTTCATCCTGGTTACCTATCTCATCTAAAAAGTCTGAAACAGATAGTAAAACAGAACAGTAAACTTGTAGTGTTCCTGTATGACTATTCTGCAAATCGCCTACCTCTGTTCAAATCTGCTAAATAGTATTGACCCAAGAATAGTAGAAGACGGATACAATAACTTGATCTTAGGTTGTTATAAACGACATCTACTTTATTTGGCATATTAGAACTCAAGACATTGAAAATATAATGAATGAGGTAGTATTCTTTAGGTAGTACTCAAAAATTTGGCTAAAGGAAACCAGTACATTATATAAACCTAATTTCTGAATCAATTAATTTTTGACCATATCCAGCACTTTCACTCTTTTTTCGTGAATGCTATTCTCTGTTTCATATCATTAAAATACCGGATTTACGGTAGTGCAATTACGGCTTAATGGGTATTCGTCCTTTTTACCTGCAAAAGTAGCTTTGTAAGTAAATCAGACCTTCACCCAAACCGGATTGCATGAGCTCCTTATTTTTGCCAGGAAAAACAATGGCGCACCGTCTTTTCATTTTGTCTCAATTCTTTTGCTTTTGGCTATTCTCTCTGTTTTGTCTTGGAGCAGAGGTAACACCTGAACAGGCAGAAATCATTGCCAGAGAATTTTTAAGCCACCGGCTCTCACAAACTAATGGAAGGGTGCAATCTGTTGAGTTGCAGTTAAGCTATGTCAAGCGCATGCCTGCTTCCTCCAACACTCGCCAGAGCATTCAACCGCTCTATTATATTTTCAATAATGAAACAGATGGTTTTGTCATCGTTTCCGGTGACGATGCCGCTTATCCTATTTTAGGTTTTTCGGATGAAGGCAACTTTGATGTCAATCAGTTACCTGATGCTTATCGGAAGTGGGTGGATCACTATGAACAGCAGCTCAGACAGCTGATCAGGGAGGAACAGCAGCCTACTGCCCGGATTTCCAAAGCATGGCGTGAGCTGGGTTCTGAGTCTACCAAAGCAGTAGCTCCCCTGATGAGTACTAAGTGGAATCAATCTCCTTACTTCAATGATATGTGTCCTTATGATGCAGAATATGGAGAAAGTGTAGTAGTAGGCTGTGTGGCTACTGCTATGGCGCAGATTATGAAATATCACAACTATCCAGAAAGAGGCAGTGGTTTTTACTCCTATCAACACCGTACTTATGGTACCATTTCCGCTGATTTTGGGCTGGCCGAATATGCCTGGGATCAGATGCCTGATGAAGTCAATGCTCCCAATGAGGCAGTAGCTCTACTGAGTTTTCATGCCGGAGTCAGTGTAGACATGCAGTATGGGGTCAACAGCAGCGGTTCTGCCGGTGCCGTCTTGGTACAACCTGCACTGCAAAAGTATTTTCAGTATGAGGCTGAACTGGCTCATCGCGAACAGTTTACACAGGAGCAGTGGGTGAGCCTCCTGCAATCCGAACTGGACGCGGGTCGCCCCATTTATTATGAAGGTATGGGAAATGGTGCAGGACATGCATTTGTCTGCGATGGTTATCAGGATGATGAGTTTTTCCATTTTAACTGGGGATGGGGTGGTATGATGGACGGCTACTATTATATCAATGACCTAAGTCCTTCTGAACTGGGTACGGGTGGAGGAAACGGTAGCTACAACAGTGACCAGGCAATTGTCTATGGCATCACACCTAAAGATGATAATGGTGGACAGGATCCTAATGAGCCTACTGACCCTGAAAGTTTTGATATGCAACTCTATAGTGAAATTCAGATTGATCCCAATCCCATTCTTTTTGCCAATCCATTTACTGTAGATGTACAGGTAGCCAATTTTGGTTTGGGAGAATTTTCTGGCCAACTGGCTGCCGTAATTACCAATCGTGAGAATATTACCGAAATATTAGATAGTGTTTCTTTCACCACTTTTGAAGCTCAGACTTATTACGAGCTGAATTTTTCTTCCGAAGGCTTGCCCATCGCCACACCGGGAACTTATGCCCTAGCGATCTTCTACAAAGCCGAAGATGGGGACTGGCAATTGGTGAATAGTGATACTTATGCTCCTGTATTGGATGTGGAAGTATTGGGTTCGGATAATGATATGACACTATCAGCAGCCCTAACACTGGAATCAGCATCTATTATGCAGGGTCAATCCTACAGCGTATCTTTCAATGTGACCAATTATGGTGATCTGGAGTTTACAGGAACCATCTATGCGGCACTGTATGATTTGGAAGGGTATTATCAGGATATGGTGGATTCTATACAGATTCCCTCACTTCCTTCTGGTTTTACATTTGAAGAAAATCTAAGCTTAGGTTCTGCAGGCACTGAAATTGAACCTGGCACTTACCTGCTGGCGCTGTTTAGTGGAAATGGCACAGATACTTTGTTGCTGGCCGGAGGAGAGTACGTAAATCCGGTAGCCGTCATCGTGCAGGCGCCTCCCATAGCCGCGGATGCTTATGAAGACAATGATACGGAAGTGAATGCCTTCAGCCTGGATGTGAGTCAGTTTACCAATAATCAGTCCAGTGTCAAAATTACAGATGCCAACCAGCATACTGAACTGGATTATGATTATTACCAATTGGACCTGCCTGCTGGTCCGGACTATGAAATCAACGTCAGGGTACACGACAGCTACGACAGCCAGGATGGCCTGACCTACACCAATGATGTAATTTTCTCTTTTAAAAAAGCGGGCACCGACTGGTCAGAAGCTTTTGATACTGAAATGGATGAAAATATCGTAGTAGCTGGTGGAGGCAAAGTTCTGCTTTGGGTATCTCCATACTTTGCCGGTCAGCTGGGAACCTATGCACTGGATATACAAGTTAATCGCCAGCAGCAACAGCAACTGATCTCATTAAGCAGCCCTGTCAATGGGGCGTCCTGGCAGTCAGGTTCTACCCAGGAAATCAGTTGGGAAAGTAATTTTATAGAAAATGTTAGCCTGGAACTCTATAAAGGTGAAAACCTTCAATTTGCCATTGCAGAAAATATCAGCAATAGCGGAAGTTACATGTGGCAATTGCCAGATACTATGACCACTGCTTCAGATTACTGGATAGCCATTTATAATACTGAAGATGCCAATGTGTATGACTTCAGCGACTTTTTTAAAGTAGACAAAGTAACAGGCCTCGGTGATGCCTTAAGTGTAGAAATCCGCCTTTATCCTAATCCGATAGTGGATCTGTTGCACATGGCTTTTGAGCATGAGCGTCCTCTGATCGTAGAAATTTATGATGCTCAGGGTAGATTTTTAGAGGACATACCAGTCAACCATGAAGAAGTCAGCATAAATATGCAGCATCTTTCTCAAGGACTCTATTTAGTACATTGTATATGGGCAGAAGGACAACAGACGATTCACAAAGTACTGAAACCATGAGTCAGGTATTGATAAAGTTATTTGTCTGTTGCATCTTGCTGCTCAGTACTGCGTGTATGAGATCAGCACCCACCTTACTTCTGATTGATACTGCGCCTTTGATCGTCTACAAAACGCAGGAAGATTACTCGGATTATGTGCCGGTAAAGCTTTCAAAGGATGGTAGCCGAATTCTCTCTTTTCCCGCTCCCCAGGACCTGAAGTCAGGGGAGCAATTGCTTAGACCTATACTTTTAAAGCAGGGTTACTGGCTGGATCAGCAGGGGGTAAGTCCTACTACTGCTTTCCTTCAGATGACTTATGAAGAATATGCTGCATTGGAAAGTCCCCTTGCTCCGCAGCAGCTGATGGATCAGATTCTGGTAAAATCTCCTTTTGTGGAAATGTATTATTGTGGAAGAGTGACGGATTTTAAAGATGTCAGGAAAGAAATCAACGAAGCTATTCGCAAAGATAAACTTAAGAGCTTCCAAGCTCTGCTCGAGAAAGAAGAGTAACTAATACTAAGAAGATTGAAAATCGGCCAATGTTTTACTCACCTTATCAATTTAATGGTTTAGCTTACTCACAGTATAAATTTATCTTAATAATGCTTAACAATATGTTCAACCTCCCCCCTCACTCGCTTAAAATTAGCTTGTAACATCTTTTGAATATCCTGGCCTTCAAAGTGTGTAAAGGCTGTAAGATAACGTGAATTCTCAAAACCTCTTCTTTTCACACGTGACCAGAAATAAGGAATGGTAGATTCTACGGTTTGGCCTACAAACTCTCCGGGTTGAAGTTGCATGACTTCCTGAGGTTTAATGATGTATCTTTCCTGATGGCTAATACTGGTATTGTGAGAAAGGTTTCTACCTCCTTTACTTCCTCTGCTGCTTCCCCTGGAATGATTGGTGATAAGCCTTTCCTCTTTTCCTATCATCTCAGAAACTGACTTAGCTGTTTGAACTGAGCTAACTTTTCCATAGAACTGGTTGGATAGGTTGGCAATGATGACTTCGGTTTTTTCTCTACCATACATATCAATCATTTGCGCATAATCCTGAGCCATATAGACACTGGCGATTTTGTTACTTCTGGCTGTGGCTGGAATCATCTCAAACTTAGGAATGTAAAGAGTCGGTGCCTCATCCAATAGTACAAAGCATTTATGCTTCCCTTGCTGATTCATCTGTTTTAAGGATACTGTGATGATAAGAGAAATCACCGGACTAAAAGTATCTACTAAACCCGGAGATGAACCCAGGCATAATAACTTGGGATTTTTAGGGTCATTGATTTTCATATCAAAATCATCACCAGTCAATGTCCAGACAATTTCCGGGCTGTTGATCTTGCTGACCAATATTTGTAATGATGCAATTACTCCTGCGATCTGTTTTTCAGCTTTGTTTTCAATAGCAGTAGCAATACTGCGGCTCATATCCGCACTCTCTAGGTTAGTTTGCAGCATGCTGATCACTTGCGCATAGTCTTTATAAAGTGCTGTATTGATGACATGCGGTAAGGTACAGTATTGAGGATATTCTGAACGAAAGAACCAAATCAATGATGACAGCCAGGCGATAGCAGAGTTAGAAAAGAAGTCTCTTTGTTTGATGGTACTGGTATCCAGGTTGTTGACGATGGCCCTGGCATATTCTTCGGCATGGGCAAGCGTAGGTATATTTTCTGGGGCGAGTGGATTACAACGATGAGAAAGCGTGGGGTCTTGAAAGTTGATAATATAAAAATTTTTTTCGGTGTCATTACAGTACGAGTGTAGTGCAGAATTAACTTCCTGAACCAAAGTGGGAAACTTGAAGTCATAGATAATTCCACAGTAGCCTTTCTGGATAAACTGTTGGATAAAAGTATTGCCGATGCTTTCTGATTTACCTGAACCAGAAGAGCCAACCACCAAGGTTCCTCTAAAAGGATTAGTGACATTAATCCAACCTCTTTGGGTCTTTAGATGAATACTATCATCATTTTCTATTTTACGAGATTCATATTGATCTTTCCTCCTATTGCTCTTAGCATAAATGATTTGTAAGAGCAATGGCAGACTGATGAGTGTTCCAAAAGCGGCAGTGGGATAAAGCCAGTAAACAATGTTTGCTGCATAACCATTTACTCTAAGCAACATCCATGTAGAAAGGATTGCCATTAGGCTCCCTCCTACCCTTATTGTGATAGAAAAAGCGATTCTTTTTTGCCGGGAGGAGTCTGGTTTTGAAGATAGTAGCACTATTCCAGTGTAGCTCAAAACAGCCATAAATCTTATTCCTTTTCCCAGGTCCAGAAGCAATTGTACCGCTCTCTGCAGTAGTGGATGCCATCCCTCAATTTCAGAGCTATCAAGCTTAATCAGCAAGTAGTACTCGGCTCCCATCAAAGTTAACAAGAAAAGAAAGCATATTAGGAGTAGTTCAAAAGTTGAGCTATGTTGACCCATCACCTTTCCTGATCTATCTCAACAGACTTTCTCTTTTTCAGTCGCTCTAGGAAGAGATCATCTTCCTCACTGGTTTCATGGCCCATTTGCTGAATACTTTTCGCCACACTGCTTATTGACCTTTCTGGGTGAAAAACCTTCTCGTCTCTTCCGGTTTCAAGCACATGATAAGGATTGTGGATTAGCTTTCCCTTCTGGTAGTTTTGAGTGAGTCGGTGCAGGTTGAAGAAAAAACCTTTTCCGTATTGCTTCTCTTCTGCAATGGCCAATGCTCTGTGAATATCTATCTTTTGACTTCCTACAAAATATTGGTTGAGATGATCTACTCGGTTTCTGATGCGCTCCTGGTGCCTCTCTACCTGATCCTCTGCCATTCCTTGAGTAAGTTTCTTTGAGTCAGTCGCTTTCTCATAGCCAAACATCTGCTGGAAAGTCTTGCCATTTTGCTGCTGCCATTCTCTAATGGAAAACTGGGATTGATGATGCCGGGGATTCAATCTCAACGCTCCACTTTTGTCTTTGCCACTAACAATGATATGTACATGCTGATGAGAGCCGGATTTACTTACCCCTTTCTGTTCTCCCTCTTTAACCTTTCTTTCTTCATGAATCGTAGCAAACCAGATAAGATCTTTTGAGGACAGAGGTTTATCCTTGTGTTGAAAGTTAACGGCATAGTTTCGCATAACTTCCCGGGTAAAGGCCTTGAACTTTTCAGGATCATGTTGCAAATGCCTCAGCTCCTCTTCTGAAGGAGAAAGCACCAGAGAAAAGAACTTTTCCTGATTCTTGCGTAAACCTTGAGTATTAGCATCTATGGATTCTTTTACATATTCTGATTTGATACCTGATTTTTCATCATTGAAAAACTGGGTTTCTTTGTCCTGCTCTCTTGCCTCATGGCCAAGATAGGTGACGATTCCCTTACAGGAACCGCGGTTGTTGAACACAAACTTTCCGTGCTGTCTCGGATTGATGATTTTACTATGCATTTTGTTAGAGTTTAGGAATGGAAATTATCCAGTTGGTCCTTTACATGTCTCAGGCGCTCAGCTAAATATTGTTGATCTGCCTGCTGCATATTTTGCAGACTAGCCTCGTCATCGGTAAGGAGAGTGATTAAGTGATTTACTGACAACTCACTTAGTATCCGGGCTTTGGCAGTTTCTAAGAATAAACTTTTTAACAGGTATTTCTCCTGATGCATGAGGTAGGAAAAGAGCCGGTCTATGGCCTGTTGGATAATCTGTTTATTTTCCTCCGGTTGATAGATTCTGGGATCCAGCTGACGCTTCAGAAAGAAACTGATACATGCTTCCACATAATCTTTATGAGACAGCTTTAGCCTTTTACTTTCTTCTTCAATCTGCTGGTGTAGTGTATTAGATACATTGATTTTTTTACTACTGCTCATGCGTGATTTTATATAAGGTACTTCGGTTGGTACTTCTTTGCTTATTGATTATCAGTAAGATAGAGGAGTTAAGTACTCCATCATTTCATAAACATGTTGTAACTCACTAATAATCAACAAATTGATAAAGTACCTGCACCTGCCCTTCTTGCTGTAATCATTTCAAATTTTACCTTCTACGGTCTTTGGCTTCTCTGGGAAAGCTGACCAAATTGAACATTTCTCTGAGCCTGGAGCGAACCCTATCCCCGTACAAATTTTCAATTTCATGGGTATTCAGATTGGTTGTCATATGGGTTAACATACCCCGACTGATGAATTGCTCATAACGGTCAAGTAATACTTCGGCCATTGCATTACACTCATTGCCAAAGTGCTGGGCATTGGGCTCTACTCCGAGATCATCAAAACAGTAGGTAATGGGCTGGTCATAGCATATTTGTTTTCCATAACCGGTATGCTTTTTCACAAAACTCTTGGCACCATATTTTTCCAGCCCTGCGTGGCCATTTTGAATAAACTGCCGACTGATCTCACGGGTTGAAATAATCCTGTATCGCTGCCTGGAAAAAAGGCGCATCAAGGTAGTTTTTCCGCAACCTACCGGCCCCGATAGCAATAAGCCTTTCTGAAGGTTTAAACCTGCATTTTGACACTTTACCCTATCACTGGCAAAGTAAGCCAGTACAGATTCTATAACCGATTTGTTCATAGCATCTATCTTAAAGTTGGGTAAAGCCAATTGTACTTCATTGCTGAACCGCTGCCAGGTGACTGAGAAATTATCTTCAGAGCGGTATGCTGTAGTCTTTTGCCCCTCCGCTGTGTAATCGGTTTTCATGGTTTTGTGGTTTCTGGAGTTGATAATTCGCGGCGTTGAGTAGCCATTTGTCTACTGCTGCTTTCCAATCCTGCATACTGTGGTGTCCTACCTTCCAACCATTGGCCTGATAGTGACTTACAAACTTTAAAGCATGTAGGTGAGTAATTTCAATATTGGGACAAAGTGCCTTTTGCTTTTTCATGTAGTACTCCACTTCTTCGGTGGTTGGCTTTACAAATTTCTGAGGAGGGGACGAGCGTCGTACCGGGACTGGCGCAACCCGGGGGGAGGTTTCCGACTTTTTTGAATCTATATCTTTCCCTTCAGGCTTCTTATCTTCCCTCCACTTTTTAGTAGATGAATCATGGTCTTTTCTATTATATAATCGATAGTTATAATCGATAATATTATTAATAAGGTGTAAGTGTTCTTCCGATCTACTTTTGGATAGATCGCCCTCTACTATTGAGTTCCTCTGCTCTACTATAAAAGGTAGGGTGCTACCCTTCTGCAGTGGATCGCTATTGACATAAATTTTCCGCTGATTACCCCGGAGTACTTCAATCTTAACATATCCGAATCTGTTTAGTAAACTGATCCAACGAGAAATGACTTTTGCTTGAACACCATAAAGATTTGCGAGATGATTGTTACTTGCCCAGCAGTAGCCCTGTTGGTCACAAAGGGCCTTTATCTCTCCGTACAGTAATTTTGCATTGGGAGGTAAACGCTTGTCAAAACGGACGACTCCCGGTAGCATGATCTGGTAATTGGGATAATGACTCATAGTCCATTATCTATTTTATTTTCCTCCAATACTTTTAGAATATCGCCCTGATCATAATAGATTACCCCTCCTACTTTGGTGTAAGGTAGCGTGCCGTTGATCCGCAGGTTTTGCAGGGTTCCGGGAGAAACCGATAACATCTTCCTCACTTCAGAAGACCGCAACCATTGTTTGGGTTGCGCAACGTTTTGGGCTAATAAGCCTTTTAGCTCTTCAATCAACTCTTTTTTAAAGATTAACAGATCTTCAGTAGTAACGATTTGTGCAGACATATTTTATTGTGTTTTGTTTGATGCCTGCAAGTAGAAAAAAAGGGAAAAGCAAAAACAGTAGTAAGGGTAGTACTACCCCTCTTAAGTCATTGATAGTCAATAAGAAATAAATTTTATTTTTTCTATCGCTGTATCCTTAATTACCGCTGTAATTAGGTTGCTTTTGCTGGATTTGCATGAGCTTGGAAAGATTTGTTCCTGATTGTCACTGGGTAATCTTCCGGGCCACGTTGAGCATTTCAATAATTTTATCTTTGACAACTCTACTTGCTCCCTCTTCTATTCTGTAATAATTAGACTGCAGGCTTCCTGCAGAAACTTTATGAACACGATTTGTGGAAACCAACTGTGAAAACGTTCTGAACAGATCAGATTTTTGCCTCGGTAATAATATGCCCACTTCATGTAAAAGTCGTAGTAATAATGCCCACTGTGGTACTGAGAGACCAATAGGAATCATTTGATCTACAGATAAAGTTTTCGTTTTTTCATCTTGACCTTCTACTTCTTTACGAAACACCAGTTCTTCTTGAAGCCACTCCAGTAATTGTTCTTTCAGGGGAGGTAGGTTTGGTAGATAACTCAAAGGATTGGTAATGGGCAATTGACGACATTGCTTGATCCAGAAACGAAGTCTACTCACCGGATCAATTTCTGCTTCAATATCGGCTTCTATCTTTTTGGAGAGAAAATCAAGCAAGTCCGGATGGTTAAAATCTTCCCTTAGGAGTACCTGTACATAGTCCAATTCATCTTTTGGTTCCTGTGAGTCATGGGCCAGAGATTTGATGAGTTGTTTTCCGTAAACAAGTTCACGGTAGGTTACTTCCTGATGATAGGGCAAACGTTGAAAATGATTAATTGGCATTTTGATGATCTTTTGAAGATCATCGCTAATCTGATCTTCAGTCAACCGTTCCAGGAGTAAGTTTAATGCAGGTGATAATTCCTGGTAAGCCCTCAGGCGACTACGAAAAGACAAGCAGGCTTTATCGTCAACAAATTTACCATATTGACTTTCCAGATGCATCATAAGTGCATCCAGGGCAGTATACATGGCTTTGTAAGTATCCTCTATGGTAAAAGTTGGTGAGTATTCATGAAGGCGATGGTGTTCCTGACTATTAATGTTGCTTTTCACTTTTGCTCGTAGACGATCAAGGGCCCTTTGATGATTCTGAACATAAAGCCTGATTTCATCTTCCTGTGTCAGACTAAAAATCACTTTCGCCCATCGTTCTTTAATCTTCTCCCCTTCTATGTAAAGCATGGTCTGGTAGTAGTGAAAATAAACTTCCTGGGCATCTATTTCCTGAAAATCTGATAACACTACCAACTCTATGGTCAACTGATTTTCTTCATGATGATAGCTGGTCCATTCAATATCTTTTTGAGGAAGTTGAAAGTAATCCACCAGCCAGTCCAGCAGGTAAGCATAAGGGCTTCTGTTTAATGCCGGATAGTGTCTCTCCGGAAAGGCCATAGGTAAATCATAAAGCTGTTCCTGGGTACTACGATCAAAGGAAATGAATTGCCATTTTTCATTATGAAGGCTGAAGTGAACCGCATAATGCTTCATACAAAGAGGAAAGCGATCCTGAAGAAAATGACGTTGCTGAGAAAGATCACTACGGCGGGTGTAATTTAATGACAACGTTCCGGAAACAAGTTTTTTCAGGGTATTAAATTCATACTGCATAGCCAACACCGTAAACCTATGTAAGTTTTGATTAGTTTTTCAATATTAATAAGTGCAAATATGATCTCAAAATTACTTTATCACAATAAAAAATTGAAAAAGTTTATAATTTATGATGTAATATTTAAATACTATTACTACTTTTGTAACCCCATAATTTTGGTAGTTATGGAAGTAGGAAAAAGGCAGCCTTTTGGGCTGCCTATTTTTTCTTAATTGTTTCTTGCCTAATATGTGATCTAATGTATGGCGTACCTAACGTTGGTAGATGATCAGATCAGCCTTGGAGTAAAAAGCAAATTGTTTTTTATGTGAAAATAGACTGAACAGAAATGTAAAGATCCCAATGAAGGAAACAGAGAATACCCCTTCACTATCCAATCTGGAAACAAAAGAAGCTGCCAATACTCCCCAGAAAATTGAGAAAGAAAGTGCAAATAAATAACGAAACCATCTGGATGAATAGAAAGCTTTGTAGAGTAAGCGGTGTAATAAAATCGTAACTACTAATAACATATACCAGGGTAGCCCTAGAGAAAACTTCATGATGGCTATAAGCATGATGAGGGTTAGCATACACTCTGTTTTAAGGAGCACATTTCTTCTTCTGACTATCCTGACTTTTCTTGGTGACATTACTATTTATTAAAGCTTTGGTTAAATCAGGCAATTTTAACCTTATGGTTATTCTTCTGCTTCCTCGCTTTTTTACAAAGCTCACAGTCTCTTTTGTAGCGAGACAGTTGTTGATAGGTATCGGCTTGGTAACCACAAGTGACACACATCCTATTTTCAGCGACCATTTGTAGTTCTTCCTCATGCTGTCGTTGTTGCCTGGTCAAGGTTTGATGAAGCTTGGTAAGGGCCTGTTTACCTTCGGTAAGTTCTTCGTTACGTTTGTTGAGTTGTGCTTGCAGCATGGTAAGGGATTGGTGGGTATTGGTAACTTCTTCCTTGAGTTGGGTTGCCGCTTCCTTAGCATCTTGTAAAGCCTGTTGATCTGCTTGTTGGGTTTTTAACTCTTTCCACTTTCCTACGAAGAGGTATACAAACAAATAGTTGATCACAGCGATCAGCAAACTAAAAAGCTGGCTTATGAATATGTCCTGAGAAGCTTTGGCAAAATTCCAGGCATCAAAAAAGAGGGTCGTGATAAAATAACCGGCAAAAGCAAAGAGCACCGGAAATGCCTGGTGGACAAGTTTACTATTCGCTGCAGTAGTGAGAATAGTCAGGTGTATGGCTACTGAAAGAAACCATGCAGCGCCTTCTCTTTGCCAGCCTATGATTGTATCCGGTAATTGGTTAATTAAGAGAGCCTGACTTTCATAGACCAGGTAAGCATACATGGCAAACATACCAATCATGATGGGCGGCAGCGTAAACAGGCTTTCTGCAATCTTTTCAAAAAACAGGTGTATTCTTCTTTCCATTGGTTAGGTTAGCTTTGAGTGTTTGGAGCGTTTTTCTCAGATTTGATCCTTAATAAATTTATTATACTGGCTTTCTATTTCAGGTAAGTTTAGCACTCTATATTTTGGTCTGGTCCACTATCATTCTGCATAGGAGGCCCGACCAATGTCATCATATTGTATAGTTTTATATCAGAAATGATACTTAAACTTGCTAAGCACTTTGCTGAATAAAATCATCCTAATTTACGAAAAAAATACGCATTCTACTAAGAATAGAGCAGGACAATAAATACATATTATTGGCAAAAAAAGATATTAATATGATTTTACAGATATATCTATAGATAATTTCTTATGATGAATTGCAAATTAACGAAATTAATACGTATTATTTTTGGTATTCTAATTTGAAAGGGTATTTCCAATTATTGGCACTGTAGATTTCCTCTCCCTCTATAAAAAAATAGTATTACATACCAGGTTGGATTGCTCCAGGATGGACAGGGGTTCAAGAGACTGACATTCCGGGTGTGAACAAGTACAACAAGACTTTATTGTCTAAAGAAAAATAATTGTAGCCATGCCTGATCATTTGTTTCTCATGCTTTCCAATTGTTGGATGAGTTCCTGGTTTTGAGCTTCCAACATCGCTACTTTTTGTTCCAGGTGCTTAATGCGCAAGTTTTGTATTGAGTTCTGTTGGTTGGAATAAGCTTCTGCTCCTTCTTCAAACATAGGTACATCATCTTTGAAGTAGTAATTAGCATTGATCTGAGGATACATCTGGATGATTTCTGAAAGCGTTTCAAAACTAGGCTTAGCTTTACCTTTTTCTATTTTATAGTATTTGTCCGGACGACTCAACCCCAGACGTTTACTCACTTGTGATGCATTCGTATTTAAAGCTTTGAATACGGCATTAAACTTTTCATTTACGCTTTTTTGGTCATCCTGCATGATAATACGTACATTTTTCCACTATTTACAAACTTTAGCGCAAGCATACATAGTATTTGTGCTTATTTGTTTGAAATTACTCTACAGCATACGAAACTAAATAGAAAAGCTAAGCTCAAATCTCATTGGGGTCTGTTTACCTAAGTTATATGGGATAGCCCCAACTTAATGTGGGAAGCATAGCACAAGGCAAACCTAAAGTGGAGTGCGCTGGACATGTAGCTTCTTGGAATGGCAGGACTGCTTTTGCTGGTAAGGTAGCTTGGTACTGTGTTCTAGCGGAATAATGGGTGACCTAGAGGTTGGCCCGCATAGGGTTCATAAACATGGGTATAGTGAGGAATGAATACTCGTGGCCGATGGGCTAAAAGCGAACTTCTATTCGATATTACGCCACCACTGAAAAGGTCCACGGAGGTCCACGGTGGCCATTACCATGGTGGCCGTCTCCACGGAGGCCGTCTCCAAGTTGGAAGGAAAATTAAGAAAGGAGTGCCTAAAGCACTCCCTCATCAGCGAAACTGTAGTATGCTTCTGATGTAATGATAATATGATCCAGTACTGGCAAGTCAAGAAACTTTCCTGCCTCTTTGAGCTTATTGGTAAGTTGCATATCTGCCTGGCTGGGGGTGAGGTTTCCCGATGGATGGGAATGTGATTTATGTAAAGCTTTACATAATGCTCATTATGTAGAGTAGTCGCTTATGTAAAGTGATACCAAACAATAGTGGATTGGTTGCCTACTAGCCACCTTTGT
>NZ_JBBPHP010000089.1:0-3495 GCF_038039535.1 Catalinimonas locisalis | reverse complement strand
GCTCATTATGTAGAGTAGTCGCTTATGTAAAGTGATACCAAACAATAGTGGATTGGTTGCCTACTAGCCACCTTTGTCACGGTACCACTTTACATAAAAAACTCAAAACCGCTTAAGCCAACTGAGCAGATTTTCGTTGTTGGCCCATAACGGCTCTTCGTTTGGATTTACTTCAACGTAAGCTGCCTCCAGTGCTCGGCGCTTTTGCCGAGAATCCGCTCGGGCGTATACTTCTGTAGTTTTGACCGATACGTGTCCTAAGATGTCACGAATATAGACCAGGTTAACCCCCGCTTGCAGCAGGTGCATCGCTTTGCTATGTCTCAGTGCGTGACAGCTCATTTTGTCGGGGATCAATAACAAGTTTTCTTTCCGGGCCATCTGACTGTACTTCCGCACGATATAATGGACACCCGCACGGGTGAGCTTCTCCTTCCTGCTATTGAAGAAGAGCGGATAGTGATTGGCGAATGGCTTATTGAGTTGGTGCTCTTCCAGGTAGTGCTTTAAGTGTTCTACCTGCGCATCCAACATGGGCACCAACCGAGTCTTGTTGCCCTTGCCCACAATCTGGATCGTCGGGGGTGCACTAAGTCGTAGGCTCAGCGGGGTCAGATCAATGATTTCTTGCACCCGTGCCCCGGTGTCGTACATCAGCGAGAGCAAGGCCAGATCACGTCTTCCCCTTCGGTTACGCTGGTCTGGTTGCTTCAATAGCAACTTGATCCCCTCAATGCTTAGATAGCTTATCTTTGTTGGATGTCCCCTTTTAAACTGGATAGATAAGATTTGCTGGCATTCATACAGATGGTCCAGTCGTTCGTACTGTAGGTAGCGATAAAACGAATGAATAGCGGCGAGCCGTGCGTTACGGGTAGCCGCCTTACACTTTCGTTCTGTCTGCAGCCAGTCTAGAAAGGCGATAACCATGGGCCGACTGATCTGCTTGAGCGTTAGCTTCTCTACGCTGATACCTTGCTGCTGTTGGATAAAGTTAAGCAGCAGCACAAAGGTATCCCGGTAAGCAGCGATAGTATGCCCACTGGCACCTCGTTCATTAGGTAGGTAACGGGACAGGAAAGTGGATATATGCTGGGCAAAGTCAGTCGGCTTCATGGGAGTAGTGTTTAGGGAAAACATCTAGGCAGATCATATCAATTTCCCGGATCAAGCCGGGATACATCTGAGATGTTAGCCTGACGTAATGATTGGTAGATTCCAGGGATTGATGGCCCAGGTAGTGAGATAGAATAGGTAATGAAACGTACAGGTCTATACCTGCCTCAGCCATGGTAGCCAGTGAGGTTACCGCAAACGTATGTCTGAGATCATGTATCCGGGCCGTATAAGGAATGCCCGCTTGGCTACGGCACTCCTTGAACCAGTGCCTGACACTATTGCCACTACATTTTCCACCATTTAGATTGACAAAGAAGTAGGTAGGTTCTCTTTTTAACGGAAGGTAACGGCGATAATCTAGATATTGTCGGCAGACAGAGCCTAAAGAATCCGAGATGGGAATGAGGCGTTCCTTACTATTCTTGCTATCTTTCACTCGTAGATAGTGCTCTTTCAGGTTCACATCCTGGTTTTTGAGGTTCAAGGCTTCACCTATACGGATACCGGTAGCATAAAGCAGTCGGATCAGGGTCGGCATGCTCATTAACGAAGAATCTGTATGTAGCAAACAAAGCCGAAGTTGATCACAGGCTCGGAACAGAGCCCGCATTTCCTGCGGGGCATAAATGTAAGGGATGAAGGTCGGGGGCGGATATGCCGGGGGCTTAGGAATGAAAGAATCAATGCCCAAGTCTACTAGGTAGGAAGAGAATCCAATCAGCAACCTAACCCGTCCATAGCAGGAATGCGCTGATTCATGTGGACGTCTTGCGACCCATGCCTCAGCTAAAGACCGAGTGATTCCCAGACTGCTTTCCCCCCGTTTTGCTGCCAGGTGATCCAATTGAGCCAGGATAACTGCACCGGTCTGATAGGCAAAGCCGAACTGCTGCTTCATAAGAATATATGCTTTCAGTGACTCAGCGTAAATACTGCTAAAGGGCTTACTCATAAAACATCCCCCCTTTCTGCTCGTAGAAGTCGGGAGTTACTGCCGGAACTTCAAGTATGCACTGTTGCATGGATGCCAGATCAATGCGTAAGTAATAGCGTGTAGACTCAGTACTCTGATGACCCAGTACTTCGGAGATGACGGGCAATACAGTACGTACTTCCAGTAGGCGGGATGCCAAGCTATGGCGCAGCGCATGCGAGCCAAACCTCTTACCCTGGATACTGATACCTGCTTTTCCAAAAGCGCGCTGTACAACCTGGGTGACTATGTTACTGGATAGAAAAGGGCTATAGGGTGGACGGGCTGTCAGGAATACCTGCGTGGCTGAGGAAGATGGGCGGGCATATTTGAGGTAATCAATAATAGCGTTGCCCACATCAGCAAGCAAAGGTAAGGTGACTTCCTGCCCCGTTTTATACTGTTTTATATGAATGCTACTGCTAGACCAGTGCAAGTGATCAAATTGCAAACGAGCGATATCAGAGGCCCGTAGTCCCAAGCGGGCAGCCAACAGAATAATGGCATAGTTGCGTTTGCCAGTAGTACTCCCCCGTTCTACCGAAGTGATGAGTTTTTCTATCTCTTCTGGTGTATAAGTCGTAGGAATTTGCGGCTGACCAACCCTTTTATAACGGGGTATCTTTTTAGCATAATCTACCTGGATCAGCTTCTCTGCAAAAGCATATCGCACAAAGCCCCGCAGTGCGCAAATGGCCATGTAAATCGGTGTAGTTTGTTCATTGAGTTGATTGATGTAACCAAGAAGCACTGAAAGGTCTATGACTGGTAATGAATAAATATCATGCTGATGACAATAGATAAGAAAGCTGAAAAGATGACGCTGGTAGCTATCCAGAGTATTTTTAGCCAGTCGCTTTTCGTTTCTCTGGTATTCCAAAAAATCAGTCATGACCTTGCCAAGAGGCCCCTCAAAGATAAGCGGGTCTTTACAGGGCCGGGTCGGTAGATTGATCTGGCCATTCTGTTGAAACTCTGTGAGCATCCGAGCGGCATGGCAAGAGATCCGCTCGTGATGAGAAAGGCTTCTCATCGGTCGGTTGCCGAACCATTGATGCAGCAGTTGTGCTTCTACGGTTTGGTCGTAGTGAGTGATATGGTGCTCAGCCAAATATGTTCTAATGAGTTTCCAAACCCGTCGGTAGTTGCCCACCGTGCGAGGCGCATAATGTAGCTCACAAGTCATGAAGTGGCTAGCACCGGCAATCAACTCATTGAAATCTTTAATGTGTTGTTTCATAGTATGTTCCGTTTAAAGGTGAATAATGACACCAATAAAGAGATTACACACCATACTTTGGTAAAAGAAAGGAGGGATGTTATGTCATGCTAATGAAAGAGTAATTCTTCAGTATGAGCACTTTAGCTACATTACTTCACATAAATATCTACTCTACATAATG
>NZ_JBBPHP010000088.1:0-3664 GCF_038039535.1 Catalinimonas locisalis | reverse complement strand
TAATGAAAGAGTAATTCTTCAGTATGAGCACTTTAGCTACATTACTTCACATAAATATCTACTCTACATAATGTGATTTATGTAAAGCTTTACATAAGGCTCACAATCACCCTTCCGGGAACCTCGTTCCATCAAAAGCAGATATAGACCTGACGCGCAAACTCAAGCAGGGAGGACAATTCCTGGATCTTCCAATTTTAGATCATCTGATCTTAAGCAAGCAGAGCTATTATAGCTTTGCTGACGAGGGGCTTCTTTAGCCCCTTTTTTTGATATTTACCCCAACTTCAATGCATATACATATAAAATTAACCCTAACTTTATAGCATAACTTGTATAAAAATGCCCTAACTTTATGACATGTTTCAAAGGAGTATTCATCAAGACTTAGTTCAATGGCGAAATAGTAAAACTCGAAAGCCCATGGTGATAAGAGGAGCTCGCCAGGTCGGAAAAACAACTGCCATACATGCTTTTGCCAAAGAGTTTGATCAGTACCTATACTTTAACCTTGAACTTGCTGAAGATAAAGAGGTTTTCCAGGGTTTTAGAGATATAGATACACTTTTACAAGGATTATTCTTCCTGAGGAGTAAAAAGCTGGACAAACTGGATCAGACCCTCCTTTTTATAGATGAAATTCAGGAAATGCCGGAGGCAATGAACATTCTGCGTTATTTTTATGAGCAGGTGCCTGAATTAGCAGTTATAGCGGCGGGGTCATTATTAGAAATACTTTTTAATCCGAAAGCTACTTTTCCGGTTGGTCGTGTAGAGTACCGGGTTATCAGACCGGTTAGCTTTCCTGAGTTTTTGGAGGCAACGGGAGAAGAAGCCGCTCTGGATCAACTCCAGCAAGTGCCGATAAATGACTTTGCTCATGAAAAGTTACTACGATTATTTCATACCTATGCGCTATTGGGCGGTATGCCGGAAGTGATACAGCATTATGCCCAGTACAGAGACCTGACGGCATTAGCGCCAATTTACGAATCATTGATCGCTACATATCTGGACGATGTAGAAAAGTATGCTAATAATGCCTCTCAAATTCAATATATCCGACATGCTATACGCTCAGTCTTTAAGGAGGCCGGTCATCGTATTAAGTTTCAGGGCTTTGGCCGATCCGAGTATGGATCCAGGGAGATGGGCGAAGCACTGCGAACCATAGAAAAAGCACTGCTTATAAATCTGGTTTTTCCTCAGACCAATGCCACATTACCTCTCCTACCCGATCATCGTAAATCGCCCCGGCTGCAGGTATTGGATTCCGGACTCGTGAATTTCTCTCTAGGTATTCAAAGAGAAATAATCAAAACAGACAACTTAGATCAGATATATCAAGGTACTTTAATAGAACATCTCGTAGGCCAAGAAATACTGGCCAGCCAAAGTAATGTACTAAGTGGATTGCACTTCTGGGTACGGGAGAAGAAAACCTCGCAGGCAGAAGTAGATTTCCTATACCCCTATAAGCAGCAACTCATTCCGGTAGAAGTAAAATCCGGCGCGGAAGGGAAGTTACGCTCTTTGCATTTGTTTATGGATATGGCTCCGCATAATACAGCAGTACGCTTCTATGCAGGAAAAATCAGGATCAGTAAAGCTAATACACCGGATGGTAAAACCTATACGCTCCTTAATTTGCCTTACTATTTGGTATCCCAACTTAAAGGGTATTTGGATTGGATGAAAGAAAGTCCAATTGAGGAGTAAATAAAGCTGAATGGTGTAAATTAACTTTACTAAGATTTTTTTACACATTTTCTTTACTATATTGGAAGGCAAAATGAAAAAATATAAGAGGGTGATTGTACTTACGCTAAGTGGTAAACTTACCCTTCGTTTCTTTTACACTATGGTCACAATGACAAGATGAGTATATCCCAATGACATGAAATAGCTCGTTTTGTTTGTTGAGAACATTAGAAATTGAACCAGATGAAGGCATTTTGGAAATGGGTAATAAGGAATCTCTCTAATATTTTCGGTTTTATTGGTATCCTTTTGACCTTATACTTCGGAGTTTTCTATATACCAAGTTGGTTAAGAGAAACTCAAAATGAAAGGTTTATAAATGCACAGAGAGAACTTCAGCAATCAATCAAAGAACTAATTTATTCGGATTCTCTCTGCACATACTCTGAAATAGAGATCCTTATTAAAGCTAAAGAGCTGACACTTAGTCATACTTTCCCTCTAACCCCAGAACAAGTTTTGACTAGGGCACAAGAATCATTTATGCTGGACAGGTTTTTACCTCTTAAAACAAGGAAGAACCTCATCTCCGAGCTTGAGTCTATAAAAAAACAAATTCCTAAACCATCGGAAGAACAAATTATAGAAGCAAAAAAAGATTCTATTTGGGTTCTTCAATTGATATCTATTGCTATTGCAATTCTAAGTGGAATTGTGGGAATATTTAGTTTCTATTCTAGATATAGAACTGAAAAGGAAAAAGATGAAGAAATTGAAAATCAAAGTATTGAAACTGATCATCAAAAATCATCTACCGAGTTAGCATTTGATTATGAAAACCAAATTGCTGAGATAATTCAAAATTATCCTGGTACCACGTTATTGAGAACACCGAAGTCTCTCAATTCTCTTTTTGATTTAGAGTTTGAATTTGAGGATAGGAAGTATTTTATTGAAGCTAAATATCTAACAAAAAGCAAAGTTGGCTTAAATTCATTCAGAGGTTTTCTTGCAAGGCAAAAAGGATTGGAGGGTGAATTTTGGTTTGTTTACAACACAGGGCTTACAGAAATGGTGAAAAGAATGGCTCGAGAAATAAACAAACAAACTTCCTCGAGTAGAAAAGTTGTACTAATCCATGCTGAAAGCGGAATTGACTTTAGAAATAAAATTGAAAAAATACTGCCAGTGACATAAAAATAATCATATAAATACGGATGTTTAGTCAAACTGCTTGGCGCAATAAAAAACTGATATGACAATCAATATTACGAACGAAAAGAATAACTATCCAGAGAGAATTTCTGACTTTGAGAAAGGTCTAGTTTCTTTCCTTGAATCACATAACCTACCTACAGAAGGAATTTTTAATAGTGTCAATGAAAGACTTCGTGTTTTTTATAATATTGATTATGTAATTGATCAAATTGAACCTACCCTGTCTCAAAAGTCCATTTACTTGTCTAAATTCTTGGCGGCAAGTGCTTCTGGATTATTTGATGCATCACTGAATTATTTATGGGATGAGACTATTTTACAATTACGAAAAAGAGTTGCCCAATTTGACCTTGAATATTTTTATGACAACACAGTAGGTGGAGATAGGAGAAAAAATTTTAAAAGTGAAGAAGACTTAGTAAAACTCCAGGATAGTGAGTTGATAAATGGAGCAAGGGAAATTGAGCTCATCTCTGAAGTGGGTTACAAGCACTTAACCTATATAAACTATATGCGAAATTGGGTAAGCGCAGCTCACCCGAACCAAAATGAAATTACAGGGTTACAGCTAATTTCTTGGTTGGAAACCTGTATTAGAGAAGTTATTTCTCTTCCAATTCCAAGTGCAGCAATTCAAATAAAAAAACTGCTTTCTAATATAAAGAAAGGTATCCGTGCGGTGAAGTAGCCTGTTAATTTTCCATCACATCAATTACCTTGGCAAGTTTCCAATTTGGCGGTAGTA
>NZ_JBBPHP010000087.1:0-3974 GCF_038039535.1 Catalinimonas locisalis | reverse complement strand
CAGAAGGAAATCTCCATCTTCTTACTGGCAAAATCAGGAAAAATGATCCCCGAAAATGATTGAATTGCCTATCAACGCTGGCGCAGCAGACGGCGAGGCCATCGGCCGAAGCTGGTTGCTGAGCATTGTTGGCGGTTCGGCTTTAATCATTTTTTTATTTACCAGAGTCCATATCTTCAAGAAAATTCTTAGGATCTTTTAAAAACCTATATGCGTTTGATTTTCTAATTTGAACTTTGACTTCTTCAATCTCAGGATTTGACAACATGCCTTTATTATCCATAAATATCCAATCATACTGCTTTCCTAGCTCAATCATATTCATTAAAAATAGCAAATTCAATTCTCGTAAATCAGCTCTAAATGAAAACTCATTTATTGTACCTGTTTTTTCATTTATTGCTATCCATGCATCGTTATCTAATCTCTTTGTATAAGTTTTCCAGTTGAAATTGAATTCATTATTTCCCCAGTTTGCTCTGCTAACAATTTTATCAATTTTTTCAGTTATCCCATTTGGAGCAACCCTTTCCAAATCCCAATATATTTCTGCCTCTGATTCAATGCAATCATCTTTAATATTGATATTAAGCTTTTTTGGTATCTGCTTATGTAGTTTCAGTAATCCTTTTTTAGGTATTACTGCTAAATAAAATTGATAGATCGCCATTTTTTCTTTTTAGCTGACCGCCAACGTGAACGCAACGGCCGGCAAGGGCATCGCCCGAAGCATGGCTGGTGCGTAGTGTTATAGGCGATTTTCTAAGAATTTCTTTAATCTTTTTGTTGCTCTTTTAGATAATCCAAAATCAATTATGCCTTTATTAACTGAATCTAATGACTGTACATTGAACAAAACTTTATTCTCGTCCAAATACACACTGATCACTAAAGAATTAAAAAACTTATTCCTGTATACACATTCAATTTGATTATTCTCTATTTTTTTAGATCTGATCTTTAACTGGGACAAATATTCATTGATAACCATCCATTTTTCATCTATGGTTTTTACAGAATTGATACAGCCTATTTGATAATCTTTCGGTATCCTCCAAAACCCATAAATTCCGATGATTATGGAAAGAAGTGGAGCAAGTAGGATAAGATAATTTCCCTTATGTCTAGGATGATAAAAATCATTAATGATTAAATCTCCGATCATCCATATTCCAAAACCGATAAAGAAAACGCATACTAAGTAATTTAGTATATCATTGGTCTTCTCCGGTTCCTTCAGTTCCTGTTTAAATTGATCTACTGTCATTTCTATCCCATCGCCTATAACGGCGATCGTAGGCGCTGGCGAGGCCATCGGCCGAAGCTGTAGCGCATACTGAATGTTAGGCACTGGCTTTTCTTTTCCTAATAATTTTTAATCCTTTTGTTTCAGACACTTTCCACAACTGAATAATATACGAATCATCTCCCTCTAGTCCATCTTCTCTTAATGTATCTAAATTCAGATAGTAGATTCTGGCTCTGTAAATTCCTTTTTCAAGATTGATGCGTAAAGCTTCTGGTAAATAATCGGTACATCCAGACACAACTAGCCTTCCTGAATTCAATGCTATATCACATTCGTTAATTTGATCTATTCCTGATATCTGTTCTATATCAGGTGCTGAATTAAATATTTGGATGCAAACTGGTACTGTCATGTTTCTAGCCGTTCCAACTCCTATTGTTCCATCTGTCAGAGCCAGTAAATTATCAACATCTGAAGCCGTCCATCCATTAGATAAATCTCCTTCTGCATCTTCATCTTGAAGGTAGATTTGAAAATAATCTGCAAATAGCTCTAAGCTGTGTTCTTCAATTTTCATTTCTTCTTCCGCTAGTGCCTAACGACTGCCATAGGCGCTGCGAAGGCGCAGCCGTAGCATTGCGCTTATGGCTTGTTATGTGGCGCCTATTCTTTTCTAATTAGAAGGTTCGAATTTATCTCTAATTTTGTATGAGGATAATTAATTATATCAAACCCCGAAGAATATATTTCCAAGTTATAAAACTGAATTTGTGAGACGCTTTCACTTATATGGGTGATATCAATAGTGCCGAACATCTCCCTATCCTCTTTAACTCTTTTGTAGTTTGTAAAAGTTATCCCACCATATCCATTTGAACCTCTTTCTAATTCAATGAATCTTGTATACTCAAAAGTAGGTTCTTCAAATGTTAAGTTACCCAACTGAACAGAGCCTAACTTAAAATCATCATCAGGTATACTAATTACTAATTTTTTGTAAGCTGAGTCACCTTCAAACGAATAAGCTTCAATAATATGTAACAGGTTGTCGGTTTCAGATAAAGGTGCTCTTAATTCGTATCTCGATTTATCCCAATGATACACCATATATGATATACTATCCCAGGAAAACAAATTTCCTTGATTTGGTATATTTTCATAGTTTTCTATATATTCAATTTGACATAGGTTATTATCAATAAATGGTTTCTCTATTATTTCTTCTTCCTCACATCCACAAAATGAGAGTGTAACAAAAAGCATTACTAGTATTTTTCTCATATAATACAGTTTAAACATTTCAATTTAGGTGCCACATAACGACCAGCATAGGCGCTGGCGAAGGCTTCGCCTGAGCATTGCGCTTATGCAGTGTTAGCGCCAGTGTTTTCCTTTCTTTTATATTCAAATTCGCTGTCCGTCAGCCAAAATACAGTTAAAAACCAAGAATCAACTATTTTAAAAGAGTAAGTATCCATCAAATAGTTGAGTACCTTCTTCATGTGACCTGCCCCATAAATGACCCCAATTCTAATCTCTTTGCTTGCTTCATCTATTTGCTGATCAATCGCATTAAAGATCGTTTTTTCCCTTTTGATATTGATAAAGTTTTCCACTGAATTTGCTTTTCCATGCGTCATAAACCAGAATTGATCATCTAGTTCATGTTTCTGACGATATGATTTTGCCAAAGAACTTTTCGTATAGTAATGTGATAGGAAAAATAAACCTATAGGGTACAAAGTTCTAAATAGCAATCTTGAAATTACAGGTATTTTCTTCCATTCCTGTTCAGCAATCTCTCGGTTAAAATCTGCATGGATTAGCTTAGAACCAAATTTTTTCGTATTGATCTCATCACCCTGATAGACCAATCCTAATCTACTGGCAAATTGCCGATACGCATGTTTAAATCCTTCAAGTTTCTTTAAACCAACTCCCTCATATAATATCAAATCACATTTGTTGAGTTCAGCAATTACCTCCTGATAGAACTCCGTTGATCCAATATGCAGAACGGGTATAATTAAGAATTCTAAATCTTGATTCTTCAGCAAGTAAGCAGCTGTTCTAAGATTGAAATCATTTGAGTCAATTATCTGCATTTAGTATTTTGAATTTCACCATTGGCGCTAACGGCCAACGCGAGCCGACGGCTGGGTTTGTTTGCGTTTGTCTTTCAAATTATCGATTTCCGTGCTTGGAGCAATGAATAATCAAGCTCATTTTTGCTAGGCTGCTGGCTGCGTTTTGTTGTGCCTAGTTTTCATCCTTTTCCATCCAGGATTCAGGAATTGATGGAAAATCTTCTTTCCATTTTCTTTCATTTGAATTCCACATCAAGTATGGCGGATCAAATCCTATAGTAAATATCAATTCATAGGTTGAGTCATTGAGGTTTCTTATTTCTGGATATGCTCTTCCCATTTCTTCGCTTGTAAAACCAATCTTCCTTAACGTTTCCCAATCGTTGTTAGCAGGAAAATTTCCTTCTTTTTGATGATACCTATCTATACTCTTTATCAATTCGTTTCCTCGTTCAATCTCTTTTCTATTGTATAATTCCATCGGTAGATTATACAGAATGAAAATTGTTGCGATGATAACGGCAATAGCTATTAAGATACTGTTCTTCATTCAATTAGGCACAACGTTAAAGCTACCGGTCGTAGAGGCAAGATGTGACTTTTTGATGAGATATTCTGCTTCATCTTGCTGGCTTTAT
>NZ_JBBPHP010000086.1:0-4186 GCF_038039535.1 Catalinimonas locisalis | reverse complement strand
GTTCCATAAATTGGTATTTCTAACAAAAGTACTCCCTCTGTCATTGCAAGAAAACATGTACTTGGACGGGTGGATACCCGTTCTATCCATACTTTCGGAGGCGCTCTACCATAAAACATATTCATCGTGTGCAGTGTACCGTTACCACAGGCACAGCACTTACGGTGAGATACGGGTTCTTCCTGATCATCGGGAGCAACGGTAGGACCAAGCATCCGCTGGAGATCAGGAAGCCTTTCAGACTTCCAGCGACTGGAGAGGAATCCATAGTGCCTGATCCTGACAAACCCTCTGGGTAAGATATGCTGGCTGAAGCGTCGGATAAACTCTTTGTCAGTAAGAGACATCTGCTGCTTCTGCGCTCCTTTTCGGTAGTCCTTGTAGCTGAAAGTAACCTGGCCGTTATCCAGGCTGATGAGCCGGTGATTGCTGATGGCGATCTTATGAGTGTAGCGCCCAAGATACTCCACCACCGCTTTAGGATGCTGGAAAGGTCTCTTGGCATATACTACCCATGGCTTTTCAAACAGGCTGGCAAAGAATGCTTTTTCCTTCTCCGGGAAAGCTTTTCTTAGACCTGCTACTAACCTGGCCCGGAAGACTTTGCTCATGGCATTTACCGGAAAGAGGAATTTACCTTTATTCCGAGCAGGCTTCCATTTGCCTTGTTTGGTCACACCGCCACCCGGAACGATGCAGTGAAGGTGTGGATGTGAACTCAGATTCTGCCCCCAGGTATGTAGTACAGCGATCATAGCAGGCTTGGCCCCCAGGTGCTTGGCATCTTTGGCAAAGCTCTGCATCACCGACCAGGCTGTACTGAAGAGCAGACGGTATACTTTGGCTGGTGCATACAAGCATAGCGGGTTGACCTGCTCAGGCAGGGTGAACACAACATGAAAGTACGGTACTGGCAAGAGTTCATTTTCCCTTGCCTGTATCCATGCCTCGCGCTGTTCTCCCTGGCATTTAGGGCAGTGGCGATTGCGACAGCTATTATAACTGATAGACAAATTGCCACAGCTATCACACTGATCCACATGACCGCCCAGATCAGCGGTCCTACATTTTCTAAGAGCATGCAAGGTGCGTTCCTGCCAGCTATTGCTGCAGTAGCTACTGAGCCTGTACTTGTTCCTATTTAGTACATCAGCTACTTCATGTTTGGGACGCACTACTTATCAGGGTAGAGCGTATCCATTGGGCTAAAGGGCCTGCGTCTTCCCATTTGAGAGACATGGAGATAGATTAGTGTAGTTTCCAGGCGAGCATGCCCGAGCAGATCCTTAATGCTGACGATGTCAAGCCCATCTTCCAGCAAGTGAGTAGCAAAAGTATGACGGAGAGTATGTGCGGTGACCTCCTTTTCTAAGCCAGCAGTTTTTCTGGATTCCCTGACGATCCACTGAACGCCTCTTTGGGATAGGGCGACGATTCTTCCTTCCGCATTTTTACCATTGAAGAGCCACAGTTGAGGATGTTCATTGTTAATGTAGGTCTTTAGCCCCCGCGCCAGGTGCTTACTCAGAGGCAGGTAGCGATCTTTACGCCCTTTGCCTTTCCTGACATGCACCATGAGCCGGTTAAAATCTACGTCTTTGGTATGTAATCTACGGAGTTCAAAGCAGCGTAGCCCGCATCCATAAAGCATACCCAGCACCAGGCGATGTCTCAGCAGTTTAGGGGCTAGTAGTAGGCTTCGCATTTCCTCTTTGCTCAGCACTACCGGAAGGGTTTTGGGCCGTTCTAGGGAAGGAAGTACTACTCGTTTTTCTTTGAGTCCTTCCATCCGGTAGGCATACCTTAAGCCGTAAACGGTATGCTTAAAAAAGGACTCAGAAGGCGTTTTCTTTTGCTGTTTGAGGTAATGCAGATAGTCTAGCACCTGTTCTTCGTCTAGAAGCACCGGATTCATGTTGTAGTGCTGGGCCATTTGAGCCAGACAGCGGGAGTAATTTGTTAGAGTACTCTGGCTGTAGCCAGCAACCGAAAAGCTTCTCTCCAATTTTTGGTAAAGAGGAAGAAAATCAGGAACCTCACGACAGGTTCTTTCAATGAGTGTTTCCCCTTTGGTACGGTGTGTTTTTTTTCATGATATAAATGGTTTAAATTACCTTCATCAAGATAAGAATATCATGAAAAACCCTGCTGCTAAAGGCTACCGCAGGTTTAGTTCAACACTCCATATCCGCTATGCTTCGGGTAAAGCCCTCGCCGTCCGCTGCGCAAACGTTGGTGTGCCACGAAGTGGTGTAGATCCAGTGGGTGAAAATCCCACCCAGGTAATTGACTGTTCACCTGGAAGAGCAATAGACAGTCACACTCGTGAGGGTGCTGCTGAAGCTCTGTTGCTTCAAATAATCAACCCGTAATGCATTAAGCGTGAACCCAGAGTAGCTTCGAGATGTGCATTTGCAGATTTGGGGAGAGTTTCAACGGTGTCTGCGAGACCCGCTTGAACCCTGCCATACTGAAAGGATTAACAGTCATTTGAATTTCAGTAAACTGCCGGAGTCATAGGGATGGGGTGATTATAGATGGAGATACGCTAAACGTGGGAGATCTGGTCTTTTGTGAGATGGCTACTTACAACCTACTGCTATAAGTATAACGAAATGCAGCAGGGGAAGATCAGAAGTCGGAGGGGCACATAGTACCGTAGACAGCAGAGACAACAAAACTCTGTAGGAGGCCACCATGGAATGGGAAGGAGCCCTACTTTGAAGATGCTCATATAATCCACTGGCTGTTGATACTGGCTTAGTCCTATTCGGTCAACTTATAGGCTAGATGAGATTAAAGGGAGCTATAGTTTGGACCAAGTGTATGGAAACAAGTTAGAGGAGTGTTATCGCTAAATACTATAACTGAAGCTTGTGAACAGACATGCATGTCCAAAACAGAACTTCATCGGTAAGCCGTGTGAGGGAAAACTTCATGCACGGTTTGATGAGGGTCGCCATGAAATGGGGGCACTGGTAGTCTGATTATTGCTATATTATAGCAAATTAAGCAGGGCTACCAGGCTCTACCCTACCCTGTAATGTAAACAGATGAAAAGTTTCCATATAACTCAACTTTTGTGTAGATTTGTTCGTAAATTGAGATATAAACTGAATGAAGCCAAAATTTGAGGTCATTTTCCTGGAACCAGCTATTGTTTTTATGGAAACGCTGGATTTGAAAACGCAAACAAAAATATATTACAACATAGATAAAGCAAAGTTGGTAAATGACCCGAAACTGTTTAAGAAATTAACAGACGAAATTTGGGAGTTCAGAACAAAGTACAGTGGAGTGCAATACCGACTTTTTGCATTTTGGGACAAAACGGATAAGACGGAAACTCTTGTGATCTCAACTCATGGGATTGTCAAAAAAGTGAGTAAAGTTCCAAAGTCTGAGATTGAGAAGGCAATGCAAATCAGAGCAGATTATTTTGATCAAAAAAGTTAAGTTATGGAAGCAACAAATAGAAAGATGAAAATGATGACGCTTGATCAAATGAAAGACAAGCATATCGGGAAAATAGGTACACCTGATCGGGATAAATACGAGTTTGAACTGGGCATGGAAGCGCTTGGAGAGATGATAAAATCAGCCAGAAAAGAGCGACACCTAACACAGGAAGAATTAGGTAAGTTAATTGGCGTTCAGAAATCTCAAATCTCAAAACTGGAACGCAATACTAGGAATGTAACCATAGAAACTATTCTGAAAGTATTCACCGCTCTGAAGGCCAACGTGAAGTTTAGTGTTGAAATGAATGAAAACGAATTTAAAGTAGCTTAAGAAAGACACTACAGGCAACAATGCATATGGCTTATGGCGGGTGAGGTAGTAATCTTGATATTTTCAGCACTTAGGTATGTCAATGCTGGCGGACAATTAAGTACTTCGAAAACCGACACAATCCATATGCTGAGCGTTATAGCGCATAGAGGGAAATGAAAAACAAAGTTAGATTTTATCATCTATTAGAATGGAAGACAGTTGGGGAAACTCTTTTACTTTTAATTTTCATCATCCTGTGTATTGCATTTTTCTTCTTTTCTGAAGAATTGGTTAGATATTACAGATTGTCAAAATTAGAAGGCAAAACTGAGGTTTGGCTTATCCTGCAATGAGTCAACAGATAAAAATGAAATTCAGGGCGGAAAAAGGCATTTCATAGATTGTAATATTT
>NZ_JBBPHP010000085.1:0-4647 GCF_038039535.1 Catalinimonas locisalis | reverse complement strand
TGCATAAACTTTTGAGTTTTGGTTGACCCAAAGTTTACGTCCTGACCTGCTCTTTTCAAAATTTAAACATGCTCTTAGCTGGAAAAAGCTATTTTTAAGTCTACAGGCGTATTTATCAGTCAGACTAAATGATATGGGGGAAAAAAAAGTAAATAGCCAACTCAATCATGAAAAGCGGGCAAAGTTTATCAGGCATCTGCTGGATGACCTTCAGGCGCTGGAATACATGCTTGCGCATGATCTGATAGAAGATGACATCGTCCGCATAGGGGCTGAGCAGGAGTTTTGTTTGGTGAATAATCACTGGCGGCCTACCAAAAATGCAGAGCAGATATTAGCGTCTGTTGATGATCCTCACTTTACTACCGAAATCGCCCGCTACAACCTGGAGATCAACCTTGACCCGCAGGAGTTGAAAGCTGACGGCTTCTCCCTTGTTGAAAAACAACTGAACAGCCTGCTGGCAAAAGCCAAAGCAGCAGGGAAGAAGCATAACACAAAGATTGTACTTAGCGGAATTCTGCCCACGATCAGTAAGAATGAACTGGAACTGGAGTACATGACACCTACGCCCCGATATCGTGCACTGAACGAAATGATCAGGACGCTAAGAGGAGCAGACTTTTCTCTACATCTGCTGGGAGTGGATGAGCTTACCATCACTCATAATTCCGTACTTTTTGAAGCCTGTAATACGAGCTTTCAGTTGCACCTACAGATTGCCCCTCAGGATTTTATTGCCAGCTACAACTGGGCTCAGGCGATTTCCGGACCAGTGCTGGGTATATGTGCAAACTCTCCTTTATTGATAGGCAGAGAGTTGTGGAGCGAAACCCGTATCGCGCTTTTCCAGCAAAGCATTGATACCCGCAGTTCTTCTTATGCGCTCAAAGATCAGCAAGGCAGGGTAAGCTTTGGCAATGCCTGGGCTAGTGGCTCTATTGCCGAGATTTTTAAAGACAATATTACTCAACATAGGGTGATTCTTTCCAGAGAGATTGCCAGCAATTCAATGGAGGAATTACAAAACGGAAATATACCCAGGCTGGAAGCACTCAATCTGCATAATGGTACTATTTATCATTGGAATCGTCCCTGCTATGGTGTAGGCGGAGGTAAGGCTCATGTGCGTATTGAGAATCGCTATATTCCTTCCGGCCCTACTACGCTGGATGAAATGGCTAATTTTGCCTTTTGGGTAGGTTTGATGAAAGGCAGGCCTGCCAAATTTGATGATATGTCTGCCTGTATGGATTTTCGTGATGCCAAAGCTAACTTTATCAAAGCAGCCAGAACGGGTAAAGAAACCATACTGCACTGGATGGGTAAGGCTGTGTCAGTGCAGGAGTTGGTGATCAATGAATTGTTGCCCCTGGCTTATATAGGTTTACAAAAGATGCAGATTGATCAGAAAGATATAGACCGCCTGCTGGGTATCATTGAGCAGCGTACCCAAGGGAAGAACGGAGCGCAATGGCAGGTAGAAAACTATCGTGCCTGCAGAAAAAAAATGAAGCAGGATGATGCATTGCTGGCACTTACCAGTGCTATTTATGAGCATCAGCAAACGGAATTTCCAGTCCATCAATGGCCAGGCGTGGAAAGTAGAGCAGCTATTCACAAAGCAGCAGAGCAGGTAGGGCATATCATGTCTACCCGGATGTTTAGCGTACACGAAGGAGACCTGGCAAGTTTGGCTACCAGCATGATGCAGTGGAAGAACATCCATCATGTGCCGGTAGAAAATCAATCAGGAAAGCTCTGCGGACTGCTGACCTGGTCGCACATGGAAAGTCAAAAAAAAGAAGACAGGGATGATGATCGTACGGTGGGGGATATTATGATCAAAGAAGTGATCACCGTGCAATACCACACCAAAATCAGTGAGGCTATCCAACTGATGAAACAACATAAAATCGGCTGTCTTCCGGTAGTACATGAGCAAGACCTGGTGGGCATCATCACAAACAATGATATTAGTGCGTTCCTACATGGTGCAGGTAAATAGCAAAGCCCTTAATCAATCTCTTAATATTGGCCGATTGATCGGTCAGCTCAAAAGTAATGAACCCGGACCCACGCTTATCTTTACAGGAGGTATTCATGGCAACGAACCGGCAGGTATTTTTGCGCTGGATAAGGTGCTAAAAGAAATTAAAGAACAGCATATCCAACATAAGGGAAACATCTATGCGATTAGCGGTAATCTATGGGCACTGGAGAGAGGTGTGAGATATCATCGGGAAGACCTGAACCGCCTATGGACCAGCGAAAAAATGGAAGACCTGCTGACTAGCAGACTTGAGATAAAGCATGAAGATATCGCCCAGCAGAAAGAAATCTATCGTGTGATTAGAGAAATTCTGGATACTGAAGAAGGTCCATTCTACTTCATTGATCTGCATACTACCTCCAGCCAGACTACTCCTTTCCTTACCGTTAATGACAGCCTGCTGAACAGGAAATTTACCACTCAATACCCGGTACCTATGATATTGGGAATAGAAGAATATCTGGATGGCCCACTGCTAAGCTATATCAATGCGTTGGGCTATGTAGCTTTTGGCTATGAAGGGGGGCAGCATGATGCAAGCTTTTCTGTAGAAAGTATGGTTTCTTTTATCTATCTCACCCTGGTCTTTTCGGGCAGTATTGAGAAGCAGGCGGTTGACTTTGAGCATTACTATCAATTTCTGTTAAACGCTTCTAAAGCCTCACAAGGCATATATGAGATATTTTCTCGTCACGAAATTAAGACAGGGGAGACTTTTCGCATGAAAGAAGGCTTCAGTAATTTTCAGGAAATTCAAAAGGGGGAAGCACTCGCAGAAAGTGATGGTAAAACTGTCGGGGCAGCCAGCGAAGGAAAAATATTCATGCCCTTATACCAAAGCCAGGGCAATGATGGTTTTTTTCTTATTCGTAAGATTCCTCCAGTTTTTCTTCAACTCTCAGCTTTCCTACGCAAGTTTCATTTTGACCATGTCCTCCCACTGCTACCCGGTGTGCGCTGGCTTTCTGATCAGCATGATGCCTTGCGTGTCAATCAAAATGTAGCCCGTTTTTTTGCCAGGCAGTTCTTTCATCTCTTGGGATATCGGAGCAGACAACTGGATAAAAATCATCTGATTATGAAAAACCGGGAAGCAGCTTCAAGAGAGCAGGAGTATCAACACACTATTTGGTATAAACGTTAGGCATAAAGTCAACGAACTTATATTGCTTAGTATTTGTAGAAATGCCTGCTCCTGATGAAAACAAAAAGGACTTTAGACGATTTTAATAACATTACCAACACTTTTTAAACTGTTTATGCTGAAAAGCCTGAAGCAAATTGGGCGAGTAGGTATAAAAAAAATAAGCATGCATATTTTTTTTAAGAAAACCATTTTTCTGATACTTCCTCTTCTATTACTCTCTTCTGTTGGATACACTCAGGGAGATAGCCTAAGTGCAGACAGGGGAGGAGAGCTAAGAGTAGGCATCCATTCACAACCCCCATACATCATTCAGGGTAAGAACAATACCTGGGATGGTATCAGTGTACAGTTGTGGCGTGAAGTTGCCGAAAGTTTACAACTACAGTATCAGTTAGTAAATGTGCCTGAAGAGGAGCAGCAAAGTGCTCTGCAAAATGGTGACATTGATATAGCACTGTTGTCTAACGTATCTGCTGAGAAGGATACTCTGCTGGACTTCAGCTACTTTTACCATACCTCTCATCTGGGAACAGCCATGATGCAAAGCAATAACCTGAGCGATATTGCTTCGGCTTTTTTCAGCAAGCGTTTCTGGAAAATTGTGCTGATGCTTTCTGTTTTACTGCTTATCGTAGGTACTTTGATTTATTTTATTGAACGTACGAGCAATGATGATAACTTTGGAGGTGAACGTTCTATCATCAGGGGCATAGGTGCTGGCTTTTGGTGGGCTGGTGTCACCATGACTACCATAGGCTACGGAGATAAAGCCCCGGTCACTTTTTTTGGTCGTGCAGTAGCTTTGTTATGGATGCTGATTGCTATGGGAGTGACATCAGTGCTTACAGCAGGTATAATATCAGCCATGGGAGGATCATATACCAAAACACTTGATATTCCTGATGACTTACGCGATATGAAAGTAGCAGCGGTAGAAGGTTCGCATGCTGCTGCCTATCTCAAAGAAGAAAGTGTCAGTTTCCAGTCCTACCAAAGCCTGAAGGAAGCACTGAAAGCGGTAGAAAATGAGCAGCCTGAGGTAGTGGTTAGTAGTGTACCCCTGTTAAAATATACGATTGATAACAGCCAGAACATAGCTTTAAAGATACAGCCTCTAAAGCTTAACCCCCAATACTTTGCGCTGGGTATGAGAGAAGAAAATGCTTTACAGGAAGATATCAACCGCGAAGTGCTGCAGGTAATTAAGACTGACCAGTGGCAGAAACAGTTAGAGCGATACGTGCCTGAAAACGCTGGAAAGTAAAAGGAGCAGTGGTTGATGACAAATCTCGCCTATTACAACTCATTACCCAGCCAGCGTTAAAGGAGGTAGTATTTTTCTATTACAAAATTTTGAGATGAGCTAACTACTAAGATCATGTTTAAAAATTCTATTTGGTATTTACGCCAGTCGGTTGATGATAATTTGACAGTTTTGCCAAAGTAG
>NZ_JBBPHP010000084.1:0-4700 GCF_038039535.1 Catalinimonas locisalis | reverse complement strand
AACACCCTAACACCCTAACACCCTAACACCCTAACACCCTAACACCCTAACACCCTAACACCCTAACACCCTAACACTATAGCACTACTTTTTGAGCGAAAAGCAAAGATTTTGCGTTGAGGATAATAATGGAAAAGATCAGTGTTTTTGATATGTTCAAGATTGGGATTGGCCCTTCCAGTTCCCATACTTTAGGCCCCTGGAGAGCTGCTCTACGTTGGCTCCTGGAGCTTCAGCATGTTATTGAGCTACAGGAAATACAAAAGGTAGAAGTATATCTTTACGCTTCTCTGGCACTTACCGGAAAGGGGCATGGTACTGACCTGGCGGTGATGCTGGGTTTAAGTGGCCAGAACCCCGTGAACATTCCGATTCCACGGGTGCAGGAAATCAAACAACAGGTTCAGAAAGAGCATAAGCTGTATCTGGCAAATCAGTATGAAATTTCCTTTGATCCGGCTCAACATATTATCTTTAGAGGAGGAGAGAGACTTCCTGAACATGCCAATGGATTGATTTTCAAAGCTTTTACTAAGGATAAGGCTTTTGAGGAAACGTATTATTCAGTAGGAGGGGGATTTGTAAAAAAAGCTAATGAACAGTCGGACACTTCAGATACCATTCAGTTGCCATACCCTTCCCAGAATGGAGAAGAATTGCTGCAACATTGTCATGCTCAACTGATGAAAATTGCAGAAATGGTATGGGCTAATGAGCAATCCTGGCGTTCTACAGAAGATATTCGTTCTGGCTTGCTACAAATCTGGCAGGTGATGTTGAACAGCATGTACAAAGGCTGCTACTCTGAAGGCACACTGGCCGGAGGTTTGAATGTAAAACGCAGGGCAGCCAGTATGCACCATAAGCTGATGGGTAATTTGCAGTTTGAAAATGCGGAGACCTGGCTGGAAGAAGTAAAGCGTCGTCCCAATGATTTTAATGCGATTCTTAAATGGATAGGCTGCTTTGCTTTGGCGGTGAATGAAGAAAATGCCAGCTTCGGTCGTATCGTAACTGCCCCTACCAATGGCGCAGCGGGTGTAATACCTGCGGTACTGATGTACTACATCTGCTTTTCAGGAGAAAATGTCAGGGAAGATAATATCATCAATTTTCTAATGGTAGCCGGTGAGATAGGTACATTATTTAAGAAAAATGCGACCATCTCAGCGGCAATGGGAGGTTGTCAGGCGGAGATAGGTGTGTCTTCGGCTATGGCTGCTGCTGCCCTCACTGAGTGTCTGGGGGGAAGTGTAGAACAGGCGCTGATGGCCGCAGAAATCGCGATGGAGCATCATCTGGGGCTGACCTGCGATCCGGTGGGTGGTTTGGTGCAGGTGCCCTGCATTGAGCGCAATTCTATGGGTGCCATCAAAGCCATCACCGCTTCCCGCCTGGCATTAGACAGTGATCCCGCCGATGCCTGTGTGTCGCTGGACAACATCATCAAAACCATGTGGGATACTGCTCAGGATATGAACCACAAGTATAAGGAAACTTCACAAGGTGGTTTGGCTGTCAATATTTCAGTGAAGATGCCGGAGTGCTAGCATTGAATTGAGTTTAGGGAACGCTCAACTTAGACAAATCTAATTGAAATCCAGGTAGAACAGGATCAGCCGAAAGTTTAGACTGAAAACCCTGATGCTGACGAACTTTCTGTAGGGCCTGATAAATATACACTGTTTCTTCTTCAGGGACGATCAGCCAGGCTAATTGTGCTCCGTTCTGTAGCCAGCTTTCCATCTTTGCCTGTAAATCATCTAGCCTATCGCTTTTGGATTTAAGTTCCACAACGAATTCAGGGCATACCGGAGCAAACTTTTCTTTCTGAACCTGAGTAAGTTGCTGCCATTTTTCCAGCGATAGCCATGAAGCATCCGGCGACATTACCGACTGGTCAGGCAAAGTAAAGCCGGTAGAAGAGTCAAAAGAAATTCCTGAACCATGCTTTTCATTCCAAGCTTCTAATTGATAAGCGATCTTTACATTAACTGAACCAGTGCTTGAATTGGTGGGCGACATAATGATGATTTCTCGTTTTGCGTTTCTCTCAATGTTAAGATCGGGATTAGCCTGGCAGAAGTTGAAGAACTCATCATCGCTCATCTGCATTTCTTTCCCTTTGAGTACGATTTTATCCAGCATGGCTTATTCAAATTATGTTCTCTAAAAAAAAATATATGTATTCGCCCACTAATAAAACGAAAATAAGAGAAAAAAGTCTTCTCTTCACTATGCTCTACACTGCTTGCAGTTAAGAAAATGCAATTTTAATAAGTCGGTGAAGATGCCGGACTGTTAGCATTCAATTCGTTTATTATCTGCTTTGCTAGTCTAAATTGAGCTTTCTCATTGAGATGATCGCCATCAGTAGTTGAGGATGAAAAATCATCTTCCAGCAAAGCATAGCTATCTACCCATATGCAATCGTACTCCTTTGCCAGCTTCATAAACTTTTTGTTATTCTTTCTGATACGCTTATTTCCTCCACCATATTTCTCTTTGTTAATTTTTGATTCATCCATGGGAGGAGGAGTAAGTATCAAAATCTTAGGTGTATGATCATTAGGAAAAGCCTGATAAGATTGGATTTTTTGAATCAGGCTTCCCATATTTTCTGCTACTTCATCCTGACGATTAGCGAAAACCTGCTTGGTGTCGTTGGTACCCAGCCCCAAAATAATATAATCCAGATTTTGATTAGCAAGCGAATCAACAGCAGTTTGAAGGTAATCTTCTATATTTTTCAGGCTATTCAGTCTTTTCTGATCCAGATTATCAAAACCAATGGTATTGCCTGAAATGGAGGTGTTGATGATAGTTGAGTAGGGCAGAAGCTTTTTCAACTGCTCAGGCCAGCCTCCCTCTACTGCGCCATTGGAATCACCTATGGTCAGAATATTAAGTTTTTGATTGGCTGGTGTATTGTTTTTGGGCAGCAGGCTCAATGCCTGGGGTACGATCATTTCGTGTCCACCCTCAAAAAGTACCAGTGACAGGCGAGGAGTTTCTCTAAGCAGGTGTACCTTCTTGCCTCCCAGATAAAGTGAAGTGTCGGGTGCAGGCTGCATCCTTTTGGAGAGTAGATGGATGATGGTCTTATCGGATACTTTTTCCTGTCCATAAGCTTCTCCAGTGTATATTTCCTCCAATAACTTATTATACATATTGATGGAATGGGTGATCGGTACCGAACCTGTATAGCCATCGTGAATACCGGTGTAAACCCTAAGTTGAGCGTCTTTTCTAAGTGCTGCAGAATAGTCCATATGTAGAGGAGATCTTTTTCGGGCTTCTTCAGCATCAAAGTTGCCTACGCTGGATGTGACCTGTTCCAGATGCTTTGCGTATTTCAAATCTCGTGCTTTGCATTCCCAGTACCAGTCTTCCAGATCTGCAATGGATGCCCAGGCATGGAAGCTTTTGACGGGATAGCGCAATTTCATAAAGGACAGCAATGTGGCGTAACCACCGCCTGAAACGCCAATGATATGCACTTCGGAGGTATCAACATTGGATTTGTCAATTGCAAAACGGATGGCATCTTCTATATCAGGGATAACCATTTCACTACCACATGCTTCTGGTCTGGTATTAGGACCTCTGAAATCAGGATGGATATAGTTCCAGTCGCGAAGTAATATTTCTTTTGCCAAAGGATCTTCCTGTTCATAATCCCCGCTCCAGGTATGCAGAGAGACAATGAGAGGCTGTGACGTTGACTGCTGGCTTTTATAGAAGCGGGCCTTTTGGATATTACTGTCCGCAGAAGATGTTATTTCTACCACTTTGAAGTCTTCGGGCCAGGTTTTCTCGGAAGTGTTATCCCAGGCAGTTTGATCGTTTTGTGCACTGACATGAACAATTGTCAGCAAGTTTAAAATCAATAAAAAAGAAATACGCTGCATGCTTTTTGGGTTTTGAAGGGGCATATTACCCAAAAATCAAGAAAATACATGTTTCCGAAGCATAGTTTTCAGCTTAATCTGAGCGCATTTTATGTAGTTGAATGCTGAAATAAGGAGATTCAGCTTACTGGATTATTTCTCTTCCACAATAGCAATTATTCTTAAGGGTGCGCCGCTTCCTCCCCCAATTTTCATGGGTAAGGCGATAACCAAAAAGCCCTGCATATCCAATTGATTCAGATTTGCTACATTTTCAAAGGCAGGAATATTGGCTTTGAAAAGTGCCTGATGAGTTTCAAAGTGAGTAGATTGTCCAGAATCAATGCTGGGAGTGTCTATGCCGATGGCTTTGATGTTACGGTTTTCAATGAGCCAGTTGGCTGCTTCGGGAGCAAGACCGGGAAAGTGGAGTTTGGCTACTGCCTCAGTTCCCCTTTCATCCGTACCCATATACCTGAGGCGGTCAGGCCAGTACTGTCCAAAGCCAGTGCGTAGTAAAATAATACGCTCATCCGGCACTTGTCCATGTTCTGCTTCCCAGGTTTCAAAGTCATCTACAGATACCTGATAGTCTACATTATTACTGGCTGCATCACTCACATCAATGACTATTCCCGGGCCAATCAGGTTTTCCAGGGGAATGTCATCTACTGACTGCTGACCTTCGGCAAAATGTACCGGTGCATCCAGGTGTGTACCTCCGTGTTCAGCACTATTCCCCACATCAAGAAACTCGATTAATTTCTTGAGCTAACGATACGCACATAATCATTCTTGAATTATCTTGTA
>NZ_JBBPHP010000083.1:0-5331 GCF_038039535.1 Catalinimonas locisalis | reverse complement strand
AATGTATGAAGATAGAGGAGTGAAATTGGAATTAACATTTCCCACATTACCCTTTATTGGGTAAAAAGAAAGGGAAACGAAAGTGGTAAATTGACTTACGCTCGTGGGGGAAAGGGATCACAAAGAAGTGATGGAGAATCGTAATTATCAGAAATTTCGGAAGAATTCAGAGTATCGGAAAAAGGAATTAACCCTATAGTGTGTGTGGAAAAATGAGGAGTAATGGAGGTCACACAGATTACATTGATCACCTGAAGATTTACCCCTTGGCTTCTGCCGGTAGAGATAGTGGTTGGTACCTCTTCGCTTTCAACATTTACACTTTTTTGTTTTTTGCAGTGCGTTTTTTTTATGGTGACCTCAGTGGAAGTATTGAAATTATCCATGCCTATTGCTATTACCTCAGTACTAAAACTGAATGTATAGAGGATCAATAATAATATGGCAAGAATTTTTCTCATGGTCAGAACTACAACGGACTTGGATGGGGCTAAGTTTCATTTGGAGAACGGCTGTGTAACAAATGTTACAAAAGAGATCCATTGTCCAATGGAATAAACATACTGAATAATAATACTTATGTTCATAGATAAGGTTACGAGACTATGATGCCTATTTGCATTTATTTCTTGTACTTAATATTCGTCATGGTGAACGACTCCCGAAAAAAATTCCGACTACAGTATGGAAAAACGGACGCAGCCGTGACTCCTTTTAATTTTAATATTAATGCCCCTTTGGAGTAAATCATTTATGTCTACAAATAGGAATACCTCAATTTGAAATTAGGATTCTTATACAGTTTTTATTGGGTCTAGAAACCTCCCCCAAGCCTTGTTATAAAGGAAGGTAAGAATAGACTACGGTGTTTGCGTCTGCGGCTGTACCTCGATCAACGTTTGGACCATAGTGGACTCACCCCGCGCGTCCAGTACGCCTACCCGCACCGGTTGTATTCCGACTGGAGTTTCTTCGGTAACTGTGACCTCCTTTACGATCCAGCCGTCAGGTCTAATGAGCTGGGGATAATTACCCGAAAGCTCTTCGGCGAGCGTGATCTCAAACCGATAAGGTGCACTACCGCCCTGAACAGCGACCGTCACTGTCAAAGAAGAACCCTGCGTTACTTCCACGGGGCTGGCGAGAACTGACGAAACTGTAAGTCTCTTGCTACCATCCAACTCAGAGAGCTCGGAAGCAAAGTAGAAACCTACGATTGTGCCGAAGACGCCTAGTAATAGTCCTAACACTTCTTTTCCACTGTCGAACCTATCTTTTGCAGTTCCAAGAAGTGCGGAAACTACCAGGAGGACAGCTGTTCCGATTGTCACGATCGCAAATAGGTATGTAATCAGTCCCCTGGCGAACGGTGTTCTACCCATCCCAATAAGGACACGACCCTTGTCGAGATCAAGAATGGCCATGCCGAGAATAAACAGCACACCTAGTAGAATGAGCGTCGCCACAATAGACACCGGGCTAGTTAGCTGGAGAAAGGCCTCACGGAATCGGTCGTCCCTCGCGGCAAGTCTGGCCAGCGACCAAACAGCTAAAGAAAGAAAGCCTAGTAGCCCGACGATGGTCACGATGGCGATGATTACTTGAGGCGTAAGGTTCATAACAAACTATTTTCGTCGGGGACAAGGGCTTTTAAAATAGATCAGGAAGCTTCCACTTTATAACTAAGATATCAATAAATATTAACAAATACTGCAATAGAAAAAGCAGGTGATTTCATTACCCTGTACCAACCTATTACTCTTAAGAATATCGTTATTTTATTTAGATATGTACTATAGAATTGCATTTGAAGATTATAAAAGCCAATAATAAGATTTATGCTTACCCTACTGAGAGACAAGTCATGTCCAAACGAAATGTATTTAGCCTATAAATCAGATACCTCTCCATATTCAGTTGTTAAACATGATTGCTGAAGTAGCTAATTGAACTGAATTGCTGGTCCAATAAGTGTGTATACCCATTATGGACCTATGGCTTAGAATGGCTAAAGTAGCTTTCTCCCCATTTCTTCAAAGTCCTTTGTATCTATACTCTTATACTGTTTTGGAGCATTGGAAGCCTGTTTGACGCTAGCTTCTATAAATGCTTTCATGCGCTGGGCATTTCGTTGTTCAGACAGTCTGATTTCATTCGTTATTGTGCCTAATTTGTCAGTGATCATGTTCTCAATGGCATAGTATTGAACAGTGGCCACTGCTCCTGAAGCAGCAGCATTCTCACCAGTTCTCATCCAACTCCATTGCTCTTGAGCCACTGCTGAGACAGGTTGCAATTCTTCTGAAGGCTTTATGGCTACCTTTTGTCCATTTACATAACCATTTCTTTCTTTGCAAGCTCTGCTCCTGCAGGAGTTGGAGCAGTATTTATGCACACCTCTTCGGGTAGGAACAAAGTCCTCTTCACAGTAGGCACAGCTCACCAGGGAGACATAGCGATATTTTTCTTTACCTCGTTTAGTCCGGTAGAGCTGTCTAACTATTTTATGTCCAGCTTCGTTTATGAAAATCTCGTCAGCAAAAGTTTCAACAATACACATTCTGTTTCTATTACGCGTTTACATAAATTTATATAAACGCAAAATGGGCACATTTCCAGCCTTATGCTATTCAGGATTTGGAGATATAGTATAAAGGTGAGGAAGTAGGTGATCCTGAAGAAACTTTACAATTGGTGTTGCTAAATTAGCAGTAAAGAGAAAAGATGTATGTCAAGACAAAATTACTTTTTGATTTAATCATTGTTACATGAACGCATATTTTCATGCCTTGGGGAAGATTAAAGTATCTGAGATTGGGAAAATAGAGATTCATCTTTTTATAAACAGTCAATATAATATAGTATTATTTCAAGACAAATAACTTTAATTATGTTAAGTTAATAGCAAGAATCATCCATATGGGCCAAGAATATGCGTGGGCAACATGAGCAAATAATCAATATAATTATATAACTATTACTATAATTATATTGATTATGCTAATTCCAAACTTATATTTACAAAGCTTAACAATTTAGAAAAGCCCGCTCTTCTGGAGTGGGCCTTTCTTCCCTGAAGATAAATAGTTTAATATTAATTATTTGAATCATATGTAGGGATAAGGCTGTTAATTTCTTTTCTTCCTCATTGATCTATATGTAAAATTGACAAAAGAGCGTTGTTGTATTTTAAATAAATTTTGCCTTTAGCAATCAATCCCATTGAAAAATTATACAGAGTTTATATAAATAGAATATTCAATGGTAGCACCTGGTTTAATATATTTTCTAATTTTTGATAAATGAATTCATAAGCTTATCAAGCTCTCTTACTTTTTGCTAGAAAACGCGACAAATCTGAGTATTCAAACTTTAATCATACAAACCTGAAATATACCTGAAGGTAAATATTCCCTCAATTTAAATTGATTTGCATAATTAACTTCAAATTATGCAAATGAAACTATTTAAATCATTATTAATCCTTACTGTCCTTATTCCTTTCATGGGGTGTGAAAAAGAGGAAGTAGCGATGATTGAAAATTCTAAGTTTTTTGTATCCTCATCAACATTAAATTTCAATGAGACTAACACTCATGAACTGGTATTGAGTGTAGTTCCTTCGGACACCTGTTCATTTGAAGTTTTATCTCATCCCTCATGGATAAACGTAAGCCCTACAAAAGGACTCATTGAGGGTGGAGCCATAGTTACTATTACAAGCTTAGCCTCAGAAACAGCAGGGCAGTATAGTGGTTCTATTAAAATTCAAACCAAGTTTGGTGAGTCATCAGTTAGTGTAGAACAAGTGGTAACAGAAAGTGTAGCGGTACAGGAAAACTATGTGCTAAATTTACCAGATTCAGTGATCATAGATGAGTTTACCGACTTTACCAATTTTTCATTTTTCAATGAAGAAATAGTGGCGATAGACTGGGAGTTAACAACTACAGATGATTTTTTGACGGTTGAACAAAACACAGGAGTTACCGAGGCAGATACTGAAGAAGTTGTAGATATAGTTGTGAATAGGGAAACATTTGAGACTGGTAACTACTACTCTAACATCATCCTTACTTCAGGAGCATACACCGATACTATTCCGGTAAGGATTTATAATTTTAAAGAATATAAGATTAAGTTACAGGAAGATATAGTAGATGCAGCATACATTAAATCTAAAGATGCTATTGTCTATGCCTCTTCCAATCCTTTAGCTTTGTTTTATTACGATGTAGTAGGTGATATGAAAGAACAAATAGATCTGACTTATGTACCTACAAGCTTAGCCTTAGATAAAAGTGGAGCGTATGCAGTGGTAGGCCATGATGCGCATGTGACTTATGTTGACCTTGTTAATAAAACAATAATAAACACTTTTGATATTTCTGCAAAAGCTATTGATATCGTTTTTGCTGACAATGGTTGGGCTTATTGCTCTGTAGATGATTATGATGATAATTTAATTGGAATTAATCTATCGACTGGTGATGTAGTTCGTCACACTGCTTATTCTTCCAGTTCGAGAGGAAAAATTAAGCTTGACAACACTGGAAACTACATCTATCTGGCAGACCAGGGAGTCACACCCTCTGATTTACACAAATACTCCATTGAAAATGATACTGCTGTGTATATGTACGACTCTCAGTATCACGGTGATTACTCTATAAGTGGCAATCTATGGTTATCAGAAGATGGAAATAGAATTTTTAGCAGAGGCGGAAGCGTATTTAAAACTTCAACAGTAGAAAGTAATGATATGGTATATAATGGAGAACTTGATCTGTACCAGGAGGCTTATCATGTTTTAACCAGCGTATTTGATCTGGAACATAATGCTCTGAATCAAGAAATCTATCTCCTTGGTTCTAGAGGCTATGATAAGCCTAAGTACCCTTATTTATTTATTCACAACCATGAAAACCTTCTCTTGAAAGATAAGATTGGTTTGGAGAAATACATTACCAGAGACGGACAAGGAGGAGGATCTTATTATGAGCCTGATCCTTACTTTGTGTTTTTAAATAATGCAGGAAATGAGGCTTTTGTTATTACCAAAGCCTATGAATCCGGACTACTCTATGAGTGGGCAATAGAAAAGATTAGCTTACCTTGATAAATAGGTTGCTGATAGTCTAAAGAGAGTCTATTATTTTATCAACACTGTACATTGGCAACTGGTGAAGAAAGAACCTTCACCAGTTTTGTTGTTCATTTTAATTGTTTAACATAAGTATTATTATTTGACTTTATGGCGCATCCGAAAATTAGTCAACACACCTACTGGTAACTCTTTATTAATCAACCATTTAAGCATGATCACTTCAA
>NZ_JBBPHP010000082.1:2190-6220 GCF_038039535.1 Catalinimonas locisalis | reverse complement strand
AATAATAGAAAGGCGGCGACCTACTCTCCCGCGGGTAGCAGTACCATTGGCGCTGCCGGGCTTAACTTCTCTGTTCGGAATGGGAAGAGGTGATCCCCGGCGCTAGAGCCACCCTAAGATTTTACAAGTTACTCTCAGCGACGTCATTCTTTTCGGAATGGGAAGAGTGGGACTATTCCATAGTGGATTGCCTCCAACTGATTTCCGGCGCTAGAGCTACCCTAAGCTCTTAGTTGTAAGTTGTCAGTTAATAGTTTAGTGTAGAAGTTTTGTATGATACTCAACTTTAAACTTTGAACTATTATCCTATCACTTTTCACTATCAATATTTTTTGACATGAGATATGTAAGAGAGATGTAAACTTAATATGCTTGGCACAGAAAGACTATTGGGTAATTAGTATGGCTCAGCTACATATATTTCTACACTTGCACCTGCCACCTATCAACGTGATCGTCTATCACGACCCTCAAGGAAAGCCTCATCTTGAAGAAGGTTTCGCGCTTAGATGCTTTCAGCGCTTATCCTTTCCGAACATAGCTACCCGGCGGTGCAGTAGGCACCACAACCGGCACACCAGCGGTTCGTCCAACCCGGTCCTCTCGTACTAAGGTCAGAACTTCTCAAGCTTTCTACGCCCACCACAGATAGGGACCGAACTGTCTCACGACGTTCTGAACCCAGCTCGCGTGCCACTTTAATGGGCGAACAGCCCAACCCTTGGGACCTTCTCCAGCCCCAGGATGTGACGAGCCGACATCGAGGTGCCAAACCTCCCCGTCGATGTGAGCTCTTGGGGGAGATCAGCCTGTTATCCCCAGAGTACCTTTTATCCTTTGAGCGATGGCCCTTCCATGCGGAACCACCGGATCACTATACCCGACTTTCGTCCCTGCTCGACTTGTAGGTCTCACAGTCAAGCGCCCTTATGCTATTGCACTCCACATGCCGTTACCGACGGCATTGAGGGCACCTTGGGAAGCCTCCGTTACTTTTTAGGAGGCGACCACCCCAGTCAAACTACCCACCACACACTGTCCCCAGTTAGGGTTAGGCACTAGATAAAAGAAGGGCGGTATTTCAAGGTTGTCTCCACGATGCCTAGCGACACCGCTTCCTAGACTCCCGCCTATCCTACACATCTTTTACCCAATGTCAATGTGAAGCTATAGTAAAGGTTCATGGGGTCTTTCCGTCCCGTGGCGGGTATCCGGCATCTTCACCGGAACTACAATTTCACCGAGCGCGTGGCTGAGACAGTGCCCAGATCGTTACACCATTCGTGCAGGTCGGAACTTACCCGACAAGGAATTTCGCTACCTTAGGACCGTTATAGTTACGGCCGCCGTTTACTGGGGCTTCGGTTCAACGCTTTGGGTTACCCCTAACGTCCCCCCTTAACCTTCCAGCACCGGGCAGGTGTCAGGCCTTATACTTCAACTTTCGTTTTTGCAAAGCCATGTGTTTTTGTTAAACAGTCGCCTGGGCCTATTCACTGCGGCTTCTTGTATTGCTACAAGGAAGCGTCCCTTCTCCCGAAGTTACAGGACCATTTTGCCTAGTTCCTTAGCCACGTCTCACTCGAGCACCTTAGAGTTCTCCTCCCGGCTACCTGTGTCGGTTTACGGTACGGGTAGCTTATTGCGTAACGTTTAGAGGTTTTTCTTGGAAGTATGATTACGGTTACTATCCGCTTGGCCGTAGCCTCGCGGTACTATCAGCTTTCAGCAAAACTTACGGATTTACCTGTAAGTCCTATACCTACGACCTTTAACGCACTATTCCGTCAGTGCGCGAACCTGTCACTGCTCCGTCACCCCATCACTACAATAAGTCAGTACTGGAATATTAACCAGTTGTCCATCGGATTGAGCTTTCGCCTACTCCTTAGGTCCCGACTAACCCTGATCCGATTAGCGTTGATCAGGAAACCTGAGCCTTTCGGTGTGCGGGTTTCTCACCCGCATTATCGTTACTTATGCCTACATTTGCTTTTCTATCCGGTTCACCATGCCTTACAGCACAGCTTCGGCCCAAATAGAATGCTCCCCTACCACAGATAAATCTGTCCATAGCTTCGGTAATATACTTGATGCCCGTTTATTATCGATGCTCCGTCGCTCGACCAGTGAGCTGTTACGCACTCTTTAAATGATAGCTGCTTCCAAGCTAACATCCTGGCTGTCTGTGCAACGAAACCGCCTTAGTTCAACTTAGTATATATTTAGGGACCTTAGCTGATGGTCTGGGTTCTTTCCCTCTCGGACTCGGACCTTAGCACCCAAGCCCTCACTGCTAGGTATATCTGACAGCATTCGGAGTTCATCAGGATTTGGTAGGATGTGACTCCCCCTAGTCCTATTGGTAGCTCTACCTCTGTCAGACTCACCCTAACGCTGCTCCTAAAAGCATTTCGGGGAGTACGAGCTATTTCCCAGTTTGATTGGCCTTTCACCCCTACCCACAGTTCATCCAAAAACTTTTCAACGTTTACTGGTTCGGGCCTCCATGACGTGTTACCGTCACTTCACCCTGACCATGGGTAGATCACTAGGTTTCGCGTCTACAACCTCTGACTATGCGCCCTGTTCAGACTCGCTTTCGCTTCGGCTGTTCGCTTCTAAGCGCTTCGCCTTGCCAGAAATCATAACTCGTAGGCTCATTATGCAAAAGGCACGCCGTCACCCCACAAAAGGGCTCCGACCGCTTGTAAGCGTATGGTTTCAGGTTCTATTTCACCCCGTTATTCACGGTACTTTTCACCTTTCCCTCACGGTACTGGTTCACTATCGGTCTCTCAGTAGTATTTAGCCTTACCAGATGGTGCTGGCAGATTCAAACGGGATTTCTCCGGTCCCGCCTTACTCAGGATACTCGCTAGCAGCATTTACTTACCCTTACAGGACTATCACCCTCTATGGTGGATCTTTCCAGATCGCTTCAAGTTCATGCCTGCTGCCGTATGCAAGTCCTACAACCCCGGCATAGCCGTAACTATACCGGTTTGGGCTCTTCCCGCCTCGCTCGCCACTACTACGGGAATCATTACTTATTTTCTCTTCCTCCGGGTACTTAGATGTTTCAGTTCCCCGGGTTCGCCTCCGATAAATCGGATACTTAGTCTTCAACTAAGTGGGTTGCCCCATTCGGAAATCTGCGGATCAGCCTGTGTTTGCCAGTCCCCGCAGCTTATCGCAGCTTATCACGTCCTTCATCGCCTCTGAGAGCCAAGGCATCCCCCATACGCCCTTATCAACTTTCTTTGTGCTCTTTTTAATTAAGCTTGACTTCTCTCTTACATCATGTCAAAGAACTTTTTATCAGTCTACAGCTAACAGCTTTAATGGAACGGCTCTTCCAGCAAACCCTATCAGCATCTGATATTGTGGTTATAAGTAGTAAGATGTCTTCACATCTTGGTCTCTTAAAACCTTGTCTTCATTAAATTTTGACCAAGACTTTTCCTGATCATTTTCAAATAACAGCAACAACTTCTCTGTCGCTTTTTTTGGTGGAGAATAACGGAGTCGAAGGCTACGCGCCCCGCCGTTGACCTCCTGCGTGCAAAACACGCTTTGTTTCAAAGTAATAGTAACAACTTTTTATTACTATTTGGTGGAGAATAACGGAGTCGAACCGTTGACCTCCTGCGTGCAAAGCAGGCGCTCTAGCCAGCTGAGCTAATTCCCCAGTTTCAATTAGCAATGTGCAAGTAACAGTGAACAAACTTCTTTTGCTTGTTCATTGCAATCTGCTCATTGTACATTGAAGTGTGGGCTTGCGTGGACTCGAACCACGGACCTCTACATTATCAGTGTAGCGCTCTAACCACCTGAGCTACAAGCCCTCTTTTATAGAGCTTTCGCTAAGCAAGCAGTTAGCCTTTAGCTCTTGCACTCCTGCAAGTTATATCTCTATAAGCTTACAGATCTCTTTGTTCAATAATTCAATAGAATGACTTAATATTTTTGAGAAGATGCACAGACAGCAAACGTTGAGCATACAAGGACACGCTCCAGAAAGGAGGCG
>NZ_JBBPHP010000081.1:0-8162 GCF_038039535.1 Catalinimonas locisalis | reverse complement strand
ATTATTGAGGGGAGAGTAAAATCATTAATGTGGGCAAGCATAATTAAAGGCATAGTATGAGTTGTGCAACAGTCACGGCGGTTTTTATCATGGAGTACAGGGGTGTAATACCACTTCCTCCAGCAATCATGATCAGGTGTTTTGAGTCTAAGCCGTTGGCCTGAAGACTAAAGCGCCCTGCTGCTTCACTCACGGTTAAGTAATCCCCTTTTTTGAGAGTATCTATTAACTTGCCGGATAGCAGGCCTCCGGCTACCCTTTTAATGGTTACCGCCGGCAACTCATCTGCTTCCGGTGATGATGAAAATGAATAAGATCTGCTGATCGTTTCACCTCTATGCTCTTGAAAAATATTGATGAACTGCCCCGAAGTGTATCCTTCAAAAGCAGGACTCGCTTCAAAATGAATGGTGATAGCGTCTTCTGTCTCATAGTCCACGCTATGTATTTTGACTTCATATGCCATAGTAATTGGGATTTAAGCTTGCACTACTTTTCCGCTTTCAGCATCGGTATACACTGAGGAGGTAAAAAGTAGCGCAGCAAAGGGAGTGAATATTAAATTTTGGCAGCTTTAAGTCTCAGGCTGTTGGCTACTACCGAAACTGAGCTAAATGCCATGGCAGCACCAGCTATCATTGGGTCTAACAGAAAACCATTTATGGGGTAAAGAATACCTGCTGCCAGCGGTATGCCTAGCAGATTATAAATAAAGGCCCAAAAAAGATTCTGACGAATTCCCAAGACAGTCTTACGTGAAAGTTGCAAGGCTTTGGGGATAGCGTTCAAATCCGAAGTAATCAGTGTCATTTTGGCAACATCCATTGCGATATCTGATCCTTTACCCATTGCTATACTCACATCGGCCTGCGCCAAAGCATGTGAATCGTTGATACCATCCCCTACCATAGCCACAACTTTGCCTTGTTGCTGAAGTTCTTTAACAAAGCTTGCCTTATCAGCGGGTAATACCTCAGCTTGATAATTTTTTAAACCCACCTGGCTGGCTACCGCAGCCGCTGTTTCTTTATTATCTCCGGTAAGCATATACACCTCAACACCTCTCTTCTGAAGCACTGCTATCGCTTCTCGGGAAGTAGCCTTAAGCCTGTCGGCTATGGCCATGATAGCCAGAACTTTACGACTATCCGTGAAATAGATGACAGTCTTTGCCTCTTTCTGCCATTGAGCCGCTTTCTCCAATAATACTTCATCAGTGTAGATGTTTTTTTCGGTAATCAGCTTTTTGTTTCCCACATAATAGCTTTCACTTTCACTGACTGCGGTTACTCCCTGGCCGGTTAGGCTCTCAAATGCACTGATGAGTATGGTCTGTATCTGATCTGCTTTGAGATAACGTACTACTGCTTCAGCCAAAGGATGCTCACTTTGTGCTTCCATGCTGAGCAGTATACTTTTATAGATATCCTGTTGGTAGTTTTCTAACCAGACCGCTGCTGTCACATCAGGTTTACCTTCGGTAATCGTTCCTGTCTTATCCAGGATAACTGCATTGACTTTATGGCCAAGTTCCAGACTCTCCGCATCTTTGATCAGGATGTTATTTTCAGCTCCTTTTCCCACACCCACCATGATGGCCGTGGGAGTTGCTAATCCGAGGGCACAGGGACAGGCAATGACCAGAACGGTCACTGAAGCCAGCAATGCATGGGTAAATGCATCTTCTCCACCTAATATCATCCAACTCACAAATGTGATAATGGAAATACCTAAAACAATAGGTACAAATATTCCAGCGATCTTATCGACCAGTTTCTGAACGGGTGCTTTACTTCCTTGTGCCTCCTGTACCATTTTGATGATGCTTGCCAGTACCGTGTCTCCTCCAACTTTCTGGGCAATCATCTTAAAGCTTCCTTTTTGATTGACTGTTCCGGCAAAAAGCTTATCACCCGCTGACTTTGATACTGCTATAGGTTCACCGCTAATCATACTCTCATCCACATATGACTGACCTTCTGCCACCTCTCCATCCACAGGTATCTTTTCACCGGGACGTACAACCAACACATATCCTTCTTTTACTGCTGAAACGGGAATTTCCACTTCCTCTCCTTCTATCCATGCTTTTACGGTTTTGGGCTGTAGCCCCATGAGCTTTTTGATGGCTGAAGAGGTATTGGATTTAGCTTTTTCTTCCAGCAGCTTGCCTAAAGAGATAAAGGTGATAATCACCACGGCTGCTTCATAATAGACATGGGCATGTATACCTCGGCTGTGCCAGAATTCAGGAAAGAAAGTATTGAATACACTGAATACAAAAGCAATGCCGGTACTTAAGGCCACCAACGTGTCCATATTGGCTTTACCATGACGGGTCTGCTTCCAGGCATTTACAAAAAAGTGATTGCCAAAGTAGAAAAGGACGACGGCGGAAAGTCCCATAGAGATCCATTTCCCTTCCTCCCATTCCATAAAAAACATGCCGATAATAAAAACGGGAAGTGTTAACACTGCCGACCAGACAAGCCTGTGTTTTAGGGACTGGTAATGCTTTGCCTGTAAATCTGCCTGAACCTGAGAGGGATCTTCAGCATCTATGATCAGGTCATACCCAATGGCTTGAACAGATTGTCGGAGATCAGCGACACTGGCCTGATTAGGATCATATTCCGCCCAGGCAGTTTGGGTTGCAAAGTTAACGCCTGCTTTTACCACCCCTGGGGTAGTGGCAAGCATAGATTCTACACTTACAGCACAGGCAGCACATGTCATGCCGGTTACAGGAAAACTTTGTTTTATAATGCTGTTCGCCTCTACCTTGAGAGGTACAGCTTGTATGGTTTCTGTTTTCATTTTAAAAAGTTAATTTTCCCAAAAGTAGGAGGCGGTGCTGCTTTGGGCTTTATACAATTTTGGGTTTGTGTTTCAGAGTTTTTAGCCCCTTTGAATGCTTGCTGATTTCTCTTTTCTGATAGCTCTTAATGCAGAAGGAGGCATACCTGTATTTTTCTTGAACTGTGCTGAAAGATGATAAGCACTGCTAAAACCTGTTTGGAAAGCAATTTTAGAAAGTGAAAAATCAGTATAGACAAGTAGTTCCTTGACTTTTTCTAATCTTTTGGAAATAAAGTATTGTTCTATCGTCCTACCTTCATAGCGAGAAAAGAATTCACCTATGGAATCGTAGTTTTTACTGAATTTTTGAGCTAGATAATCTGAGAGCTTAAGTGGTTTGAAACCATTTTCGGTAGCAGTTGTCCATTCATCAATGGCAACTTTTATATTTTCCAACAACTGCTCATTTCTATCAGAGATCAGTTCAAACCCCAGCTTCTTAAGGAGTTGGCCCACCTCTTCTTTTCTCTCTATTTCCACAGCTTTACTAAAAAGTACTTTGCCCAGTGTGATTTGCTGAACAGCATACCCTTTTTCTTTAAGTAAATCCTGTATGGTAGATATGCACCTATTGCATACCATTCCTTTGATATTGATTTCAGTAATAGTTTCCATCCCGAACTTGTTTTACACAAAGCTCAGCTGTTTAATGACAGTAAGTGTTATAAAATAACCTGATTGGTTTACAAGATTATATGATATTATCCAGAGGTTTTCTTAAGCTGGTCTGGCGGGATTCTTCAAATTCAGAAGGTGTAAGTCCGGTGATTTTTTTGAACTGGGAGGAGAGGTGCGCTACGCTACTATAACCTAATCGGTAAGCAATTTCTTTCACAGAGAACTCGTCATAGAAGAGATACTCTTTCGCTTTTTCAATTTTTTGTTTAATGATGTACTGTTCCAGAGTGATGCCTGTCACACTTGAAAAAAGGCTGCTCAAATAGTTATAGTCGTAATGAAGTTTCTCTGACAAATAAAGCGACCAGTTGATGTGCATTTCAAAATGTTCCTGACGATGAATAAGCTCAATGACAGTAGCTTTGATTTTTTCTAGCAGTTGGCTTTTTTTATCATCTATTCTTTCAAAGCCGTTTTTTGCTAATAATTCATCCAGTTGATTTCTTTGACCTTCGGTCAAGACCTCTTCTTCAATCTTTATTTCGCCAAGGCGGATAAATATTGGCTTCAAGCCTGCTTGCTGAAAAAGCTGATTTACCACCATGATACAGCGGTCACAAACCATATTCTTAATATATAAATCGGCCATTTCCTTTGGGGTGAAAACCTTTTTTGCAATTTAAAACTAATTAAACTCTCTATTAAGATAAGTATTCACAAAATTTTAAGAAAAGATTCAACCTTCCCATGAATCATAAATTTAAGTGTACTAGATTGACGTCATATCATAAACAACAACCTATGAAGCCCCTATTATCTTTCTTATTTCTAAGTGTTATTCTATTCCCGCTGGTGTTTTTTCATGCCAATGCACAAAACCAACTGACCAAAGGCAGACAACCTCAGGTTTCTGTAGATCCACAAGGTGTAATCCGAATCGTGTTTGGGATCAATGATTCCATTATGGTCATGAATTCTTCAGATCAGGGCAAGACATTCTCTGAACCTGCATTGGTAGGCCATCTTGAAGAAATGCATCTGGGTATGTCCAGGGGGCCTCAGATTGCCAGTTCAACTAACTATTCTATTGTCACTGCCATGGATAAAGAGGGAGACATTCATGCTTTTAGGCTTGAGCATGCTACTAATCAGTGGCAAAATGTTAATAACATTAATGATCTTACAGGCTCAGCACCTGAAGGTTTGATGAGTGTTGCTGCCGATGATCAGGATCATTTTTTTGCGGCCTGGCTTGATATCCGAAATGACGAGAAAAATAAAATCATGGTGGCCAGCAGCAAAGGAGGCGAGCAGTGGTCTAAAAATGTGATTGCCTATCAATCACCTGATGGAACAGTCTGCGAATGTTGTAAACCCAATATTACGGTGAAGGATCAGCAGGTATATGTAATGTTCAGAAACTGGCTGAATGGCAGCAGGGATATGTATCTGATGACATCTGATTCAGAAAAACTATCTTTCAACGCTCCTCAAAAACTTGGAGACGGAAGTTGGCCGCTGAAAGGCTGCCCCATGGATGGTGGAGGTATTTTTATTGACGCTCAGGATCAAGTACATACCATTTGGCAGCGAGAGGGCAAAATATTTTATGCTCAGCCGGGTAAAAATGAGGTACTAATAGGAGAAGGTAGATCAGCAAGTATTAGCGGAAACAAAAATCCTGTAATTGCCTGGCAGGATGGCGGAATGTTAAAGGCAAAATTTCTGTCTTCGGATAAGGTAATCCCGGTAGGAGAAGGAGCGTTTGTGGATGTAGTGATGCGGGGTGATAAAAATATCTTCAGCGTGTGGGAAAAGGAGGGTGAGATCTATACTAAGCATTTCCAATAAGATCCATCAATCAGTAACTATTAAAAAAGCAGATGAGTAGTTAAAAGTACCCATCTGCCTTTCTGTAAATAAGGTCTGTCTATTCTCCATCTTACAGTTGATCAATCACGGCTCTTAATTGCTCCTGTACCTCGGCTGCGATTTGCTCCAGATTAGGGTTCTCTACTGCCTGCATGGAAGCTTTAGGATCAACTGCTGAAACTTCCACTGACCCATCTTCCAACTCATGTACTATGACATTACAAGGAAGCATGGTCCCAATCTTATTTTCTGCCTGCAAGGCCTGGAAAGCAAAAGAAGGATTACAGGCTCCCAGAATTTTGTAAGGTCTGAGATCTTTGTCCAGCTTTTTCTTCATGGTAGCCTGTACATCAATTTCTGTCAATATCCCAAAGCCTTTTGTTTTCAGCACATCGGCTACTTTTTCCAAGGCTTGTTCAAAAGAGGTGTTTGATAATTTTTTACTGAAATAATAATTCATAATGTTCAAAGTTTAAAAAAGTTAAAAATCTATTTACTCATCTATCCATGAGCATTTCCATTCATTCAATGGTTAAAAAGTAAATTTACACATATCAGGGCTGCCAGTCTGTGATAACAGTTACATAAAGAAATTACTTTTTTATCAATATGGATTATGTAACTTGTTTGAGCTAACCTTAGTTTAGACATTGCTCTTCACTAGCTTGTGCTTTGAGGTAAAGTTTCCTTCATCATTTTCCAGGCTAATATTCCTGAAAATAAAGTAAGTAAACCAGCTGCATGTACTGCCCAAACCATCCCCAGCATGCCAGCAACTACTCCCGCCATCAAAGCACCTACCGCATAGCCTATGTCTCGCCAGAAGCGGTATACCCCTACAGAAGTAGCACGCCAGGATGGATGCGCTTCATCACCTACCGCAGCCAATAAAGCAGGGTAAACCATAGCCGTACCCATTCCAAGCAAAACTGATCCTATCAAACCCGTAACCAATGGAGAAGAAAGTCCAAAACCTATCACTGCATGGCCTATTGCCTGTATGATCATTCCCCACACAATGAAAGGTTTTCTGCCAAATTTATCAGACAAAGGCCCGGTGATGACCTGACCTACGCCCCACACTACCGGATATACTGCCTTGATCCAACCTATGCCTTCCAGCCCAACTCCAGCTGAAGCAAAAAGAAGCGGAAATACTCCCCACGACATGCCATCATTGAGGTTATTAACCAGACCAGCCTGTGAGACAGAAAATAAAGTTTTATTACGCCAACTCGTATTGGCAATTACCCATCCCACTTTAGGTTGAGAAGAATGATCTTCTTCAGTGTCAGCATGTAATTTAGCCTCCAACTGCGCATATTTCCTTGTGTCTTTAATAATGAATACCGAGATAAGTAAACCCAGCAAGGCATAAACAATTCCTATGTAAAAAGGCTCCGGCCTTAGCCCATAGGCGGATGCCATATAACCTGTGAGAAGTGCGGTAAGCCCAACCGCACCATATCCGGCGGCTTCATTTAGCCCCATGGCTAGTCCACGTTTATGAGGGCCTACCAGATCAATTTTCATATTGACCGTCATAGACCAGGCCAGTCCCTGGCTGATACCCAACAGGACATTGGCGATCACAATCCAGGACCAGCTAGGTCCCCAAGCCAGCATGAATGGGACAGGAAGTCCCACCAACCAGCCTGCTATCAGTATTTTCTTACGGGTATAACGATCAGCCAGTATACCAGAGGCAATGTTGGTAAAAGCTTTTACTACCCCAAAGGCAATGATGAAAGAGAAGATCACTGTCTCAGAACGTATTGCAAACTCTTCAGTACCCACCAACGGAACCACAGTTCGTTCCAGTCCAACCATGCCACCTACAAAGGCATTGACCAACACTAGCAGGGAGAATTGCTTCCAGTTTTCTTTTAAGCCCAGCTTTATTTCTTTCATTCAAATTATCCTATTCAAGAAAAATATTTTTGTGATTGACAGCTTCCAGTTAATAATATCCCGATAAGAACATTACCACAGGTATATAGAAATCATCAATGCTTTTAGTCTTTGTTTCATATTCGTCATTTTATTGATAAGCTAAATTTGAAAAACAAGCTAATCAACGTTTCAGATCTGCTCATTACTTAATTGATTTAAAAGTTCTTTCATTTTTTCATTATTGTAGTCGGCCATTCCCTGGTGCTCTACTACTATTTCTCCATCTTTTTTTATGATATATGTTGTGGGTAACACCCTGCTTTGCAATACAGATGGAAGGGGGCTCTTCAGTCTGTAAATAGGAAAATCAAATCCCTTACGCTGAGCAAAAGCAATGGCCTTACTGAAATCTTCATCCCTGGAGATCATCAAAAAGGCTACTTCATCAGTATCTGTCTGTTTATACAGTTCATTGATACCGGGCATCTCCGCAATACAGGGAGGACACCAGGTAGCCCAAAAATTGATAAACAGGACTTTGCCTTGCATTTGACTCAGCGTTGTCCGTTCACCACTGGCGGATTCTAATATCATATCTCCACTAAAAAACTCCATTTCAGATTTTTTTCGCTCATTAACCTCAGGTTTGATTAATCCTGTTGCTAACACTCCTTGCTGTAGCTTTCCGATTACTTCTTTGTGCCATCCGGAGAAGTAAAGAATGGAGATCACCCCGAGGATGACCATCCATTCTACCAATTTATGCTTGCGGATATTTATCATGATGCTACCTTTTCAACGGACTCTTTAAATTCTGCACTTGAAAAGTCTGCCATACCTGAGTGCGTGATGACGATTTCACCATTACCGTTTATGATGTAGGTTATGGGGATTCCTCTTATATCAAACTGACTGGGGAG
>NZ_JBBPHP010000080.1:0-10225 GCF_038039535.1 Catalinimonas locisalis | reverse complement strand
AATAAAGCCAGCAAGATGAAGCAGAATATCTCATCAAAAAGTCACATCTTGCCTCTACGACCGGTAGCTTTAACGTTAGCGGTTTAGCCTCTCAATTTCAATTGATACCCTTTTCTGCATTTCTGAAGTTTAAGCTTCTCAGCAGCCTGATGGGCCTGATCTTCTTGGCTGAACCAATCCTCCTTCCTCTGTCCTCTTTTTCCGATGCAGGGCTTAGCCGAACACCTGCCCCATTCCCTAATGAGCGCATATTCACCGAAAAGAGTAGGAGAGAGGGAGAGGCGATAGAACCTATGCATGTTCTTCTCGTCATTATGTCGTTCCAGGTAAGCAATGATCATGGGGCTTTCTTTTCAGGTGGATTTTCACGCACGATCTTGTAAAGGGTAGACTTAGAGATATGGAACATCTCCAGAATTTCTGCAATACTATGCTCTTTATCATGGTAGAGTTTGAGCAGTAGCTTCTGCTTCTTTTTATCCAGAGCAGCAGGACGACCACCCATTCTTCCACGAGCACGTGCTGATAAAAGACCAGCATTGGTTCTTTCCCTAATCAGATTCCTTTCAAACTCCGCCAGTGCCCCAAACATGTGGAAGATTAACTTTCCTCCAGAAGTCGTGGTATCAATAGATTCCTGTAAACTCTTAAAAGAGATACCTTCACTCTCTAGCCAAGTGACCCACTCAATCAAATTCCGCAAGGTTCTTCCAAGTCTATCCAACCTCCAGACTACCAAAGTATCCCCAGCTCTAAGCTGGTCCCGAAGTTTATCAAGGCCTGGCCGCTCGGCTCTGGCACCGGAGATGGTATCTTCAAAGATGCGGTCGCACCCAGCTTTTTCTAAAGCATCTTTTTGCAGGTTCAGATTCTGATCAACAGTAGAGACACGAGCATATCCAATAAGCATATAAAATTGAGGTCTTAAGGTTTTTTTATTTGTTTACCCAGGCAAGATACAAAGAAGAGATCTGAAAAGTATGAAAAGCCTGTCCTATATCTAGCTTTCCGTACTTTGATTAACAAGCTGAGTTTACGCACAATGGGCTAAAAATAAATCTGCGTTTCCAGCATTATTTTGCCGTTTTCAAGTTTGGCTAAAAAGGGTGGGGGAGAAGTGCGAAAAAGGGACCTTTTTAGGAGTGGCCCAGACAAAGAATATTAATTGACTGTAAAGCCAACTAAGTAACCTTTAGTAACTTCAACCAACTTAAAACATGCTTCTCCGTGGTCTCAGTTGGTCAATAATACAAGGAAGTGGATAAAGGAAAGTATTAAGAATAACATTTACTGCTAGGTACACCAGTTTATGCCACATTTCTGACATATAATATGCGGCATTCTACTTACACAGGTAAGTAAACATATTACTTGATTAAAATATCACAGTTTATCATAAGTACTTTTACATAAAAGTTATTCTAATTACTTATGAAAAGATTATTATCCACTTTAGTATTGGCATTTTTCATCAGTGCTTCTTCTTTTGCACAAATTAGCAAGGTTGACTTTGCTGTAGATAAAAAAGATGAACTGCTTGACTTTGTTAGTCTTGGAAAAGAAGGTTTCATTATTAAAACAGGGACAAAAAAAACTAACACTAAAGATCTTAACTGGAAATTAACGCACTTCACAAATGATAAAAAGCAAATTTGGCAGGTACCATTGTCCACATTCCAGAGTGAAAGAGGCTTAGGAGAAAACATTGTTGCTACACGTACAGGATCATATGTCTATCACATTGAAAACATTGGTGAAAATTGGTTAAAAGGTAGTAAAGAAGCTAAGCTGACACAAATTTCACAGAAAGGAAAAGTTAGAGTTTTTGACATTAAAGAAGACATGTTTAAAAGCATGGGTAATCTATTGCAAGCGCAGTTTGTTGACAACGAATACTTGTATGTTATTAAAACAGATGAATCAGCTTCGCCCACTAAACTTCTAATTAATGCCTTTTCTCATGATAACTTTTCCTTCAAACAGACCGCTGTTATTTTACCTAATAGCGAAGCAAATTGGCAGTTTATCACACAGAATGAGAATCATATCTGGTTAGCATCAAAACCATATGATGAAAAAACTTCAAATACAACTACAGACTTAATTGCCATTGACTACCTTGGTACAATTCAAAAGAAGTTATCACTTAACATTGATCTTGATAATAGATATTTCAGTCCCTTTGTGAGTTATAGCTTTAATCCAGGTGTGAAACATAATCAAGGAAATGAGACTCAGTTCTATGCCGAAAGTTCAAAGTTTAGTAGTTATTCAGGCCAAGGTACTACATATACATCCTTTGCAAGTAGTTACTCACATGGACATTTAATCATTGACGAAGAAAAGAATATTATCATCTGGTATGGATTATATAATAATAGTGCTTCTAAGCTGGATAGAGCAGATGCTGAAGGTTACTATATTTATGCTTACAATTTAGAGAGTAAGCCTCTGTGGCAATATGTGAGTAGCGAAGAAGATTTATTTGATCAAGACAAAATTTTTAGAAGAAAGGTTGGTTATGAAAGGCCAACTATGGCTTATCTCACAGATGACAGTAAAGTCTCACTTCAGTTTGCTACCTCGGATATGATTCAAACAACCAAGTTTGATTTAAATGGTAAGAAAATAGCAGAATACTCTAACTCTAACTATGATAAGATATTTTCTTACTACGATTTTTTTAGCTCTTTCTCCAATGAGAAAATTAATGGTTTCCTGGATGAGTATGCTTCAGGAAGGCAGCTAACTTATTTAAGCAATAAAAATTGTAATGATAAATTGCTGATTGAATTTAAAAGAGGAGAACGAATTAGCCTACTCAGTTGGTAAATATATAATAGCTACATACCTCTCTAGCAATAATATATTTTGGGAGGTATGTAGCCTTCTAGATAAGGAAACAGCTCTCGGCTTTAAGTGGCCAGTAACCTATGCATTTGATCATAGTTTACATTTTTCTATACTTCTTTTCTGGGGTGCATGTAGTCTCTTATGGTAAATACTGGAGTCTAGTAAGAAGCGTTGATGATTTGAGGTGTCTCTGAAAGGACTTGTATCTAGCTGTAACTATTAATCAGGTAGAGTAAGAAGATTATTTATATAAATTATGCTGCAAATAAAATAAAAATTTCAAGTTTCGTAATAATACTTATGTTAAACAATTGAATAAAACTTAAACCTAATTAATAAAAAGTTACCTGAGGACAAACTTAGGTAACATATGCACTAACAGTCGGCCATGAAAAAGCTTTAAATTATGCTTCTGTCTTTATTGGTATCCATAAAACACTAAACCTAAAACTATGGCAACCAAACTAACTCTTCATGAGCTAATCAACGTTCATGGGTCAGTGGTGAACCATGATAGTTTAGCATTATTTACAAGCACATTTAAAGGAGATGTAGTCACTCCTACACATGCTGATTATGACAAAGTGCGCTCCATCTGGAATGCCAACATTGACAAATACCCTGGTGTAATAGCGAGATGTAAAGGTGTGGCTGATGTAGTAGCTGCTGTAAATTTCGCTCGGGAACATGAACTACTTATAGCTATAAGAGGTGGCGGACATAATGTAGGGGGTAGAGCTCTTTGTGATGGAGGGATGGTCATCGATATGTCTTTGATGAAAGGGATTCATGTAGATAGTAAGAATCGTACCGCCAGAGTACAGAGTGGAGCCTTATTAGGAGATGTAGATCGGGAAACCCATGTCTTTGGTTTGGCTGCTCCCCTGGGCATCGCATCTGAAACAGGTGTTGCAGGGCTAACATTAGGAGGAGGAGTAGGATGGCTGGTCAGGAAATATGGTATGACCTGTGACAATGTACTTTCCTTTGACATTGTAACGGCCGATGGTAAAATCCTGTTGGCTAGTGCAGATGAAAATGAAGATCTATTCTGGGCCCTTAGAGGGGGAGGTGGAAACTTTGGAGTTGTTACTTCTTTTGAATATCGTCTCCATCCGGTAAGTACTGTTCTTGGTGGTTTAATACTCTATCCTAGAGAGCAAGCTGCTGAAGTACTGAAGTTATACCACAATTTCACCAAGTCAGCATCGGACGAATTAACTGCCTATGCAGCTCTTCTAAACACTCCTGATGGAATGCCTGTGGTAGGCATCATTGCCTGTTACTGTGGTGATCTAACTGAAGGTGAGCAAGTCATGAAACCTTTAAGAGAGTTTAAAACTCCTTTGGTTGATACCATTCAACCCATACCTTTCCCTCAAATGCAAACCTTACTGGATGCCGCTGCTCCTGATGGAAATCAATATTATTGGAAGTCCTCCTTTGTGAAAGAATTCAATGATGAAGTTATCAAGGTGGTAGTAGATTATGCTAATCAAGCTACTTCACCCCTTTCTGCTATCATAGTTGAGTATTATGGTGGAGCAGCTAGTCGGGTGAAGCCTTCTGAAACTGCATTTGCACAGCGTCAAGAGCAGTATAATATCATTACCATGGCTCAATGGACTGATCCTGCCGAAACAGAGCATCATACATCATGGGCACGTAATATGGCAGATGCTATACATGATTTCTCAAGCGATGCTTATCTGCTGAATGCTTTAGGTGAGGAAAGCCATGATATAATCAGAGCTGCATTTGGTCCTAATTATGAAAAGCTCTCTGCTATTAAAAAGAAGTATGATCCGAAGAATTTCTTCCGAATTAATCAAAATATTAAACCAGTTGAATAAAAGGTATTAAACCCCAGGGTAGAAACATGGACCCAACTTTTCAAGGCAAAGCCTCGGGGAATTAGACCACTAATGAGTAAAGAAGAAATTAGGTGATTATGTTATGAGGTTAAATATTCCAGGTATCTTTTCATAAAGCAGTTAGTTTGCTGCTGAAATTCAGAAGGAGTGCTACTAGTTCTATCCTTGAAGTCATGGACCAAATGAGAGTTATCATAATATCCAGCCAAATATGATAGGTCCTGAAGGGAAATTAATGGTTTTTTTTGAAGCAATGTTGTTACATATTGCCATTGACATATTTTAGCATATGCTTTAGGTGAGATCCCAACTTTCATGATAAACTGGCGATTCAAAGTGCGCTCACTCATACAATATTCATCTGCCAATTCTCTAACTTTTATCATGCCTTTTCTTTTAATAATTGTATTGACAGCATGATATATTGGATCTTTTTTAATCTTAGTCCAGCAAGGAAGAGTCTTTAATAAGAACCTTTCCAAATACAAGTTATCGAATGATGCAATATCTTGGTTATTTTCTAGCTGCCGAAGCTCTTTGCTTTCTTTAAGTAGGATATCGGTAACAAGAGCATGCTGATTGGTAAATAGCCTCATATTTTCTTTCAAAAAATAATGACATATTACAGGATGTATTTTCAAGGCACTATAAAAACCCTTTCCATGGTAACTACTAACCATAGGTTTACTTGATATTAATCCTGAAATATGCAGGTATCCCTTTTTTGTATCTGGTAATGTATTTGTGTGGAAACTTTGTTGAAAGTTTTCTCCATTCATTACCACCAAAAAAATACAACCAACACTAGGAAAGCAGACCTTGTAAGGCTGTTTCAGGTCAAAATCTATTGTAGTACAGGAAAAGTTATAACTGAGGAATTGTTTTGATAATGATTGAAGGCGCACCTTAGCAGCAGAGTTAATAGATAAACCTTCTATTTGTTCCATGCTCAAAAAAATTTATGTATAACAACAGGCAATGCCCTACTTAAAATGGGAGGTTATAATGGTTCTCGATATTTTCACTAAAACAATATTTATTTTCCTACCCACTTTATGATAAAATACAAAAAAAACACAAGATTTCAGTTAACATAATTAAAGTTATTATACTTTAAATAGTAATATTTAGGGTTGGTTATTTTATAAAATGTGTTCTCCTTAATTTTTCCCAATCGCGACTGTTGTAAAGTTTCTTCAGGTTCACATACTTCATCACCTATGTGCTATATCTCCAAATCCTGAACAGCATAAGACTATAAATGTACCTATTTTGCGTTTATATAAATTGATGTAAACGTTTAATAGAAACATGTGTGTTATTGAAACTTTTGCTGACGAGATCTTCATAAATGAAGCTGGACATAAAATAGTCAGACAGCTCTATCGGACTAAACGTGGGAAAGAAAAATATCGCTATGTGTCCCTGGTGAGCTGTGACTACTGTGAAGAGGACTTTGTTCCTACCCGTAGAGGAGTGCATAAATACTGTTCTAACTCCTGCAGGAGCAGAGCTTGCAAAGAAAGAAATGGTTATGTAAAGGGTCAAAAGAGAATTGTGAAGCCTACAGAAGAGATGCAACTTGTACCAGCATCATCTCAAGAACAATGGAGTTGGATGAGAACCGGTGAGAATGCTGCTGCTTCAGGAGCGGTGGCCACTGTTCAATATTATGCTATTGAGAACATGATCACGGAGAAATTAGGCACAGTAATAAATGAAATCAGGCTGTCTGAACAACGGAATGCCCAACGTATGAAAGCATTCATAGAAGTTAGCCTCAAACGAGCCAACAATACCCCAAAACAGTATAATGGTATAGATGCAAAAGATTTTGATGATATAGGGAGAAAATTGGTTTAGGCTGTACCAGAGGTCTGTAATGTATGTACCACTATTCATGGGACTAGCAATTTAGCCCAACTTGCGACCCCAGCAAGCATGGGTATCAGCTGGATATAAGTCCATGAAATTTACAGGCTCAGCACATTTCGTCCGGACATGGCTTGTCTCTCAGTGGGGTAGGCATGAATCCAGTATTCATGTTTGTCGTCTTGGGTAACACTCAAATGCATTTCTATACCTTTATGAGTATATAACTTCCAGGCTATGGATTTATGGTCACTTCTTAGGGTTTGTATCCAGGAACCACTTTCTTCAATCTGTTGAATGGCTTCAATAAGAATACTCTCCCATTCATGGATAAGGGATACTGGCCAGTAGGTCTTGTTATTCATTAACACTACACTGTCCCTATGTTCACCCTCTAGACCGTCAATACCAGGCTCTACATGATCCCAACAGTGGGGAGATAGGCCCCAACTACTTGCATAAAGTACTTTCATATACTAAAACAACATCACACTTCAATATCAATTTCCAGGGGCACTAATGTATTGAATAGAACCCTAGCCTCAAAAGGTTGCTTTTGGTTGCCACAACGTGGTCAAGACCCAGAGTGGCCAGAATCATGAAAGCTCACGGCATCAGAAGTATTGTCCATAAAACATTTAGAGTGCAAACGAAGGCGCCGGGCGCAGATTCTAACCATAACTATCCAGTAACTGAAAACTATTTAAACAGAGAGTTTACTCCAAAAAGAACTGGAGTCGCTTGGGTATCTGACATCACCGGGCCCCGGCTACAATAGTGGATTTAGGGGTATTCGTAGCATGCGGGTAAGTGACCGGGCGTCGGTCGCTTACTCTAAGCGTAGCAATTTGCTGTAATCTTGCAGATTTGATATTTGCGAAACTCATTACTGGCGAGTTTAGTACACCGAGCGTCGGGCGCTTTGAATATTTACATGGCAAGAAAAACAACTATATCCGGTCAATCCGCGGCTTCATGAGCTTGTGTAGAGAAACGGACGTTTTAATTTCAACATTTAAGGCTTCTTAGAGTAAGTGGTTTACCTCTACACTACGAATACCCCCTTGTGATGTATTTTAGTTTGCCTCTCTGTAGACAAAGTTTTCCAAAGTAATGCTATACTCATCTTTCTGAGCATCGTGAAAGATTCCGTACTCCGTTGGGTAATATCCCTCTTTTTGGAACTTTTCAGGCTGTTTAATGGCAAATTTAGTGTTCGGCTTGGACTGTATGTATTCCAACGTGATCATAGGCTCTAAGAATGTAATGCTACCGTCATAAGAACCGTAAATGAAAGTATGTGTAAATTTAGCACCACCTAATTCAGGAGATGTTGGATCTACCCAGTGCATTCCCATCATCGGTACTCCATCAGTAGCGAAAAAACCGGTAGGAAGGTATTCACTTGCGGGATGATTAGCCATCTTGGGATCAGTCGGAGCGATCATATGTCTTTCACTCTCACTCATCAGGTAGTAATGAAAGTCAAAGTGAGCCAACCCATAAATCGTCATTGGAGGATGTCCATGAGGATTCCAATTAACTCCCACATGATCAAAGGGAATGTTTATGCCTTGTTTCTTTAGTTGCAGCACAAACTCATTTGCCATATGATCGTCTGCTGTAGGCAGGTTATCGAAGGCTTTTTTGCTGAACGTGATGCTAAGCTTTTCAGGTTTACCCTGTTTATCTGATTGTAACCAAAGCGACACATTGCCATCACCAATCTGAGTTCTGTCTAATTGTTTGGAATTAGAAACCGGACCTTTTGCCTCAATGTCATCTTCCTGACAGGAGAAAAGGGTAACAAGCATTAGGGTTAAAAGATAGATTTTTAGTCTGATGAAGGTTCTCATTGTTTTGGGTTAATTAAATTGAATGAATGAAATTGGATAAAATAAATTGATGTAGTGTATGCCTATTGGGCAGTATATTCTTCGGTAAAGGTTAATGTCAACTTCTTTCCGTTAGCATCTATCTTTTCGGTTTTGTAGGTGTACATTAGTCTACTTTCAGAGATCTCCACAATGTCTACACAAAATGACTCTCCCGCAGCTTGCCTGATCAGGATGGTGTCACTGGGATCAAAGAACCAGTTACCAATTTCTGACTGGCTACTACCGCAATGATTCTTTCCCTCCTGGCTCTGAAATTTGCCGTTCTTCTTAAAGCTTAGGGTATTGTCCTGATAGCAGGTGAAGGCATGATAAATGTCTTTGACAGCGATGCCGTTTTGCAAAAAGTCATAGGCAGGCTCTACCTGATATACGCTCATCTTCCACGTTTTAGCGGTAAGTAGGTCTGATTTACTGGGTGCTTCATCTTTCCTGGTAAAGGCGCTGAAGCCAAGGGCAAACATAGTTACTACTATAAAAACTACTGACTTTTTCATGATTTGGGTTAATAGGATGTTAAAGGATTTTGGTTTGGCTAGTTCATGTTCTAATCTTAAAGTGTACGTTCAATTTCAACTCCACAACAAAGCTTAGCACATATCGCTATGCTACAAAGCCTTTGTTGAGACCATTTTCATTACTTCTTCTGGCGACACTGGTTCAGGCACGTAGTTATCAATGGGCTTTAGCGATTGTAGATAGGCATAAATAGCTTTCAGGTCTTCATCTGTGGCTGCTGCTACGTTAAACCAGGGCATAGGCGGCATGATGGGTCTGCCTTGCTCCATTCCCATATGTTTGCCGGTACGTAGGGCTTTGATAAATACTTCTTCTTTCCAGCCTTTAATCCCTGTTCCATGCGGTGTTAGGTTTCTGGCATACGTAAGCCCCCAAGGACCTACAGCTGCTGTAAGATGTGAATTGAAGAGTGTCCAGTATCCAGGCTGCAATGCTCTGAGGTCAATTTCTGGCAGAGGCGAACCGTTAGGATGACCTGACATAAGCCTGCTAGTATCTAGTTGCATACCTTCGTCAGTGAATACCTTGGGCGTATGGCAGTCATTACAACCGCCTACATGTACCAGGTAACCGCCCCTGAGAATTTGCTCCTGTTTGAAAGCTACCGAATCTATCCGTAATGGTGAGTTGCCAGCAACTTCTTTGGATCTGGACTGCTGGCAGGAATAAAGCAAAGCTAGTACTGCTACCATCAACATGAGGTTAATGATTATTTTTTTCATGGCCTTAATTTGATAAGAAGAGTTAATGTTGACCTTTGTCTATCAAGTCTGAATAGCTGAATAATAATTTGTACAAAGTTCAGGACATCTGTGCTTGATCGGAATACCTTATAAGAGGTGTTTTATCTACGCTTTTGGGAGTATTTTCTCTACCTTGAGGAAGGTAGAAAACCACCGTAAAAATACAGTCTACCATTCTGGTATATGTTGAAGATCAAATTCTATCTACATTCAATGGTAGGTAGCTACTGGGATGTGTATTGGTAAGGTACTATAGTAATAATCGCTAAATACTTTTTTTATCAAGATTTTCATGCGAGTAGACAATGTCTTCAGATGTTTCTTTATTCTATGATATGGGGAAACCAACAATATTTTCTTTACGCGTGATTGTTTAGCCCTTCCTAAAAAGGTCCGTGGCTGTTGCACAACCTATTCCATTTTAGGTGAGTGATTCTTATCTTTATTTATGATAGGAAAAAAGACATAT